>NZ_JAAROG010000018.1:0-364819 GCF_023093515.1 Aeromonas genomosp. paramedia
TAACCCCATGTCCGGGTGGATCACTTTTCAATCGGCGAAATTAGCCAGAGTGGATCAGTTTTCGGTCGGCGTTGACACAATCGCGCCAGAATGGGAGCCAGGTGAGCAGGAATATAGCCCCGCTTGTCAGCTCTTATCGCGCGACCTGTCCAATCCACCAGCATTAGATAATCGGTAAAGGCATAAGGCAGGCCCTCCGGTTGGGCTTGGCTTGCGAATGGCAGCAATAAAGGTGGCAATGGCGCGTCTGGTTGCTCTCCCTCAAAGCGTTGCTTGATGCTGGTGTAATCGCTCTCCTCAGGTCGGTCCGCCAATGCCGCCCGTATCGGGTTGAGATCAACGTAGGCCATGCAGGCCAGCAGGGCTGGCTCGGTGAGCAGAGCCTGACTCTTGAAGCGCCCTTCCCAGAAATGGCCCTTGCAGCCATCTTCCCGATTCGCCTGCCGCGCCAGGTTTTCATTGAGCAGCCGCACAAACCAGCTGATGGAATGAAGCCGCTCCCGCCACTGCCCTATCAGTTGTTGCACCACAGCCAGTTCAGGCTCAATCAGGGATTCCCCCTGATACCAGCGCCGCACCAACAGCGGCCACTGGAACAGTGCCGCCCAACGTTCGGCCACCTCCCGCTCACTCCAACTTGCTGCGGTGTCGGGCTCCACTTTGAGCACCAGGTGATAGTGGTTGCTCATCACCGCATAAGCGCAAATACCGATGGCAAACAGTCGCGACAGTTGGCCCAGCTTGTCGACCACCCACTGGCGACGATGCTCGTAACTCTGACCAGAATGGGCATCTTCCCCGCACAGAAAAGCTCGCCGCACGCAGCGGCTGACCACATGGTAGTAAGGCGTATCTTGCAGGCTGATTTGACGTGAACGGGCAATGGTCATGGCTCACCCCCTGGGCTGTGACCTCTCAAGCCAAGTACACGACTAAACCGCTGTCAAAAATGTGGGTGTCCCGACTTATCGCCGACTTATCCCGACTTACACACCCTTCCAGCCTTCTCCAACGGCAAGCCCCCCCCTTCTTACCTGCCGCACCCACCAACCCCAATAAAATCAAGGGCCATGGGAATCCAGCATCCGCTCAGTGCGATTTGTTGAGCTGGCGCAAAAAAGGCGATTTTTCTGATAGTTACGTCATTTTTTGACTGGTGAGATCAGATTCGATTGGCTTAACATAGCCATCCGATGCCTATTCATCTGTGATGGGCTGCTGCTTGGTTAATGGAGCATATTGGAAGCTGTAATCCACGGGCGGTAGCGTGGGATTTGCACTGTGATTGATGAAGTTCGTAGGTTGGCGCGGAGCACAGCGAAGCCCAACAAACGGGAGATATGATTTCCAAAATACGATAAGCCTTTTGGCAAAAAAATATCAAAAGCTAAATTTTATTTTCTCGGTAAAAGTTGGACTCAACTTCGTTCTGTACCAATCTACGAGATTTAACCCAACATACGAGATGTATAACCGGACTTCCAACACTCCTAAATAATGATGAGAATCCATGTTGATTTATATTTATCCTTTAGGTTACCCATGATGAAGATGAAACCAACTTGTTCTCACAGCGCTTAATCATGCATACGAAATGAGATTAAAAAATGTACATGAATATATCTATCGAAGATCACGTTGTACCACAACTATTCACTACTGCAATTGAAGCATATGAGATAGAACATCGAGCTCATCTGAATGGTAAATCTCATAAAAACCTTGAAACCTTTGGTTTGCTATGGGGATATTCCATACCTGAAAAAGGAAGCCTTCCAGCAAGAATTGTATCTACCATGGCAACTGTTGAAACATCTGCTTTAAGACATCAGAATTGGGTACAACCAGATTTTGAATCAATTAAATCCAAAAAGAAGTTTTTCGAAAAATACTGGCCAAACATTGAGTTAGTCGGCACATTTCACTCTCATCCTTATGACAACCTGAGTGAAGTAACAAAGATAAAGGGATGGAGGGCTTCAAGTATTAGAACTACAGGCAATTCTGGAGATGAAGAATTTTGGCCATTATTTCATAAAGAAGTATCACCTGAGCAACCTCATTTAGCTCATCTAATCATAACTATTGCAAAGTTAGAAAAAAGAGGATGGGCTTATCCTAATAGATTGCAAGGACAAGAAGAATCAAAAGGGTATGTTCTCTCTGCTGACGATCGAAAGCTATGGCTTCGAGCATATGCAACCGAAGCAATAACTCAGAACACTATATTAAATTTTATTTTCTCAGATGAAATAACTCTTGACATTCCTTCGCTACAAAAGAGATTCCTGTGAATTAACATTTCAACAGCACCACGCCAAAATAAACACATACATTAACTTAAAGAGATATTACTATGAGTAATGAGTTGTCTGAAAGCAAAATAATGCAAGCTCTTGACTGGGCCTATGATAAAGCAATCAATGGTGTATCCGGTTTAGATTCTGCCTCAGAGTTAGCTGATAGTTATATGAAGAAGAACAGTTCTCCAGCCGACATGGCGAACTCACTTATTCGTTGGCAAAATACTAAAGCCGGCACTTCAGGTTTTTTAACTGGTTTGGGCGGCATTATAACTATGCCGGTCACAATCCCCGCAAACATCGCAAGTGTAATGTATGTTCAAATAAGGATGATTGCAGCTATTGCTCACATAGGCGGGCATGATATCAAGGATGATAGAGTAAAAACCTTGGTATATGCATGCCTTACTGGGAATGCAGCAAAAGACATAATAAAGGATGCAGGCATTGTTATTGGAACTAAACTAACCACCAATGCAATCAAAAATATCTCTGGAAAAACCCTCATTGAAATTAATAAAAAAGTTGGCTTCCGCCTCTTCACTAAATTTGGTGAAAAAGGTGTCATCAATCTAGGGAAGGCTGTGCCATTAGTCGGAGGAATTATCGGCGGCAGTATGGACTCTATAGCAACCAATACCATTGGAAATATTGCCAGAGATACATTTATCACAAACTAACGACAAAACCCCATAATAAATCCCCCGTCACTGGGGGATTTTTATTTCTATCGGTTATCTCAGCTCGGCGGCTTAACCCACCAAAAACGCCCTTAACCGGACAAACTCCGCTGGCAGGTTATGGGAGAGCAGCGGCAGCGCGGCATGCTTGGCAAGCGGGCCCGGCAGCGGCACATCCAGATTCAGGATCTCGTCCACCGACTCCTTGAACTTGGCCGGATGGGCGGTGCAGAGGAACACCCCGACTTCATCTTCAGCCAGCTGCTCGCTCAGCAGATCCCAGGCGATGGCGCCGTGGGGCTCGCACAGGTAATCGAGCTGGTGCAGGCATTTGAGTGCATCGCGAGTCTGGGCATCGTCACGCATGCCTGACCCCAGGGTCTCCAGCGCCCAGCCTTCCCGGCGGCACAGCTCTTCCACCCGTGGCCAGTTGTTGGGGCGGCTCACGTCCATGGCGTTGGACAGGGTCGCGACCGTCTGGTGCGGCTCCCAACTGCCGGTTTTCAAGTAGCGCGGCACGGTATCGTTGGCGTTGGTGGCGGCGATAAAGCGCTTCACCGGCAGACCCAGCGCCTTGGCGATGAGACCCGCGGTGAGGTTGCCGAAGTTGCCGGACGGCACGCTGATGACCGCCTTGGCGCGGTCGGCCTTGGGCAGCTGGGCCACGGCCTCGAAGTAGTAGCAGACCTGGGCCAGCAGGCGGCTGATGTTGATGGAGTTGGCGGAGTTAAGGCCAATCGCCTTTTTCAGCTCTTCGTCGTCGAAGGCATCTTTGACCAGCGCCTGGCAGGCATCGAAGTCGCCGTCGATGGCGATGGTGCGGATGTTGCCGCCCAGGGTGCAGAAGAGCGCCTCCTGCAGCGGGCTTATCTTGCCCTTGGGGTAGAGGATAACCACCTCGATCCCCTCCAGGCCGTAGAAGGCGTGGGCCACGGCGGCGCCGGTGTCGCCCGAGGTGGCGGTGAGTATAGTGATCTTGTCGTTGGTGCGGAAGGTCGCCAGGCACTGGGCCATAAAGCGACCGCCGAAGTCCTTGAATGCCAGGGTCGGGCCGTGGAAAAGCTCAAGGGCATAGGTGCCGTCTTTGAGCTTCACCAGGGGCGCCGGGAAGGTAAAGGCGGCATTGATCAGCTCGCTCACCTTAGGCTTGGGCACTTCGTCCCCCAGCAGGTGGCTGATGATGCGAGCGGAGCGCTCGGCGAGCGGCAGCGCCAGCAGGGCATCCACATCGGCCAGGGGCGCGATGGTTTCGGGGAAGAAGAGCCCCTGCTCGCGGCCCAGACCCTGGCGCACCGCCTGGGCGAAGCTCACCTGTTCACTCTTGTCCTTGATATTGTAAAGATTCATAGCTCGCTTCCTGTTACCCGTGCCCCGGCCATGTCCAGTTTGCAGACCCGGGCAAATCCATCTTCATTGCGCACGAAATGCGCTTCCATCCACTCTTTCATCCGCTCGGCCTGGGCCAGATCCTTCATCACCACGAACACGGTGGGACCTGAGCCCGAGATGCCGGTGGCGAGCGCCCCGTTCTGGGCCGCCTGGGCCCGCACCTCGTTGAAGCCTTCAATCAGGGCCGCGCGGTACGGCTCGGCGATCACGTCTTTGAGCACGCTGGCCGCCAACCCCTCCTGCCCTGTGTAACTGGCGTGCACGAAGGCCGCCAGGCGACGGCCATAGGTGAGGCAATCCTGACGGCGATACTGGGCCGGCAATATGGCGCGGGCGGCGGCGGTGGATACTACTGTACCCGGGTAGCAGACCACCCAGTACCACTGCTCGAACACCGGAATGCCCTGGCTGATGACGCCGTGCTCTTCCAGCACCAGCTGCATGCCCCCCAGATAGCAGGGGGCCACGTTGTCGTAGTGGACTGAGCCGGAAATCTTCCCTTCCATCTCCCCCATCAGCAGCAGCAGGTCGTGTTCATTGAGGGGGGCGCCGTGGAAGGCGTTGAGGCCTTCGAGTGCCGCCACCACGCTGCAGGCGCTGGAACCCAGACCCGAGCCCACCGGCAGGTTCTTCTCCAGCACCATCTCCAGCGGCTTGAGTCTCAGGCCGCGCTTCTCCAGGGCCTCCCCATAGGCAAGCCAGCAGTCATGGAGGATGTTCTTCTTTGGATCATCCGGCAGCTTGTGGGCATAGCGGCCCACGGAGGAGAGGGCAAACGCCACATCGGCCGCCTTCACCTGGACGCGATCCCCGAGCAGGGAGCCATCCACGGGGGCGAGCGCCGCCCCCAGTACGTCGAAGCCCACGCTCAGGTTGGCGCTGGAGGCAGGGGCATAGGCGACCACGCTGTCGCCCTGCGCCATGGCATCTTGTTCAAAATCGGGGTTCATCGCTGAACTCATGTTACAGCTCCTGCTTCCAGTTCTGGGTGCGCAGCACGTCGGCGAAGACACCGGCGGCGGTCACTTCGGTCCCTGCGCCATAGCCGCGCAGCACCAGGGGGATGGGCTGGTAATAGGTGGAGAAGAAGGCGAGCGCGTTCTCCCCGTCTTTTACCTTGAACAGGGGCTCGTCGGCACCGACCGCCTTGATGGCGACCTTGCACTTGCCACCCTCGATGGAGCCGACGTAGCGCAGCACCTTGCCTTCCCGCTGGGCGGCCGCGAACTGGTCGCGGAACCAGCCGTCGGCTTCCGGCAGGCGGGCCATAAAGGACTCCACATCGCCGCTCACATCAAAGCCCGGCGGCAGCGCCTGCTCCACTTCCACATCACAGAGCTCCAGCGCCATGCCGGCCTCGCGGGCCAGGATCAGCAGCTTGCGGGCCACGTCCATGCCGTTGAGATCGTCGCGGGGATCCGGCTCGGTGAAGCCGTTGCCACGGGCAATATTGGTCGCCTCGGAGAACGCCATGCCCTCGTCCAGCTTGCCGAAGATGAAGGAGAGCGACCCGGACAGCACGCCGTCGAAGGCGCGCAGCTTGTCACCGGCCTTGATGAGGTTCTGCAGGTTCTCGATAACCGGCAGGCCGGCACCGACGTTGGTCTCGTACAGGAACTTGCGGCGGGTCTGGCGGGCGGTGCGGCGCAGCGCCTTGTAGTAATCCAGCGATCCGGTGTTGGCCTTCTTGTTCGGGGTGACCACATGGAAACCGGCCGCCAGGAAGTCGGCGTACTGGACGGCAACGGCCTCGCTCGAGGTGCAATCGACGATCACCGGGTTGATGAGGTGACTCTCTTCCACCAGCTTCTTCACCGCCTCCAGGCTGAAGCTGTCACGGGCTTCCACCAGCTGCTCACGCCAGTTGGCGAGGCTCAGGCCATCCTTGTTGACCGCCATCTGGCGGCTGTTGGCGATGCCGACCACCCGCAGGCCGGTGCCCTGCTCGGCCAAGACCGGCTGCTGGCGGGCAATCTGATCCACCAGGGCCGCACCGACGCCACCCACACCGACCACGAAGAGATCGATGAACTGCTGGCTGCCGAAGAAGTTCTGGTGGCATGCCTTGATGGCTTCCGCCACCTTGCGATCCCGCACCACGGCCGAGATGGAACGCTCGCTCGAGCCCTGGGCGATGGCGACTATGTTGATGGAGGCTTGCGCCAGCGAGGTGAAGAAGCGCGCCGCCATCCCCTTGGAGGTGCGCATGCCATCCCCGATGAGAGAGATGATGGCGAGATCTGTCATGATCTCGAGCGGATCCAGCAGCTGGTTCTTGAATTCCAGCTCGAACTCGCGCTCCAGCACCTTGCGGGTCTTGTCGCTGTCATAGCTGTGGATACAGAAGCTGACGCTGTACTCGGAGGATGACTGGGTGATCAGCACTATGCTGACCCCGGCGCGGGAGACGGCGGAGAAGATGCGGCCGGCCATGCCCACCATGCCCTTCATGCCGGGGCCGGAGACGTTGAACATGCACATGCCGGAGAGATCCGAGATGGCCTTCACTTTCAGGTCATCATCCCCCTGCTCGACGCCGATGAGGGTGCCCGGCCCCTGCGGGTTGAAGCTGTTCTTGATGAGGCAGGGAATGTGGAACTGGGCCACGGGGGCGATGGTTTTCGGGTGCAGCACCTTGGCACCGAAATAGGAGAGCTCCATCGCCTCTTTATAGGAGAGGGTTTTCAGCAGGTAGGCATCCGGCACCAGGCGCGGGTCGCAGTTGTAGCAGCCTTCCACGTCAGTCCAGATCTCGCAGCACTCGGCGTCCACGCAGGCGGCCAAGACGGCGGCCGAGTAGTCGGAGCCATTGCGGCCCAGCAGCACGGTCTCGCCCTTGTCGCTGCCACCGGTGAAGCCCGGCATCAGGTAGAGGCAGTCGGAGCGCAAGCCCTTGGCGGCGAAGCGCAGGCGGGAGGCCTCGATGTCGACGTGAGCCTCCAGATAGCCGCCGTCGGTGACCAGCAGTTGCTCCGGCACGATGAGATCCAGCTCGAGGCCGCGCACCCGCAGCAACTCGTGCATGAAGGCGATGGAGAGGTTCTCCCCCCGGCTCAGGATGCGGGCCTGGACGTTGTCCGGGCAGAGCCCCAGCAGGCGGATGCCCTGCATCAGGCGCTCCACCTGATCCAGCTCGGCGGTGAGACGGGCCTGCAGCGCCTTGTCATCCAGCGCCGGGTAGGCTGCCTTCAAACCCGCCAGCAGGCGGGAGAAGATGCCGTTGATCTCGAACAGGGTACTGCTTGCATCCATGCCGCGACTGGTCTGCTCCACCAGGGCGACCAGGTGGTTGGTCACCTTGGCCGGTGCCGACAGCACCAGGGCAACCTGGGATTGGCCGTGGGTGTTCACCGCGATATCGGCGACCCGTAAGAAACGCTCTGCGTCGGCCAGTGACGACCCGCCAAATTTCAACACTCTCATCGCTTTCTCTCCCTGTAAATCTATGAAATTCAATCTAAAAACCAATCCAACAAAAAGGCCCGTACTGGGTGGGTACGGGCCTTTTAAGATTTCTGTGCTTGTTCGTCAGCGCATCAACCGGCCCCAGTGCCACCTGTGGTGGTACCGGTAATAATGGTGGTGGTGATGATGTTGGTGAATAGCTGCATGACGAACACTCTTGAACGAAACTGGTTGTTAGCAATACCTTGCCGGACCTTGGGCTGTCAACCTAAACCTCCTTGCCAAACTTGCGGGCGAGGTCTTTGCAGAGCAGATGCAGCATATTCAGATCCCGCTGCGGCAGCATGGGAACTCGGTCCATCACCCATTGATGCAGTTTTTCATCCTGAGAAACTCCGATTTCACCAAGCAATTCTGCTGTTTTTGATTTGAGTACGCGAACCTGCCCGGCACCATCAAAATTTTCTGCTACTGCCTGGGGTTCGTCCAGCAGGGGACTCATCTCGTAGGCATACAGCATGATCGCCTGCCCCAGATTCAAGGAGGGATAACTCACCTTGAGGGGCAGATAGCTGATGAGATCCACCTGGGCAAGCTGTTCGTTGGAGAGGCCCGACTCCTCGCAACCGAAAACGATGGCCACCTTCCCAAGGGAGGGCTTGGCGCGGATCTGATCGCGGATCTCGGCCGGTGTGAGGTAGTGCTGATAGCGGCCGCGCTGGCGGGCCGTGGTGGCGACCACCAGATCCATGTCGGCCAGAGCCGCTTCCAGGGTGTCGAAGGCTTCTGCCTCGGTCAGGATCTCCTGGGCGCCATGCGCGACCCAGCTCGCCTCCTCCTCTTGGTGTACCCGGCTCCCTACCAGTCGCATGGCATCGAAGCCCATGGTTTTCATGGCGCGGGCGGCCGCACCCACGTTCGCCGCGCGAGCGGGGGCCACCAGTACAAAATAGAGTTTCATCGGGTTTCTCCTGAACAGGGCCAGCGCCGCGAACTGCAGCAAACCGCCGGCAAAACAGGGGCGCAATCTACCGTTTATCCCCGAACATTGCCACTTGAACAGATGTTTGGATGTTGCCATAGTGGCCGGACGAGTGGGTCCCCGCCCTACCGGCACAGACGCCATGGGCCCGATACATCACAAGGAAGAGAGAGATGCAGCAGCCATTGGAACAGGCGGTCGCCGAGACGATCTTGCAGCGTTTCGAATCGTTTTACAGCCGCTTTCTCGAAATCACCCAGGGCAGCAAGAGCCGCTTCGAGAACAGCGACTGGTTGGGGGTGCAGCTCGCCGGGCGCGAGCGCATTCGCCTCTATGATCATCACGTCGGCGCCACCACTGCCCTCATCAAGCAGATGATGGGGGAGCAGCTGCCGACCCAGGCCCTGCTCAAGCAGGTGAAGGGGGCCTTCAGCGATCTGCTACCCCGCTGCGAGAACTTCGAAGTGGCGGAGTCCTTCTTCAACTCCGTCTATCGCCGGATCTTCCGCCATCGCAACATCCGCGACGAGAACCTCTACATCCACCCCTTTCGCAGCCGGGGTGAGCACCCGGATCTGAGCGCCTTGCTGCGAGTCTATCGCACCGACCTTGCCCACCTGCCCCAGACCCTGAGCCAGCTGCTCGGGGATTACAGCTTCACCCTGCCCTTTGAGGACAAGCAGCGGGACATCATCGACATTCATCGCCATCTGGCGGAGAGCGGCCCGGCCATACTGCACGAGGAGCCGTTCGCCATCGAGCTGCTCAAGGAGGTGTTCTACCGCAACAAGGGGGCCTATCTGGTGGGGCTCATTCGGGTGAAGGGCGAGGTGCATCCCTTCATCCTGCCCCTGCTCAGCACGGGCCAGAGCATCTATGTGGACACCGTCATCTTCGAGCCTGAGCTGGCCTCCATCGTATTCGGCTTCGCCCGCGCCTACTTCATGGTCTATGCCCCTGTGCCGGCCCTGTTCGTGCTCTTCCTGCGCCAGATCATGCCCCGCAAGCCGGACTACGAGATCTACAACGCCATCGGTTGCCAGAAGCACGGCAAGACCGAGCTCTATCGTCACTACCAGCAGCACCTGGCCCAGAGCCGGGAGCAGTTCGTCATCGCCCCCGGCATCAAGGGGATGGTGATGAGCGTGTTCACCCTCCCCTCCTACGACGTGGTGTTCAAGGTGATCAAGGACGAGTTCACCCCGCCCAAGGATGTGAGCCACGAGCAGGTGAAGGCGAAATACCGGCTGGTGAAACAGCACGACAGGGTGGGCCGCATGGCCGACACCCAGGAGTTCACCAACTTCGAGTTTCCCCTGGACCGCATCTCCCCCGAACTGCTGGCTGAACTCAAGACGGTGGCTCCCTCGGCGCTCACCATCACCGCCGACAAGCTGGTGATCAAGCACCTCTACACAGAGCGCAAGATGATCCCGCTGAACCTCTATCTGGATCAGGCGGACGAGCAGCAGACCCGGCTCGCCCTGGAGGAGTACGGCAACGCTATCCGCCAGTTGGCGGCGGCCAACATCTTCCCCGGGGACATGCTGTTCAAGAACTTCGGCGTGACCCGCCACGGCCGGGTGGTGTTCTACGACTACGACGAGATCTGCTACATGACGGAGTGCAACTTCCGTCAGATCCCGCCGCCGCGCTACCCGGAGGACGAGTGGAGCGCCGAGCCCTGGTATTCGGTGGCCCCGAACGACATCTTCCCCGAGGAGTTCGCCACCTTCCTGCTGCAAAAGCCCCAGGTGCGGGAGATCATGATGCAGCTGCACAAGGAGCTGTTCGATGCCAACTACTGGAAGATGCTGCAGGGAAACATCAAGGAGGGGGTGTTCGAGGATGTCTATCCCTACAGGCGCAAGAAGCGATTTCGCTTTCAGCGGGGGGGATGAACCCGGCTGAATCAGCAAAAAGGGACGCCGTGGCGTCCCTTTTTCTGGCGTCAGGCTGCGACAGCCCCTGACGACAAACCCGCTTATTTCAGCGCATCGAAGGTCAGCAGCGTGGCCTTGCCGGCATCCTTCAGCACCAGCTGTTTGCCGCTTATCTGGAAGCTCGTCACCTTCTCCAGCGTCTGCAGGTAGCTCATCTCCTTGCCGGCCAGATCCCCCACGCACATCATGCGCGTCGAGCCCATGGCGCCCAGCGTCAATACCCCGTCACCCTGCTGGGTGATGCCGCCAAAGTAGCGGTTGCAGCCGCCCTTGCCCGCCACCTTGTCGCCGGCGACCTGCAGGGTGAAGGTATCACCGCTCGCCCCTTGCAACTGCCAGGTGGATGCTTGCAGCTCTGCCAGGGTGGAACCCGTTGCCATGGCGCAGCCTCCCAGGGCCAGCGCGGCCAGCAGGGTCAGTTTCTTGTTCATGAGTTCACCTCGTGATGGAGAAAGTCGTGAAGACACAGAGTGAGGGGGCCTGTTTATCACGACTCTGGCGCCGATTAAAACTCTTTTATTGTGATCGTGGTTCCCTTTACTCCCTGCTGGCATGTGCCATGCTTGTAGTCCTGTTCGGACCCAGGGAGGGGAAACGAATGGTCAAGTCTCTCGTTATCGCACTCGCATCAAGCCTCGCCTTTTCGGCCCAGGCTGCCGACTGGAGTTTTCTCCAGACCGAATCAGACAGCCAGCTCTACGTGAAAAGCTATTCCGGCGTATTGCTCGGCAACCAGACCCATACCGGCGACCATTTCGATATCTGGCTCATCAACACCGGCTACCAGTATCCGGTAGAGGATGACATCAGCCTCTACATGGAGGCCGGGCCCGCGGTGGGCCGCCACAGCGAACAGGCCGGCTTCAATATCAGCTCGGGGGTGCGCTACCGCCTCTCCCCCTCCCTCAACATCGGCAGCCAGCTCAAGCAGCTGGAAGTGAGCAAGGCCAGCACCCTGGTGGAGCTCAACAGCAGCCTGCTGGTGACGCCGCAGCTGGCCATCACGGCCAACTACGGCCTCAGCGCCTTCAGCACGGAGCACTTCCTCACCCTGGGGGTGGGGTTCAACTTCTGAGGGCTCAGAGGAGCCTGGCGCCACTGACCAGCACGCCATTGAGATCGGCGTAGACATAGTCCCCTGGCGCTATGCTCACCCCGGCAAACGACAGCACCACATCCAGCTCCCCCTGTCCGCGTTTCTCGGTCTTGACCGGACAGGCCGCCAGCGCCTTGACCCCGAGCGCCAGCGTCGCCAGGGTGCCCACATCCCGCACGGCGCCGTGGATAAGGATCCCTTCCCATCCCTGCTCCACCGCCTTGATGGCCAGCTGATCCCCCAGCAGCGCCCGGCGCAGGGAGCCGCCCCCGTCGATCACCATCACCTTGCCATGACCTGGACGGTTGACCAGTTCGCGCACCAGGCTGTTGTCCTCGAAGCAGGAGAGGGTGACCGCCTGGCCGTAAAACAGCGGCTTGCCGCCATAATCGTGAAACAGCGGCTCTGCCACCTGCAGGGCATCGCCATGTTGATCGCAAAGGTCGGGCAGTAGATCCAGCATTGTCAGCATCCTTCCATGGAGTGAATGAGTCCGCTCATTCTTTCATCATGTGGACAGGCTGACAATCCAGCAAGCAGCCGCTATCCCCGTATGGTGTGAGGCCCATTCAGCCTCTCACCATGCGGAGGTTCTGAGAGTCCAGCGGGACGCCAGCTTGCCAAGGTGGCATGGCGCCCCCTTCAGCAGGACGGGCACCAGCCAGAGTTCGCCCTCCTCCACCCAGTAGAGGGCGTTCTGGCCGAAGCGGGCGGCCAGCCGAATGGCCTCGGCCCGAGGAAGACGCAGCAACAGGGACGCCTCCTGCCAGCGCTCATCCGGATCGCTGCCCCACACGGGCCCCATCATCAGGGCATCGGCAAGCTGACGTGACAGGGCGCGTTGACGCCGGGCATTGCGGCGCATCCCCACCCACCGACTCGCCGGATTCCAGGCCGTGACGATGGCGTAGGCAGGCCAGGGGGGCGGGGCGAAGGGGGCAATAAAACACACATTTCTGTAGTTTTCCCACAAAGTCATGTCAACCACATGTTGCATCCCATTACATTTCTTAAGGGCGAAAAAGCGGGCCAGCCCAAGTATGATGCAGCGAACCTCGGGATTGACTTATATCAAACCTGAGTTAAAAAGTTGCTATCTGACGGCAAAGAGTGTTGTTATGCGCCTGTTAACTGATAAAATGCAGCAACTTTTGTAATGGACTACCCTTCCAGGCTCCTCTCGATCAGACTTGTTGAGAGCCTATGTGCGGCACAGGGATGTTTGCCAACATAGATACCAAATTCGCGATGATTCGACCTGATATTCATACCCAGGATGACGTAATAAATTTTCAGGACCGGTCGGATAACGCCAAAGAGTGTTAAAATTTCGATAATTAACTGATAAGAATCTGGGAATACTCATGCAAACACCACATATTCTGATCGTCGAAGACGAGCTGGTCACCCGCAACACCCTCAAGAGCATCTTCGAGGCCGAAGGCTACATAGTGCTGGAAGCCAACAATGGCGACGAGATGCATCAGGCTCTGACCAGCCACACCATCAACCTGGTGATCATGGACATCAACCTGCCGGGCAAGAACGGCCTGCTGCTGGCACGCGAGCTGCGTGAAGATGACAACATCGCCCTGATGTTCCTGACCGGCCGTGACAACGAAGTGGACAAGATCCTGGGGCTGGAGATAGGCGCCGATGACTACATCACCAAGCCGTTCAACCCCCGCGAGCTGACCATACGTGCCCGCAACCTGCTGAGCCGCACCATGAACGTGGCCGCCGGTGGCGAAGAGAAGAAGCTGGTAGAGCGTTACCTGTTCAATGGCTGGGCGCTGGACATCAACAGCCGTGCCCTGGTCAGCCCGGCGGGCGACATGTTCAAGCTGCCCCGTTCCGAATTCCGTGCCATGCTGCACTTCTGCGAGAACCCGGGCCAGATCCAGACCCGTGCCGAGCTGCTCAAGAAGATGACAGGCCGTGAGCTCAAGCCCCACGACCGTACCGTGGATGTCACCATCCGCCGCATTCGCAAGCACTTCGAGAGCGTGGGTGACACCCCGGAGATCATCGCCACCATTCATGGCGAAGGCTATCGCTTCTGTGGCGAGCTGGAGCAGGAATAATCCCTGCCCGGTGAAGCGAGAGGCGCCTGCGGGCGCCTCTTCTGTTTCCGGCCGCCGTCACCGCGCGGATCCGCCAAAACAAAAAGCCCACTCAGTCGAGTGGGCTTTTTGCATGAAAGCTGGAGCGGGCAGCGGGAATCGAACCCGCATCATCAGCTTGGAAGGCTGAGGTAATAGCCATTATACGATGCCCGCAAGGCATCAGGAACGCAGCAGATACAAGGCATGGAATCGGCGTCTGAAGAGACGTGCCAGAAGGAGGCAGCAACGAGACGGGACAGGTACCGGGTATCAGAATGTGGAGCGGGTGATGGGAATCGAACCCACGTATGCAGCTTGGGAAGCTACCGTTCTACCATTGAACTACACCCGCGTCAGTGGCCTCTACTATATGCATTTTGCCGGCGAGCGCAATCACCGCCTTCGTGTTTTTTGCCATAAATCAAGCTGTTCGGCCAACTATTGAGCATGACGCTGCTTTTTCAAACAAAGACGTTCACACTCCCGGATCTGCGAGGTTGCCAAGCCGTGGGGGCGACGATAGTCTTGCGCCACTCGACCGAGGAGGGTGGTAATGGACAAGAACAAGCAGAAACATCTCTATGGCTGGTTGCGCAAACAATCTGGCCATGGCCGGCGCTGGATCGGTCTTTCCATTGGTCTGGGCATGGGACAGGGCATACTGATGGTGATGCAGGCCTGGCTGCTGGCCACCCTGCTCCACGGCTTCATCATCGAGGACACCACGCCCGAGCAGTCCATTCCCCTCTTCATTGCCCTGCTGCTGGTGACCCTGACCAAGGCAGCGCTGGCCTATGGCCGTGAGGTGGCAAGCTTCAGGGCGGGCAGTGCGGTACGCCAGGCCATCCGCGAGCTGGTGCTCACCCGCCTCGCCCGCCTCGGCCCTGCCTATATCCAGCGCCGCCCAGCCGGCAGCTGGGCCAGCCTGCTGCTCGAGCAGATCGAAGAGATGCAGGAGTTCTTCTCCCGCTATCTGCCCCAGATGGCCATAGCCGTCTTCATCCCTCTGGTGATCCTGGTGGCCGTGTTCCCGGTCAACTGGGCCGCCGGCATCATCTTGCTCGGCACCGCGCCCCTCATCCCGCTCTTCATGATCCTGGTGGGGGTCGGCGCCGCCGATGCCAACCGCCGCAACTTCCAGTCCCTGGCGCGGCTCTCCGGCCACTTCCTCGATCGCCTCAAGGGCTTGCGTACCCTGCAGCTCTTCATGCGCACCCAGGCGGAGGGTGAGGCCATTCGCGACGCCTCGGAAGATTTTCGGGAGCGCACCATGGAGGTGCTGCGGCTCGCCTTCCTGAGCACCGCCGTGCTGGAGTTCTTCGCCGCCATCGCGGTGGCCCTGGTGGCGGTCTACTTCGGCTTCTCTTACATAGATCACCTCAACTTCGGCAACTATGGCGTCAAGGTAACGCTCTTTACCGGCCTGTTCGTGCTGTTTCTCGCCCCCGAGTTTTACGCGCCGCTGCGGGAACTCGGCGCCCACTACCACGCCAAGGCGCAGGCCATAGGCGCCGCCGAGCAGCTGCTGGAGTTTCTCGAGGCCGAGGTCAGCGAGCCGGCCTCAGGGAGTGCCCCCTTCCAGGCCGATGGCCCCATCAGGGTGGAGGCCCACGCCCTGGAGGTGCTGAGCGCCGAGGGCAAGGTGCTGGTCGGCCCCATCGATTTCACCCTTGAGGCAGGCACGCGCACAGCCCTGGTCGGGATCAGCGGGGCCGGCAAGAGCTCCCTGGTCAACGCACTGCTCGGCTTTGCCCCCTATCGCGGTTCGCTTCGTGTCAACGGCCAGGAGCTCGCCGAGCTGGACATGAGCCAGTGGCGGCTGCAACTGGGCTGGCTCTCCCAGAACCCCCAGCTGTTCCACGCCTCCCTGAGAGACAACCTGCTGCTGGCCAGGCCCACGGCCAGCGACGCCGAGCTGGAAGCCGCCCTGGTGCGGGCCCAGGCCTGGGAATTTGCCAGGGAGAAGGGTTTCGACTATCCGGTCGGGGATCAGGCCGGTGGCCTCTCCGTCGGCCAGGCCCAGCGCCTCGCCCTGGCCCGCACCCTGCTCAAGTCCACCCAGTTGATAGTGCTGGATGAACCCACTGCCAGCCTGGATCGCCACTCCGAACGCGCCATCATGAGCACGCTCGAAGACGCAGCGAAAGGCCAGACCCTGCTGATGATCACCCACCGCCTCGATCAGCTCAGCCAGATGGACAACATACTGGTGCTGGAGCGCGGCCAGCTGGTGGAGCAAGGCCACTTCGCGCAACTCTGCCAGGCACAGGGGCCCTTCGCCCGTCTGCTATCCCAACGTTCAGGGGATTCTCTCGATGACTGATCTACTGCCGTTCCTGCGTCTCTACCGCCAGCACTGGCTCAGCCTCTCCCTCGGCCTGCTGCTGGCCCTGGTCACCCTGGTGGCCGGGATGGGGCTGCTCTCCCTCTCAGGCTGGTTCCTCTCCGCCGCCGCCGTGGCGGGGCTGGCAGTCGCCAGCCGGGACACCTTCAACTACATGACCCCGGCCGGCGGGGTGCGCTTCTTCTCCATAGTGCGCACCGCCAGCCGCTGGGGTGAGCGAGTAGTGAGCCACGACGCCACCTTCCGGGTACTCACCCGGTTGCGGGTCTGGTTCTGGCAAAGGCTCTCCCCCCTCTCCCCCGGCACCCTGGCCGGTTTTCGTCAGGCGGACCTGCTCAACCGTCTGGTGGCCGACATCGACGCCATGGATCACGTCTACCTGCGCCTCGTCACTCCCATCGGAGCGGCCCTGCTCAGCTGTGCCGGGCTGGTGTTCTTCCTCTCCTTCTTCGACAGCCGCCTGGCGCTGACCCTGGGGGCCATACTGCTCTTTGGCATGCTGGCCCTGCCGCTGGTGTTCTATTTCGCCGGCCGCGCCCCCGGTCGTCGACTCATCGCCGAGAAATCCACCATGCGCACCCGCATGGTGGATTACCTGGACGGCCATGCCGAGCTGCAGATGTTCGCCGCTGCCCCCAAGGCGCTGGCCGAGCTGCAACAGGCCGAGCAGGCCCTGATCCAGGCCCAGGCCCGCATGGCCAGGGTGAGCGGCCTCGCCAGCTTCTCGGTCCAGCTGCTCAGCGGCTGGACCCTGACCCTGATGCTGTGGCTCGCCGGTCACGGCGTCGGCGGTGGCACCCCGGATCCCATCACGGCGCTCATGGTGTTCGCCACCCTGGCGAGCTTCGAGGCGCTGCTGCCCCTGGCGGGTGCCTTCCAGCACCTCTCCACCAGCCTCACCTCGGCCCGTCGTCTCAACGAGATACTGCAGGAGGCCAAGGCGCCAGAGTGGGGAGAGGAGCAGGCGCCCGCGACTCAAGGCGCCTTGCAGATACAGGATCTCCACTTCGCCTACCCGGGCCAGGACGGCCCCGTGCTGCGAGGCTGCACCCTGCAACTGAACCCCGGCGAGAAGCTGGCGCTGCTGGGGCAGACAGGGTGTGGCAAGTCCACCCTGATGGGGCTGCTGACCCGGGAGTGGACGGCGCAGACCGGCGAGATACTGCTGGATGGCAAACCCCTGACCCGGTATGGCGAAGGGGCACTGCGCGCCTCCTGCTCGGTGGTGAGCCAGCGGGTGCATCTGTTTGCCGATACCCTGCGCGGCAACCTCAAGCTGGCCGCCCCCGATGCCAGCGACGAGCGGCTGACCGAGGTCCTCACCCAGGTGGGTCTCGCCACCCTGCTGGCAGGGGAAGATGAAGAGGCCGAGAGCGGACTGGACGCCTGGCTCGGGGATGGCGGCCGCCCCCTCTCCGGCGGCGAGCGCCGCCGCATCGGCATCGCCCGCGCCCTGCTGCACGACGCCCCGCTCTGGCTGCTCGATGAGCCGACCGAAGGTCTCGACAGCCAGACCGAGCGGGAGATCATGGCCCTGCTGCTCAAGCTGGGGGCAAGGCGCTCCCTGCTGCTCATCTCCCACCGCCTGCTGGGGCTGGAGCAGATGGACAGGGTGGCCCTGATGGAAGAGGGCAAGATCCGCCTCTGCGCCCCGCACCACGAGTTGCTGGCAGATGACTATTACCGCAGCCTGCACCAGCGGCTGGCTCCCGCCTGATGAAAGCCAACGAACAAGGGGCAGGGATCTGCCCCTTGTCTTGTGGAGAGTGCCAAGATCCCCGTCACAGCTCGCCTCCCGGGCGAAAAATGGGGCTGGTCGCAGGCAGCGACTGCCCCCTATAATGGCCCCCTCACTGTTCAACAAGACCTCGACATGAAACGCCTGATCCTGATGATGCCCCTGATTGCCTCCGGTTGTGCCGACTTCGCCTTCAACAGCAATCTGGACAAGGAAAACTTCGACGAGTATTTCAAGCCGGGCGGCGTCCGGATCTATGAGCAGAACCAGCTCGCCGACCTCAACTACCTCTACCTCGGCACAGTCGAGGGCGAGTCCTGCCAGGCCGACGCCAATCAGGCGGTGCCCAATGCCGGCGAGGCCCGTACCCTGGCCCGCCGCCGCGTGGCCGACATGGGCGGCAACGGCGTCAGCTTCGACAAGTGCGCCGAGTTCAGCGATGTGCCGGGCTGCCTGAAGCAGGTGATCTGCTACGGCCAGGCGCTGAAAGTGGCCGAAGAGAAGTAAGGTCTCGGCATGGCTCTCGCCATCGTCCGCCTCGGCAGCCCCCGTCTCCCCGATGAGGGGCTGCGCATCGGCACAGTGCGCCGCCCGCCCCGCGGCGTGCCCAAGAGCGATTTTGCCAGCCAGGATTGGTACGACGTCTGGTTCCCCAACCTGGCCCCCAGCGCCGAGACCATGAAGCTCGGTCAGGCCGCCGAGACCCCGGCCCAGTGGGCCGCCTTCTGCAAGCAGTACAAGGCCGAGATGGCGAGCCCCGCTGCCCGCCACGATCTGGCGCTGCTGGCGGCCCTCTCCCACACTACCAACCTGTCAGTGGGCTGCTACTGCGAGCAGGAGTCCCGCTGCCATCGAGCCCTGCTCAAGGCACTGCTGGCAGAGTGCGGCGCGCTGCTGCGCTGACGCCAGGGCAAAGAGGGCACCCTGCCCTCTCTCGTTTTGCCTCTGCGCCTCCCCCTGCCGACCTATGACGGTGAAAGCTCCCGCACCCGCTGCCGCAGCGCCGCCTCCTCGGCCAGGGTCATGCCCGCCGTAATCGCCTGCTCGTTGCTGGCCAGCCACGCCACCAGATCGGCCACCGTCTCCTCCAGCGGCCGGAAGTTCAGACCGTGGACGATGGCGGCCTCGGCGCTGATGCTGCCATAGCCGGCAAACTCGGCCTGGGTGTTGGGCAGCAGCGTGGGATAGCTCTGCCAGGGTTCGACCCCGGCCGCGATCAGGGCAGGCCAGGGGATCCACTCCGGTTGCAAGGGGGAGACCGGTATCAGGCGGGCCGCCAGACGCTCCACCCAGTCCACCAGCAAGATGCCGGGCTTGACGAGGTTGAAGCAGCCCTCCAGCCGCTGCTCGGCGGCCCGCAGCACGAACTCGGCGCAGTCGCGCACGTCCAGGTATTGCAGCCTGTCCTGCCCCTCCCCCGGCAGCAGCCAGGGTCCTCCTTGCTGCACCCGTTGCACCCACCAGGCCAGGCGACCGGTCGGGTCGAAGGGGCCGCACAGCACGCCGGGGCGCACTATGCAGAGTCGCTCCCCCCAGCGAGCCCGATACTCGGCCTCGCACAAGACCTTGAGCGGACCGTAGCCGCTGGCTGACTCGCCGGGGGCCACCTGGTGCAGCGGCGCCGACTCGTCCATCTCGGGCCGGGCGAAGTCCCGATAGACGCTGATGGTGGAGATGAAGATGAGCCGCTCGCAGCGCCCGAGCAGGGCTGTCGAGAGGCTGGCCGCCTGCGCTGGGTCATAGCAACAGGTGTCGATGGCCAGATCCCAGTGCAGTCCCTCCCCCAGCAAGGGCTCCAGGCTCTGATCCCTGTCCCCCTGCAGCTGGGTCAGCTCGCGCCAGTCAGGGTGCTGGCGGTGACCCCGATTGAACAGCGTCACCTCATGACCCCAATCCAGGGCCAGCGAGCTGAGGTGGCGCCCCAAAAAGCCGGTGCCGCCGATAATAAGCAGTTTCATCCCTGTCTCTCCTGTGCGCCGCGGTGCCATGACCCCGGCCAATCCCTGTTCTTCTCCCACCCTACGCAAGTTGACGCCAGGGCACAGCCTCGGATGCCGCGCTCTGCGACCGGGATCACAGGGGCCCACGACTGTGGCGACGCCTGCGTTTTCGGTCCGCCTGTGCTACATTGCCGGGGTTTTCAGCCAGGATCCGCCATGAAGTTCCACATCGACACCCTAGGGATCATCCGCTCTCCCTACAAGGAGAAGTTCGCCATCCCCCGCCAGCCCGGCCTGGTCAAATCGGCCCGTGCCCGCCTGGAGTTGCTGCCTCCCTACGATCAGCCGGACGTGCTGCGCGGCATAGAGCAGTTTTCCCACCTCTGGCTCAGCTTCGTGTTTCACCAGACCATGGCCCAGGGCTGGCACCCGACGGTGCGTCCGCCGCGCCTCGGCGGCAACGAGCGGGTCGGGGTCTTTGCCACCCGCTCCACCTTCCGCCCCAATCCCCTCGGTCTCTCCGTGGTCGAGCTGCACGGGGTGGGCCGCGAGCGAGGAAAACTGTGGCTCGACCTCGGCGCCGTGGATCTGCTGGACGGCACCCCTGTGGTCGACATCAAGCCCTACATTCCCTATGCCGACAGCCTGCCCCAGGCACGGGGTGGCTTCGCCCCCGAGGCCCCCACTCCGCCGCTGGCGGTGAGCTTCAGCCCAGAGGCGGAGCAGCAGCTCATGCCCTGGCTCAAGACCCACCCCGAGCTGCGCCAGCTGGTGAGCGAGGTGCTGGCCCAGGATCCCCGTCCCGCCTACAAGAAGGGCAAGCCGGACGACAAGGAGTACGGGGTCAGGCTGTTCGAGCTCAATGTGCGTTTTCGCATCCGCGAGCCAGACTGCCTGGTGTCGGCCATAGAGCCCGCCTGATCCTCTCCTCGCCAGCCCAGGCCCATAAAAAAACCACCCGCTCGGGTGGTTTTTTGCTGCCGCCGCCGGATGGCGGCACTCAGCGGCGCTGCAACAGCAGGCTGCCGATGGAGTAACCGGCGCCGAAGGAGCAGAGCACCCCGCGGGCCCCGCTCGGCAAGTCCTGGTTGAACAGGTGGAAGGCGATGACGGAGCCCGCCGAGCTGGTGTTGCCGTAGCTGTCCAGGATCACCGGTGCCTCCTGCTGGCTGGCGTCGTGGTCCAGCAGCTTGCGACCGATGAACTGGTTCATGGTGAGGTTGGCCTGATGGAGCCAGAGGCGGTTCAGCTCCCCCGCCTGCCAGCCCTGCTCCCCCAGCTGTCCCTCTATCTGTGTGCACACCAGGGGCAGCACCTCCTTGAACACCTTGCGCCCCTGCTGGCGGAACAGCTTGTCATCCCCATAGCGGGTGCGCGGGCTGAAGCGGTTCAGGAAGCCGAAGTTGTTGCGGATGTTGTTGGAGTACTGGGTCACCAGCTTGCTGGCCACCAGTTGCCAGGGGTTGGCCACCTTGCAATCTTCTTCCCGCTCCAGCAGCACGGCGGTGCAGGCGTCGCCGAAGATAAAGTGGCTGTCCCTGTCGCGGAAATTGAGATGCCCAGAGCAGATCTCGGGATTCACCACCAGGGCCAGTCTGGCGGTGCCGGCCGCCAGCAGATCCGCCGCCGTCTTGATGCCGAAGGTGGCGGAGGAGCAGGCCACGTTCATGTCAAAGGCCATTCCGCTCGCCCCCAGATAGTGCTGCAGCTCGATGGCCAGCGCCGGGTAGGGGCGCGGCATGTTGGAGGCCGCGACGATGACCAGATCTATCTCCCCCGGCTCGCGACCGGCGGCGATCAGCGCCTGCTCGGCGGCGGCCACTGCCATCTCCACCATGATGGAGGGCTGGTCATCGGGGCGCTCCGCCAGCAGGGGCTGCATGATGTCCGGATCCAGCACCCCCTCCCTGCTCACCAGATAGCGGCTCTTGATACCGGACGCCTTCTCGATGAACTCGCAGCTCGAATGCTGCTTGGCGGGCAGTTGGCCCGCATCGATGGCGGAGGCATTCTCCTCGTTGTAGAGATCCACATACTGGTTGAAGGCCGCCACCAGCTCTTCATTGCTGACGGCAAAGGGCGGGGTATAGAGGCCTGAGCCACTGATTACGATAGAGGTCATCTTTGCTCCTGGCCGGGTGCAATCCCGGCTTGTCTGTTTTTTAGGGTTCAGGGGGTCACAGCTGGTCGATCGCGGCGGCGAGACCAGCCAGGGTCAGCGGGTGCATGCGCCCGCCAATCACATCATTCATCAGCCTGATGGAGGGGTGCCAGAGCCACTCCTGCCTGGGGACAGGGTTGATCCACACCAGCCGGGGGAAGTGGTGCTGCAGTCGCTCCAGCCACACCTGGCCGGGCTCCTCGTTCCACTGCTCCACGCTGCCACCGGGCCAGGTGATCTCGTAGGGACCCATCTTGGCGTCCCCCACCAGGATCACCCGATAGTCGCTGCCGTAGGTGCGCAGCAAGCTCAGGGTGTCGACACGCTCCTGGGCACGGCGGTTGTTGTCCTGCCAGACGACGTCATAGAGGCAGTTATGAAAATAGAAGAACACCAGGTGCTTGAACTCGTGGCGCAGGGCACTGAAGAGACGCTGCACCTCGGCCACGTGGGCATCCATGGAGCCCCCCACATCGAAGAACACCAGCAGCTTGACCCCGTTGTGGCGCTCGGGTCTGAGCTTCACATCGAGCCAGCCCTGGCGGGCCGTGCTCTGGATGGTGTCGTCGAGATCCAGCTCCGAGGGATTGCCCTTGCGCACCCAGCGCCTGAGCTTGCGCAGGGCCAGCTGGATGGCCCGCTGGCCGAGCGGCGAGTCGTCGCTGAAGTTGCGATAGTGGCGCGCCTCCCACACCTTGGTTGCCTTGCCATGCCGGCCCTCGCCTCCCATGCGGATCCCCTCGGGGTGGAAGCCGCCATGGCCGAACGGACTGCTGCCCCCGGTGCCCACCCACTTGTTGCCGCCGGTGTGGCGCGCCTTCTGTTCACGCAGGCGCTGGTTGAGGGTCTCCAGCAGCTTGTCGAGCCCGCCGAGGGATCCGAGCAAGGCTTTCTCCTCAGAGCTCAGCAGCCGCTCGAACTCCTGGCGCAGCCAGTCATCCGGCAGCGTCTCGGGCAGCAAGGGGATGGCCTCCAGCCCCTGGTAGTACTCGGCGAAGGCGCGATCGAAGCGATCATAGTGAGCCTCGTCCTTCACCAGCAGGCTGCGGGACAAGCGATAGAAGTCGTCCATGTCCACGCTGGCGAGTCCGGCCGCCAGGGCCCCGTAGAGATCCAGCAACTCCCGCAGGCTGCAGGGCAGCTTGTGACGGCGCAGGTGAAGGAAGAAGTCGATCAGCATTCAGCCGCCGCGACGCGCCAGGAAGGCGAGCTTCTCGAAGAGGTGCAAGTCCTGTTCCGTCTTGAGCAGGGCGCCGTAGAGGGCGGGCACCAGCTTGCCAGGCTCCCGGCTGCGCAGCGCCTCGGGGGCGATGTCATCGGCCAGCAGCAGGCGGATCCAGTCCAGCAGCTCGGAGGTGGAGGGCTTCTTGCGCAGCCCCTCCACGTTACGCAGCTCGAAGAAAAGATCCATCGCCTCGCCGAGCAGGCTCTCCTTGAGGTCGGGATGGTGCAGCTGGACTATGGCCTGCATCTCGGCCTGGTCGGGGAAGCGGATGTAATGGAAGAAGCAGCGGCGCAGGAAGGCGTCCGGCAGCTCTTTCTCGTTGTTGGAGGTGATGATGACCACCGGACGCTGGCGTGCCTTGACGCGCTCCCCTGTCTCATAGACGTCGAACTCCATCCGATCCAGCTCCAGCAACAGATCGTTGGGAAACTCGATGTCCGCCTTGTCGATTTCGTCGATGAGCAGCACCGGCCTCTGCGAGGCAGCGAAGGCCTGCCACAGCTTGCCACGGCGGATGTAGTGATTGATGTCCCCGACCCGCGGATCCCCGAGCTGGGAGTCCCGCAGCCTAGCCACCGCATCATACTCATAGAGCCCCTGCTGGGCCCTGGTGGTGGACTTGATGTGCCAGCTGATGAGGTCGGCACCGAGCGACTCGGCCACCGCCTCCGCCAGCACCGTCTTGCCGGTCCCCGGCTCCCCTTTGATCAGCAGCGGCTTCTCCAGCACGATGGCGGCATTGACGGCCATACTCAGTGACTTTGATGCGAGATAGCGATCGCTTCCTGCAAATCCCATGAGATCCATTCCTTTGGTCGCAGGAGAACCACGAGGTCCTTCGGCGAGAGAGAATAAGTTCTATATGTTGTAATAACATATTGTTATAACGATTCGTCACTTCTCATTCAGAAACCACAGGGTAATCTTGTTTCATCGCCTTAACAAACACAGGGATAGCACCATGAGCAAAATTTTTGAGGACAACAGCCAGACCATAGGCAACACCCCGCTGGTTCGTCTCAACCGTGTTACCAAGGGCCGCGTGCTGGCCAAGATCGAGAGCCGCAACCCGAGCTTCAGCGTCAAGTGCCGGATCGGCGCCAATCTCATCTGGGATGCCGAGAAACGCGGCGTGCTGACCAAGGGCAAGGAGATCATCGAGCCTACCAGCGGTAACACGGGCATTGCCCTGGCGTTCGTGGCTGCGGCCCGTGGCTATCCCATCACCCTGACCATGCCTGCCACCATGAGCCTGGAGCGCCGCAAGCTGCTCAAGGCGCTCGGTGCCAACCTGGTGCTGACCGAAGGCCCGCTGGGCATGAAGGGCGCCATCGCCAAGGCCAACGAGATCCTCGAATCCGAGCCGGGCAAGTATGTGCTGCTGCAGCAGTTCGAAAACCCCGCCAACCCCGAGATCCATGAGCAGACCACAGGTCCCGAGATCTGGGACGCCACCGACGGCGAGGTGGATGTGTTTGTGGCCGGCGTCGGCACCGGCGGCACCATCACAGGGGTCTCCCGCTACATCAAGCAGACCAAGGGCAAGGCCATCGTCTCCGTGGCGGTCGAACCCTCCGAGTCCCCCGTCATCAGCCAGAAACTGGCGGGTGAAGAGATCAAGCCCGGTCCCCACAAGATCCAGGGCATAGGCGCCGGCTTCATTCCGGGCAACCTGGACCTGACCCTGCTGGATCGCGTCGAACAGGTGAGCAGCGAGGAGTCCATCGAGATGGCTCGCCGCCTGATGGAAGAGGAAGGCATACTGGCCGGTATCAGCTCAGGCGCCGCCGTGGTGGCTGCCGCCCGTCTGGCCGAGCTGCCGGAGTTCGAGGGCAAGACCATAGTCGTCGTGCTGCCGAGCGCCGCCGAGCGCTATCTCTCCAGCGCCCTCTTCGCCGGCGTGTTCAGCGAGCAGGAACTGCAGCAGTAATTGATCGTCTTACATCAAAACAGCGGCGCCCCAGGGGCGCCGTTTTCATTATGCGCTAAACTCAGTAGCCATCAGTGTCAGTCGACCCCTTATTTTTTGGGGTAAAATAACAAACTTGGGTCTGACAAAAAAAGCAGACATTCTGTGATAAATCTCATATCCTGTGCCGCGTCACGAGGTGTTTACCGGCTAGGTATCACAAGGTAACAAAGTGTTATTTTTCGTTATAAATTAATTTCAGGCCAGTCCTGACGCGGCTTGCAGCCCGATAACGAAAAGACTTAGCCTGGACGCCGAATACTGCACAGAAAATTGACCTGGATTAAACCATTGCAGGTCTGATTTCGTTACTTTACAACATATCCATACTGACACGGTGAGACAGGAAGCCTCATTAGCGACCATCTCTCCACACAATATCAATAATATGGGGTGAAACCATGTACGAGAAGTCTGTTGTTATTACTGCTGAAAACGGCCTGCACACCCGTCCCGCAGCTCAGTTCGTGAAAGAAGCCAAAGAATTCCAAAGCGAGATCACTGTGGTCTCCGGTGGCAAATCCGCCAGCGCCAAGAGCCTGTTCAAGCTGCAGACCCTGGGCCTGACCAAAGGCACCAACGTGACCATCCAGGCCGACGGCCCGGACGCTCAGAAAGCCGTTGAGAAGCTGGTTGCCCTGATGGACGAGCTGGAGTAATCCAGCTTTACTCCTCCCCCACAGTCGTTTTAATAGGAAGGATTATGATATCTGGCATTCTTGCGTCCCCCGGTATCGCATTCGGTAAGGCGCTTCTTCTGAAAGAAGATGAAATCGTTATCAATCAGGGCAAGATTTCTGCTGACCAGATTGACGTCGAGATCAACCGCTTCCTCGAAGCCCGCACCAAGTCAGCCGCACAGCTGGAAGCCATCAAAGAGATGGCCGGTCGTACCTTCGGTGAAGAAAAAGAGGCCATCTTCGAAGGCCACATCATGCTGCTCGAAGATGAGGAGCTGGAAGGGGATATCAGATCCTTCATCAAAGACAACAAGGCGTCCGCCGACAAAGCCATCTATGAGGTGATCGAACAGTACGCCAAGATGATGGCCGAGCTGGACGATCCTTACTTGCGCGAGCGCGCCACCGACTTCCGTGACATCGGTACCCGTCTGGTGAAGAACGTGCTGGGCATCGCCGTTGTCAACCTGAGCACCATAGACGAAGAGGTCATCCTGGTCGCCAAAGACCTGACCCCGTCCGAAACCGCTCAGATCAACCTGAAATACGTGCTGGGTTTTGTCACCGACATCGGTGGCCGTACCTCTCACACCTCCATCATGGCCCGCTCCCTGGAGCTGCCGGCCATCGTGGGCACCAACGACATCACTGCGCGCGTCAACAACGGTGACATGCTGGTACTGGATGGCATCAACAACCAGATCATCATCAACCCGACCGCAGAGCAGCTGGCTGAAGCCAAGAAATTCCAGGCCCAGTTCCAGGCCGAAAAGGACGAACTGGCCAAGCTGAAAGACCTGCCCGCCATCACCCTGGATGGTCATCAGGTCGAAGTCTGCGCCAACATAGGTACCGTCAAGGATACCGAGGGTGCCATCCGCAATGGCGCCGAAGGCGTGGGTCTGTACCGCACCGAGTTCCTGTTCATGGATCGTGATGCGCTGCCGACCGAAGAGGAGCAGTTCAAGGCCTACAAAGAAGTGGCAGAGGCCATGCCGGATCAGCCGATCATCGTCCGCACCATGGACATCGGCGGCGACAAAGAACTGCCCTACATGAATTTCCCGAAAGAGATGAACCCCTTCCTAGGCTGGCGTGCCGTGCGTATTTTCTTCGATCGCGAAGACATCATGCACGCCCAGCTGAAGGCCATACTGCGTGCCTCTGCCTTCGGCAAACTGCGCATCATGTTCCCGATGATCATCTCCGTCGAAGAGTTCCGCAGCCTCAAGGCAACCGTGGAACAGCTGAAGGCCGAACTGCGTGCCGACGGCAAAGCCTTTGATGAATCCATCGAAGTGGGTATCATGATCGAGACCCCGGCTGCTGCCGTGATGGCTCATCATCTGGCCAAGGAAGTGGATTTCTTCAGTATCGGTACCAATGACCTGACCCAGTACACTCTGGCCGTCGATCGTGGTAACGAGATGATTTCCGCCATGTACAACCCGCTGTCACCCTCCGTCCTGACCCTGATCAAGATGGTAATCGACGCTTCCCATGACAATGGCAAGTGGACCGGTATGTGCGGTGAACTGGCTGGTGACGAACGCGCCACCCTGCTGCTGCTGGGTATGGGTCTGGATGAGTTCTCCATGAGCGCCATCTCTGTACCGCGTATCAAGAAGCTTATCCGCAACACCAACTTCGAAGATGTGAAGGCAATGGCAGACCAGGCACTGAGCTATGCGACCGCCGCCGAAATCGAAGCCTGTGTAGATAACTTTATTAAGCAGAAGGCAGTCTGCTAAGATCGGCTGCAAACAGCGACAATCATCTCTAGGAGCTTTTACTATGGGTCTGTTTGATAAACTGAAGAAACTGGTCTCCGATGACAGTTCTGACACCGGTGGCATCGAAATCTTTGCTCCGCTGTCTGGCGAAATCGTGCCGATCGAAGATGTACCTGACGTTGTCTTCGCCGAGAAGATCGTCGGTGACGGCATCGCCATCAAGCCGGCTGGCAACAAGATGGTTGCACCGTGCGACGGCACCATCGGCAAGATCTTCGAGACCAACCACGCGTTCTCTCTGGAATCCGACTCTGGTATCGAGCTGTTCGTTCACTTTGGTATCGACACCGTCGAGCTGAAAGGCGAAGGCTTCACCCGCATCGCCCAGGAAGGTCAGAAGGTCAAGCGCGGTGATACCATCATCGAGTTCGATCTGGCCGTACTGGAAGCCAAGGCGAAGTCCACCCTGACTCCGGTCGTCATCTCCAACATGGATGAGATCAAAGAGCTGATCAAGATGACTGGCGCCGTGACCGTGGGCGAGACCCCGGTTATCCGCATCAAGAAATAATGCGCCGCTGGCTGGTGCCAGCTGCCGCAACAAAAAACCGAAGCCCCGGGCTTCGGTTTTTTTATGGGCGGAGCTCGCCCCTTGCCCCTCTCCCAACAAAAGGCCCCGGTGACAGGGGCCTTTTGCCATGGACGCACATCATCCCCAGGGCAATACCACCCGGCTCTCCCCCCCACCGAGGGCCTCGACCCTGATTTGCACGCCGATCCGCTCCACCAGAGTCTGAACGTGGGAGATGACCCCGATCTGGCGGCCCGCTGCCTGCAGGGAGTCCAGGCTGGAGAGCGCCAGATCCAGGCTGTCCGGATCCAGGGTGCCAAACCCCTCGTCGATGAACAGCGACTCGACCTGGGTCTGGCGCGACGACAGGCTGGAGAGTGCCAGCGCCAGGGCCAGCGACACCAGGAAGCTCTCGCCGCCGGAGAGGGAGTCCACAGAGCGCACCTCGTCCCCCATGTCCAGATCCACCACCTGCAGCGCCAGATCCGTACCGGGCACCCGCTCCAGCCGATAGCGCGGCGACAGCTCGCCGAGCTGGGCATTGGCCTCCAACAATAGACGTTCGAGCGTGAGGCTCTGGGCGAAGGTGCGCAGCTTGGCGCCGCTGGCGGAGCCGATAAGCTCGGACAACTGCAGCCAGTGATCCGCCACCGCCTGCTGGGCCGCCAGCGCCTCCTGCAGGCTGCCCGCCTTCAGTGCCGCCGCCTCGGCCTGGGCCAGGGTGCTCTTGCACTGGAACAGCTGCTCTTCCAGCTCGCGGCAATGGGCCTCGCAGGCCCCCAGACGCTCGGCAAGGGCCTCGGCCGTGAGGGCGGTCAGCTCCCCATGATGCTCCCTATAGCGCGCCAGCTTGGCCTCCTCCTGGGCCAGCGCCCGCTGACGCTCGGTCAGCCGGGTGCGGGCCTCTGCCAGGGCATCGTCCAGGCGCTGCAAAGCGGTGCGGCGAGCCCTGAGCTCATCCGGCGTGATGGCCAGCAGTCGACGCAGATCATATTCGGCGATGCCGAGGGTGCCGGCATGGGCCGCCCAGCGCCCCAGCGCCTCGCGGCGACGACGGCTGCTCACCTGCTTGTCCTGCTCGAGATGGGCCAGCCTGGCCTTGAGCTCGGTCTGCTTCTCCCGGGCGACCCGCAGCGCCGTCACCGCCTCCTCGAGCTGGCTGGCCGCCAGCTGCAGCCGCTGTTGCCACTCCTGCTCGACCAGGGCGATGGATCGGCCTTCGAGGCAGGCCTCCCGGCTGGCGAGCAGCCCCTGACGCTGCTGCTCATGCTCCTTGTAGTCGCGCTCCAGCTTGTGCAGCAGCTCGTTCTGGCTCTGCACCCGCGCCTCCTGGGCGCTCAGGGCCGGGGTCAGAGTGGCTAGCTCGCCGCCAAGCTGCTCCCACTCACTCTGTCCACGCAGATACGCCTCGCAGGTCTGCTGCCACTCCTGCCATTGCCGGCTGCCAAGCCACTGGCGCCAGGGCTCGGCCCCCATCTGTTCATCGAGGCGGGCCTCCCCTAGTGCCAGGCGCTGGCGCAGTGACACCTCCTGCTCGGCCAGCGCCTTCAGCTCGGCCTCCCACTCAATCCTTTGCCGCTCGGCCTCCTGCCACTGCTGCTCAAACTGCTGATGGCGGGCGGTCAGCTCGGTCAGCTGGTTGCGCAGTCCCAGCAGCCTCTGCTGCCCCTGCTGGGCCTGCTGCAGTTTCTGCTGCCCGGCCACGAGATCCGACTCCAGAGCCTCCCCCAGTGCCAGCAGGCGAGCCAGCAGCTCGGTCCACTGCGCCGGGCTTTGCCGCAAGGGCAGCCCCTGCCCCGGCAGGGCATCCCCTCCCAGTTGCAGCCAGCGCTGGGCAAACTGCTCGGACCGTGTCTCCAGCTCGGGTTGATGCTGCTGACGGACAGCCAGCTGACGCGCCAGCTCGACCCGCTCGCTCTCCCCCTGAATATGCTGATGGTTGAGCTGCTCCCACTCCAGATCCAGCTGGCGGACACGCTCGGCCAGTTGCGCCAGTATGCCGGCCACCTGGGGCTGGCTTCGGGTGTAGGGATGCTCCTCGGCACCGCAGAGCGGACAGGGCGTCCCGTCGCTCAACACGTGACGATACTGCTCGAAGCTCGCCACGGCGCGGGCCTGCTCCAGGGCATGGCGCGCCTCCCCGCGCTGGGTGGCGAGCCGCGCCAGCGCCGGCGCCAGCTCCTCGTGCTGGGCCCTCAGCCGGGCAAGATGCTGCTCGAGCTGCGCCATCTCCTGCAGCAAGCGCTCCTGCTGTTCGCTGTGGTTGCGGCCCGCCTGGGCCAGCTCCAGCAGTTGGCGAACCCGGGCCAGTTGCTCGGTCCGGGCCTGACGCTGCTCCTGCGCCCTGGCCACCTCGGCGTCCCACTCCTGCCCCTGCAGCTCATCGTGCTGCTGTTGCAATCGGGTACGCTCCTGCTGCCAGTAGTCACGCTCCTGCTGCCCCAGCGCCAGCCGGCTGACGAGATCCCGCAGGGCATGGCCCTTGTGCTCGCGGCTTTGCAGCACGCGCTGCAACTGCTCTCTGTCCGCCGCCCAGTCCTGGATGGCCGCGAGCAAGGGTTGCCACTGACGCGCCAGCGGGGCCAGGGCCTTGCGCTCCTCGAGCCAGAGAGCCCACTGCTGACGGCGCACCGTCAGGGCCTCGACCCGGCTCGCCTGCTGCTGCCACTCCTGCTGCAGCGCCTGTTGCAGGGCGCGTGCCTGGGTCCCCTGCTGCCGGGTCTCCTGCAACTGCTGGCTCTTCTCCTTGAGCCGGGTATCGAGCTCCTGCGCCCGCTTGAGCTCGGGTTGCAGGGCGCCCCACTCCCGCTCTGCGGCAATCTTGTCGGCCAGCAGCTGCTGCTCGCGCAGCGCGGCCTGCTGCAACACGGGTTCAACCTGCTCCAGCTGGGACGCAAGCTGGCCTATCTGCTGCTCCTGCTGCTGCACCTCCAGGGTGAGGCGGGCAAGTTCGTCGTGATCGGCGCGGGCCACCTGGGCCTGCTCGGCGCGGGCAAACTCTTCCCGCCCGGGCGCCGCCTCGCCGTGAGCGGCCTCGGCGGCGGCCAGCGCCTCCTGCCCCTCCCGGCAGGCCTGCAACTGGGCGGCAATCCGTCCGTTGAGATCCCGCAAGTCCTGCAACAGCTGACGCTGCTGCTGCTCGTGCTTGAGGCTGGTGGAGAGACTCAGCTGCCGGGCGACCCAGTGCTCGCGCGTCTCGTCATCCATCAGGGCCACGTCGCCGAGCCGCTGCTGTATGGTCGCCAGCGCCTGCTGCTCGGCCCGCGCCCGCTCATGGGTCTGGATGGAGATGGCGGAGTAGAGCTCGGTGCCCGTCATCCGCTCGAGCAGGGCGGAGCGCTCATCGGCGCTCGACTTGAGGAAGGCGGCGAACTCCCCTTGCGGCAGGATGACGGCGCGGCGGAACTGCTCCCAGGAGAGGCCCACCAGCTCGTCGATGCGATCCTGCAGCTCCCGCTTGCTGCCACTGAACACCTGCCCCGACTCGACGTCGGTCAGGCTGCGCTCCTGGGCCTGGAAGCGCCCCTCCGAGCGATTGCGGGCACGGCGCACCGCCCAGCGCGCCAGCCAGATGCGGCCGTCGCAGCCGCGAAACTGCACCTCGGCACAGCCACTGGCGTGGCCACGGCTCAAGATGCCGCGCACGTCGTTCGCCTTGAGCTTCTCTTCGTCATCCGCCCTGCCCACTTCGGCCACATGCTTGCGATTGGCGATAAAGCGCGGCATCTCGTCATAGAGGGCGAGGCAGATGGCGTCGAGCAAGGTGCTCTTGCCCGCGCCTGTATTGCCGGTGATGGCAAAGAGCCCGGCGGCGCCCAGCGCCCCCTTGGTTAAGTCGATGGTGAAAGCCCCGGTCAGGCTGGCCAGGTTCTCCCCTGCCAGAGACAAGATTTTCATGAATGGCACTCCTTCATCCGCATCTCTTTATGCTCGGGGCGGCTTGCTCGCGCCTGGCCCTCACCGGAGCGCAACAAGATTTTCATGAGTTGGACTCCTTCACCTGCTCCAGGATCTCTTCAAACGACGCCACCAACTCGGCCGCCGGCTCCCCCTCGAACTGCCGCTGATAGCAGAGGCGAAACACCTCCGTGGGAGCGAGCTCATCCAGCCTGCGCCGCTCGCGACCATCGGCCAGCCCCGCCCCCGAGCCCTGATACTGGGTGCTGATGCGGGCCAGACGCACCGGCTTGCCCGCCATGGCCGCCAGAATGCGCTCGCGGATGCGCGCCTCGGGTTTGGGCAGCAGCAGCCGTACCTCGAGGAAGGGCTGCGCCTCCTGGGGACAGTCGGGCAGGGAGAGCGCCTCTATGGCGTTCAACGCCTCCTCGAGTGTGCCCTGGGGCAGGCGGATCATCTCCACCGCACGGGGCACGGGGATCCGCTCCAGCCCCGCCAGCTTGCCCCCCTCAAACCTGACCTCCAGCACCTGGTGGTTGTAGTTGGCCTCGGCCAGGGAGAGCGGCAGCGGCGAGCCGCTGTAGTGCACCCCTTCGGCCGGGCTCTGGGCCAGATGGAGATGGCCAAGGGCCGTGTATTCGGCGGCAGCGAAGATGTCGGCAGGCAGGGCGTGCTGGTTGCCCCCCAGCACCCGCCGCTCGGAGAGCTCCGAGAGCTGGCCCGCCGCCAGGTAGGCGTGGCCCATGGCGATAAGGGCCTGGCCGGGCTCGCAGCGCGCACGGCCTTGCGCCAGCACGTCCTGGTAGATCTGGCGAACCCCCTCGATCAGCCGATCCTGCCCCTCTTCGAGCGGCTCCACCCGCAGATCGCTGCTGCGAAGAAAAGGCACGGCGGCGCACCAGGCGGCCACCTTGCCCTCCCTGTCTTGCAGCGGCACCAGCAGGCGATCGGTTTCAAGCTTGCCCTCCCCGTCCCGGCTGATGCTGCCCACCAGGTGCAGGTCGAAGGCTCGCAGCAGCTCGTGGGGGGCGTCCAGCTTGGAGGGGGAGTCGTGGTTGCCACCGATCAGCACCATGTTGAGGCGGGGCATCTCGGCGCGCAGCCTGGCCAGGAAGCGATAGAGCTGCTGCCAGGCGCTGGCGGGCGGATTGGCGGTATCGAACAGATCCCCTGCAACCAGCAGGGCATCGATCTGCCGCGTCTTGATGGTGTCGGTCAGCCAGTCGAGAAAGGCATCGTGTTCGAAGCGGCGTTCATGGCCATGGAGTTGATGGCCAAGATGCCAGTCGGCTGTGTGCAGGATCTTCATGAAAAACGGCTCGAAAGATAAGAGGGGAGGTGCCAGTGGTACCCGATGAGGACAAGATGAGGATACGCCCCTCTTTTTTCAAGCAAAACAGGCCGCTGACGTCAGATTCAGACGGGCTGGCAATGCATCTCATACTGGGGATGGCCGGTCAGGGGATCCGAGACTTCATTCCCGATCCTGAATCCGTGGCGGCGATAGAAGCGCACCGCCGGCTCGTTTTCCACGAAGACCCGGGTATGGAGCGCCCCCCCCTGCTGCTTGGCCTCCTGCAGCAGGGCATGGCCGACCCCGCGCCCCTGGCGGTCGGGTCGCACGAAGAGGGCGGCCAGGTAGTCATCCACCAGGGCCATGAAACCGAGCAGCTCGCCGCGCTCCTCGAACACCCAGATGCGGGCATGGTCGAGGTAGCGGGTACGCAGCTCCTCCTGAGCCTGCCACCAGCAGGAAGCGTCAACGAAATCATGGGCCTGCAAGGATGCCAGCAGCCAGATCTCGACGATCTCTTCCATGTCTTCCGGCCGGCTCGCTCTCAACATATTCGCATCCTTGTTAACAATTTGAACACTCGCAGTCTAGGGGAGTTCGATGACAAGACGGGCGGTCAAGATGAGGCCATGTGAAGTCGATCGCCCTTTATTTAGCGAGAATGATTGGCTGATCACAAAGCGCCTCTCTAGTACAATGCCCGCCGGACAATCTATGAGACCGAGGACGCCATGTGGTTTAAAAACCTGCAGATTTATCGCTTTACCCGCCCCTTTGACCTGACCGTGGATCAGCTGGAAACCCAGCTCGAGGCCTGTGCCTTCACCCCGTGCGGCAGTCAGGACATCTCCCGGTTCGGGTGGGTCAAGCCCCTCGGTAAATTCGGCTCCACCCTGACCCATTCAGCCTCCGGTCACATCCTGCTCTGCGCCCGCAAGGAAGAGAAGATGCTGCCGGGCACAGTAGTCAAGGAGATGCTGGCGGAGAAGGTGGAAGCGATCGAATTCGAGCAGGGCCGCGCCCTCAAGAAGAAGGAGAAGGAGGCGCTGAAGGAGGAGATCATGCATACCCTGCTGCCCCGCGCCTTCAGCCGCACCAGCCAGACCTTCGCCTGGATAAGTCCCGCCGACAACCTGATGGTGGTGGACGCAGGCTCCGCCAAGAAGGCGGACGATCTGCTGGCGTTGCTGCGCAAGAGCATAGGCACCCTGCCGGTGGTGCCGGTGGCCCTCAAGAACCCGCCCGAGATCACCATGACCGAGTGGCTCAACGAGGGCAATCTGCCCGCCAGCTTCACCCTGGAAGACGAGGCCGAGCTGCGCAGCGCCATGGAGCACGGCGGCATCATCCGCTGCAAGCAGCAGGATCTGATGAGCGAGGAGATCAAGAATCACCTGGCCAACGACAAGCTGGTGACCAAGCTGGCCCTGAACTGGGGCGAGACCCTGAGCTTCGTGCTGGGGGACGATCTCTCCATCAAGCGCCTCAAGTTCAGCGAAGAGCTGCGCGAGCAGAACGACGACGTCACCAGCGAGGATCCCGCCGCCCGTCTGGATGCGGACTTCGCCCTGGTGACCGCCGAGCTGGCCCAGTTCATCCCGGCGCTGTTTGCCGCCCTGGGTGGTGAAGAGCAGTCCCTCTGAGTTGTCCCCTGCCTGTAAAAAAACCGCCTGATGGCGGTTTTTTTATTCCGGGCTACCCCGCTGACGCGCAGGAACACCGCCCTCATAGCGCGCCGCGGGCCTGCAGCAGCCGGTGCAGCCGCTCGGCCAGGGCGCCATATCCCTGCGCGTTCAAGTGCACGGCGTCGGACTTGAGCCCGGGAGTGCGCAGCAGCTCGCCAAGGCTGTCGTTGTCCAGCACCAGCCCGTACTGCTCTGCCAGCTCCCCGTACAGGGGGGCGCCGTCGGCAAACAGGGACTTGCGAGGCACGGCCACCAGCAGCACCTGGGCACCGCTACCCTGCACCGCCTCTATCATGGCGGCGAGATTGGCCTTGAGCGCCCCCTCCCCGCTGCCGTGCAGTATGTCGTTGCCTCCCTCCAGCAGTATGACCAGAGCGGGCCTGTGCTCGGCCAGCAACCCGGGCAGGCGGGCCCGCCCGGCACGGCTCAACTCCCCCGAGACCCCGCCATTGATGACGGGGTGACCGCTCAGGCTCGCCAGTACGCTGGGGTAGCTCTGGGCCGGGTTGACTCCGCGCCCCACGGTCAGGCTGTCTCCGAACGCCAATATGGTCTCCCCCGCCGCCAGGGGTCTGAACCCTGGCTCCCCGCAGGCGGCCAGCAGCAGGCAGAGCAGCCCCGTCACGCAACGTCTCACCAGCCCCTCTCTGTGCATCCTGGGCTCCTCCTTGATATTTTTGTAACCATATGAGTATCAAGACAATCTTTCAATCGGGCTCCAACTGTGCCACATTTCGACGGGTGTACAAGAAACCGACAAGGAGCCTGTCATGTCCCTCAAACCCCTCGCCCTGCTGGTCGCCTTCGGCCTGCTCACCGGCTGCGCCCCCCAGAGTGCCTTTCATTATGTCCCCCCTCCCCAGACACTGATCGCCCCGGAGGCGGCCAGCGGCTGGACCGACAAGGCGGGCTGGCAGGGGCGCGACTTCATGGTGGCCGCGGCCAACCCGCTGGCGGTGGATGCGGGCTACCAGATCGTCAAGGCGGGAGGCAACGCCGTCGATGCGGCCATCGCCGTCCAGCTGGTACTGACCCTGGTGGAGCCGCAATCCTCCGGGATCGGCGGCGGCTCCCTCATGCTGGTGTGGGATGGCAAGCAGGTGGCGGCCGTGGATGGCCGTGAGACGGCACCCGCGGCGGCCACGGATCAACTGTTCATGAAGGACGGCAAGCCGATGGCGTTCTACGACGGCGTGGTGGGCGGTCGCTCGGTCGGCGCCCCCGGCACGGTGCGCGCCCTGGCCCTGGCCCACGAGCGCTATGGCAAGCTGCCCTGGGCCAGCCTGTTCGAGCCCGCCATCACCCTGGCAGAGCAGGGCTTTGTGATAAGCCCACGCCTGGCCACCCTGCTCGCCAAGGATCCCTATCTGGCCAAAGACCCCGAGGCCAGGGCCTACTTCTACCAGGCGGACGGCAGCCCCAAGACGGCGGGCACCCGCCTCACCAACCCGGCACTGGCCGGGGTACTCAGGACGCTGGCACGGGACGGTGCCGATGCCTTCTATCGAGGGCCCATCGCCGAGGCCATGGTGGCCAAGGTGCACGCCCATCCCACCAACCCCGGGGTGCTGAGCGCCGCGGATCTGGCCAGCTACAGCGCCAGACTGCGGGACGGCCTCTGCTTTGACTATCGCCAGAGCGAGGTGTGCGGCTTCCCGACCCCCTCCTCGGGCACCCTGGCCCTCGGCCAGATCTTCGGCATGCTGGAGAGCCGGGACATGGCAGCGCTCAAACCCGTGCCCGGGCCGGACGGCCGGCTGGCCGCCTCGAGCGAGGCAATCCACCTTTACAGCGAGGCGGCGCGGCTCGCCTTCGCCGATCGCAACCAGTACGTGGCCGACGGCGACTTCGTCGCCGTGCCGGTGCGCGGCATGCTGGACAAGGGCTACCTCGCCGAGCGGGGTCGACTCATCGGCGCCAGGTCCATGGGCATCGCCCAACCGGGCACCCCGCCGCAGGCACTGGCCCGTGGCCTGGATGCCACCCCCGAGCTGCCCTCCACCAGCCATGTCTCCATCGTGGATGGAGACGGCATGGCGGTCTCCATGACCAGCTCCATCGAGGACGGCTTCGGCTCCCGGCTGATGGTCAACGGCTACCTGCTCAACAACCAGCTCACGGACTTCTCCTTCACCTCGGTGGATGCCGCTGGCCTGCCGGTGGCCAACCGGGTGGAGCCGGGCAAGCGCCCGCGCTCCTCCATGTCCCCCCTGCTGGTGTTCGACAAGCAGAGCAAGCAGCTGGAGATGAGCCTGGGCTCCCCGGGTGGCTCGGCCATCATCAACTACGTGGGCAAGGCGCTGCTCGGCACCCAGGACTGGGGGCTGAACCTGCAGCAGGCCATCAACCTGCCCAACTTCGGCAGCCGCAACGGCCCCACCGAGCTGGAGCAGGGGCGCACGCCCGAGGTCGTTATCCAGGGACTCAAGGCCAGGGGTCACGAGGTGCTGCTCAATGAACAGACTTCTGGCTTGCAGGGGGTGCAACGCAATGCCGGCGGCTGGTTTGGCGCCGCAGACCCGAGGCGGGAGGGGATTGCCAGGGGCGAGTGATCCCCTGGCGCGCATCAACGGGGGCGGCGCGCGCTCTGTGTCAGCTGGCAAGGCCCCCTGGCAGCCCCTAGCTCGCATCCACCGCCCCACCGGTTTGCGCACATTTGCACCAATAAAAACCCGGGCCTGTGGCCCGGGATCTGGCACTTAACGGCGTGGGGCAAGGGCCGCCATGCACGCAATGACGGGGACTACAGCAGATCGTGCTTGTCCAGCAGCCGGTAGAGGGTGGCGCGCGAGATGTCGAGGGTGCGCGCCACCTCCTCCAGCTGGTCCGGGAAACGAGCCAGCGTCCGTTGCAGCGCCTGACGCTCCGCCGCCTCACGCACGGCCTTGAGCGAACCATCTAGCAACAGGGAGTCCATGTTGGTCAGCTCCATGTCATCGGCCTCGATGAAGGGGCCAGAACACATCACGGCTGCCCGCTGCACCCGGTTGCGCAGCTCCCTGACATTGCCGGGCCAGCCATAGGACTGCATGGCCTGACGCGCCTTGTGGGTAAAGCTCAGCATTCGCCCTCCCCGCACTTCTGCCAGGATGTCATCGGCAAGCAGCTGGATGTCCTCGGCCCGTTCGCACAGGGCAGGGGTGCGCAGCCGCACCACATTGAGCCGATAGTAGAGGTCCATGCGAAATCCGCCGCTGGCCACCGCCTGCTCCACATCGATATTGGTGGCGGCAATGACCCTCACATCCACATTCCGAGTCAGATGACTGCCCACGGCCTCTATGCTCTGCTCCTGCAAGAAGCGCAGCAGGGTCGCCTGATCCTCCAGTGGCAACTCCCCGATCTCGTCGAGGAACAGGGTGCCGCCATCGGCCGCCTCAATCTTGCCTATCTTGCGGCTCTGGGCTCCGGTGAAAGCGCCCTTGACGTGGCCGAACAGCTCGGATTGGATCAGCTGATGGGGCATGGCGCCGCAGTTGACGGCCACAAAGGGACTGTCTTCGCCGAAGGTGCTGTAGTGCAGCTCACGAGCCACCAGCTCCTTGCCGGTGCCGCTGGGCCCGGTCACCAGCACGGGCAGGCGACAATGTTGCAGCCGCATGATCTGCTCGCGCAACTGGCGAATGGCGCTGCTCTCCCCCTGGATGAAACGCAGCTGAGCCGGCATCTTGGGGCGATGGCGCCGGATGAGCTGTGCCATCCCCAGCGCATGACCCAGGCTGTGGGAGAGTCTGTCCTGATCGAGCGGGAAGGTGTGAAAATCATGAAAACAGGCTGCAAGCAGGTTGCGCAGGGCCTCGCTGGCCAGGCAATCACGCTCGATCAGGCCAATCCACAGGCTGCTGGAGTGTTGGCCAATCAGGGAATACAAGGCGTCATACTGCTCCGGCTTGATCACCACCAGCACCAGGGGATAAGCCTTTTCCTGCAATTTCTGTTCTGCCACCGCCAGGGAACTCGCCTGCTCCACTTGCCACTCGCTTTTTACCAGCAGGCTTTCCAGTACGGCACATGAATTGATGAGTAACAATGCCGTTTCTGTCATAGGGAAACTCCTTGTTATCGCCTCTGCACGAGAGAGTCTGACCATTGCTCTTTGAGGCTCACTCCTTCATCTGGACAGAGCATGACGTTCATCAAATGACGCCAACTCAAGGTAGCCAGACGATGATAACTATAAACCATCCCGCATTTAGACTGATGACACCACAATAATGAGACAGCAAAATTAACGGTGAGAAAAAATAAAGTCATTGATAAACAATGTGTTGATGAATCATATAAAAGTTCATTATCAAACCTGAGACTTAAACACAAATAACTCAAATACAAAAACAATATATATCAATAAGTTACCAATTGGCACACTCATTGCTCTCTCTAATAAGCCCTCCTGGCATATGGAGACAGAGAATGAAAACATATATTGCACTGGCAATTATTCCTCTTTCCGCATTCGCACCTCAGTCACAAGCAGAGAATCGGGTTGATCTCGGCTCGCAAGCACTCAGCAACATTCGTGGCGCCATGGGTGTCAATATGGTTGCCGGTAATAACAACCAGCAGGGCAACCTCGCCGCCATCGCCCTATCAGGGCCGGCCATCGTTCAGTTTAGCCAGCAGAATCAATCCACTACCAATCTCAATGGCAACCAGAGCGTTGCCATTCTGGGCTCGGCGCTGAGCCAGAGCCAGGGGCTGGTCGGGATCAATCAGGGCGCAGGTGAAGCCAACCAGCAGCTGAATGCCTTTGCCTTGTCGCTGGATGACAGCGGCATCGGCGTGGTGACCGACATCAACCTCAGCACCAGTGTGGCAAAGACACCTTCAGGCAAGGTGCCCTCCAACACCACCACCAGCATCTATCTGGATGACAACGCCCTGACGGGCAGCAAAGGCGTCATCCAGGTGAACCAGGTCACGGGACAGGGAAACCAGGCAGTCAACATGGTCTCCCTGCCTCTGGCTGGCGCAGTAACGACATCCCCATGATGTCGCAGGGATCGGAAGCCGAGTCCGGGGGCTTAGATTCAGCCGATGGGCAAATCTTCCACAGAAAGTTCAATGGAGAGACTCATTATGCGTGGACTTATTTATAGCTCATTAGCCGCTGCGGTTGTCATGGCCATGTCGGGCACCGCCTCCGCCGATTACCGCGGTGACAGGGATGAGACAGGGGCAACCTTGACCAAGAAGGTCAAGGCAGAGGTCGATGTGGAGTACGAAGGCGAGGTTCGTGTCGGCGGCTACATCAACGTCAACAAACTCGGCATGGCGGTCGTGGACAACCAGCAATCCAGCTCCATGATCGGCACGAACAATACAAGAACGGAGAACACGAGCAAGATTGACGGCTCGTTCAAGGGTGCATCCGGTAACGTCGGTGCCAACGTGGCGGCCGGTGACTCCAACGTACAAGGCAACAGTGGTGCCCTGGCAGCCTATGACGAAGTCGATGCCGAATTCATCATGGGTCGTGGCCAACAACATGGCATGGCCGGTGGTTCTTCGGATGCCGAGATCTTCTCCACCCAAAGCGCCAGCAATAACTGGACTGCCAACCACGGCCATCAGAACAAGGCCGGGATCGGCGATGGGGCATTCAAGGATGCCGCGGGCAACATAGGTGCCAACGTGACGTCTGGCTCGGGTAACGTTCAGGCCAACAACATGGCGGCCTCGGTGTCCACCGGCAACATGGCCGTGGCCACGGTGGCAAACAGCCAGAGCGTGTCCAAGAACATGACCGAAAACAAGAGCCTGAGCGCCACCAAGACCGTGGACTACAACCCCATCTTCCTCAAACTCAAAGCCGAGGGTGAGTACGAAGGGACGAGCAAGCAGACCAACAACGTCTATCCGGAAATCTGGAAGGATGGTGATCATCCCAATGGCGGCAGTCTCTGGGGCCACATCGACTATGACAATCAGGACGATGATGGCAGCAAGGACTCCAAGTTCAAGTTCGAGGAAGAGGGTGATATCAAGCTGAGCGGTTATGCCACTGGCTTCATACCCGTGGTCAATACCTACACCAGCCGCGAAACCTTCAACCGGGCAACCATCGATGGCGGCGCCTTCAACGGTGCCGTGGGCAACATCGGGGTGAACGTGTCGTCGGGCACCAACAACCTGCAAGCGAACAACCTCTCGCTGGCCGCAGGCTTTGCCAAGTAATGCACTTCAGAGGGGGCCTTTGCGCCCCCTTTTTTTCAGGACATGGAGGTCTCAATGCGCTGGCTACTGCTGTTGTTATTCTGCCCTGCTGCCTGGTCGGCCAATATGCCATTGGGAGAACATCTCCCGGCACTGGGGGATCTCAGCAAACCGGTACAGAGCATTCTGGAGCGCCGTTATGCCAATATCGAGCGCCAACATACAGATTTCAGCTGTGGGGCCGCCGCAGTCGCCACCATACTGCGCTACTCCTACGGCCACGTAACCAATGAACGCTGGGTGATGGACGGCATGCTGGCCATGGCTGACCCTGAACAGGTCAAGAATTTCGGCTTTTCCATGCTCGACATGAAGCAATATTTGCAGATGCTCGGCATGCGTGTCAGAGGCTATCGCCTAGGAGATGAAAAATTGCGGCAGGTGAGAGTCCCCACCATAGTGCTGCTCAATATTCGCGGCTACCAGCACTTTGCCGTGCTGCGCGCCATCGATCGCCACGACCGTGTCTATCTGGCAGACCCCGCCCTCGGCAATCGAGTGATCACCTTCAAGGAGTTCAAGGAGAGCTGGAACGGCATACTGCTTGCTGTGATCGGCGCTGGCTATCGGCCTGATGCGCCCCTTGCCAACCCTGCTCCTCCCCTGTCTGCCAGAGGAAAAGATGGGCTGTTCGCCCCCCTCAATGAAACATCCCTGCTGGAATTTGGTTTTCAGCACAAAGAGCTAATGTGAGGTCATCATGAATACCCGACCCGCCATATGCCTCATCTGCAGTCTGGGTGGCTTTGCCTCTCCGCTGCTGGCCGCCTCGGATCCTCTGGCACTGCTGTCAGACAGCTTTGCCCCCGAACTGGCCGATGGGGAACTGGCCCATCTGCGTGGCCGCTACGTCAGCAGCCACGGGATCAGCTACTTCGGCATCGAGTTCATCTCATCCCTGACCACGGCCCAGGCCCAACAAACGGCCGCCATGAACCTGGCGCTGAGCGTGGTGCACAACAAACCCAAGCTGGATGTCCGCATCAAGGATGAGGTCAAGGCTGTCACAACGACGCCCCAGAGTGCCTCCGTACAAGGCGCAGGCCTGGTGCAGGTCGTGCAACTGGAGGGGAGCGGAAACAGCTCGGTGAACCAGGCAGGTATTACACTGACGCCCCCCGCAATGACGGGACAGATCGTCTCCGCGGGCAATTACGAGCACCAGGGGGATCTTGGCACAGCCAGTTACCGGGTCTCGGGCAATTACGCCGGGTTGCAACTAAACTCCTCCGACGGACGAGTCCTGCTGGAACAGAGCCTGAGAGGCACCGACTTCAGCCGCGGTCTGCTGCAGTTCAACAAGGTCAGGGGAGACGGATTGCAGACCCTGAATCAGACCCGGATCTGGTTCTCTCGCTAACAGCAGGTGAATCCCATGGGTTGAACTATAAAAAAGGATAATAAACAACAAGGACGTATCTCGATGAAACAGTCGACCATGCTGTTGATTGCACTGACCCCCTTCACCTGCTGGGGCGCAACTGCAGAAGAAGAGGCCCTGCAACAACAGCTGGATCAGTTGCGTCAGCAATTGATCCAGCAAAATCAGGCCCTCCATCAATTACAGGCTCGCCTGGAGGCCGTCAAGGCCTCGGGAGCCACGCCTGCCGCCACAGCAGGAGGAGCAAGCGGGGCCGCCGTCGCCGCCTCCTCCCAACCCGATACGGCACGGCGCACGCCGGAAGTCGGTCGCAGTACCGAAGACCTGATGATCGAGCAACACAACGTGTTCGATCGTGCGCTGACCCTCGACTTCGGCCTCTCTTACCAGCACTACAACCGCAAGGATCTCGCCCTGCGCGGTTTCCTGGCGCTGGACGCCATCTTCCTGGGCGAAATCAACCTGGACAGGGTCCGCTCGGATCAATGGACCGCAGACCTGGTGACCCGTTACACCCTCAATGATCGTTGGCAGCTGGAACTTGCGGTGCCCTACATGTATCGCAACACCAACTATCAGAGCACCGGCAAGGAGAACTCCAGCCGCGACTTTGAGGAGCAGAGCGTCAGCGATGGCGGGCTCGGCGATCTCAGTCTCGCCATCTACTACAGGGTCCTGGCCGAGGATGAAGATTGGCCGGATCTGGTGTGGAACCTGCGGGCCAAGGCGCCGACCGGCAAGGATCCCTACGGGATAGAGCTCATTACCTCAGAATCTGGCAACCTGATGGTCCCCAAGGAGCTCGCCACCGGCAACGGGCTCTGGCAGCTGTCCACCGGCTTCTCCCTGGTCAAGACCCTGGATCCCGCCATCCTGTTCGCCAACCTCAACTATGGCCACAGCCTCAAGCAAGACTTTGACGATGTCTCCTACCAGCCCGGCGATCAGCCCGGCAGCATCCAGCTCGGTGACTGGTATGAATATGGATTGGGGGTCGCGTTTGCACTGAACGAGCGCTTCAGCCTCTCCTTCAACATCAACCAGCGCATCACCCTCGAATCCAGCCAGGGGGCCGAAGGCTTTGACATGGAGAAGGTAACCGGCTCCGATGCCAACGCGGCCAGTTTCGGTATGGGGTCCACCTGGGCCATCACGGACAAGCTCTCCATGGCAGTCAACTGGTCGGCAGGGCTCACCACGGATGCGCCTGACTACAGCATAGGGTTGCGTTTCCCCTATAGGTTCTGAGAGCGGCGAGTCGATGCAGCCTGAGCGGGCAGATGATGGTCCCATGCCATTGAAGCGGATCCAGGTGTTCACCCATCACAGAGGGAGGCATGATGCCTCCCTCTGTCGTCTCATCTGCCTCCTGACTGCCAGCGAGCCCTGCCGGCAGCCACTTCCCCAGAGAGGAGTGCCGGGACGCCCTCGAGCTCAACGCATCTGCGCCCAAAAGGGAGTGATGCCCCCTATTATTCGGCCGCCGAATCACCGGGAACACATGCCCTTCGCCATTCGCTAGTCATGACGCGAAAACTCGGTCGCGGTTTATGGGATCCCCCTGTTTGCACTACAGGGTAGGCGAGCCTAGCTGCGATACAGGGAATGACTTATCCCCCCCTTTTTCGACAGCCGAACAACCAGAGACTCACGCCCTTCACCACTCGGCCGTCATGGCGCCATAGCGCTATGCCCTTTATGGGCGTCACACCCCCAGCCTGTCTCGCAGGGTATACCAGGCGGCTCCTGCGGCGGTGAAGGGGATGCGCAGCAGGCGGCCGCCCGGGAAGGGGTAGTGCGGCAGCCTGGCGAAGGCGTCGAAGCGCTCCGCCTGACCGCTCAGCACCTCGGAGAGCAGCTTGCCCGCCAGATGGGTACAGGTAACGCCGTGGCCGCTGTAACCCTGCATGTAGTAGATGTTGGGGCCGATGCGACCAAACTGCGGCAGACGCGACAGGGTCAAGAGGAAGTTGCCGGTCCAGGTGTACTCCACCTTGACGTCTTTGAGCTGGGGGAAGGTCTTGAGCATCTTGGGGATGATCAGCCGCTCTATGTCCGCCGGATCCCGCGCGCCATAGACCACGCCGCCGCCGTAGATCAGCCGGTGATCCCCTGTGGTTCTGTAGTAGTCGAGCAGGTAGTTGCAATCTTCCAGGCAGTAGTTCTGCGGCAGCAGGGCGCGGGCCCGCTCCTCCCCCAGCACCTCGGTGGCGATGACCTGGGTGCCGCACGGCATGCTCTTGCTCGCCAGCTCGGGCACCAGGTTGCCGAGGTAGGCGTTGCCGGCCACCACCACGAAGCGCGCCTTCACCGCCCCCTTGGCGGTCTTGACCAGAGCCGGCTGACCGGGAGTGATGCTGGTGACGGCGGACTGCTCGAAGATCTGCCCCCCCTGCATGCGGATGGCTTCCGCCTCTCCCAGCGCCAGGTTGAGGGGATGGATATGACCGCCGCGCTTGTCCAGCAGGGCGCCGACGTAGCGATCGCTTGCCACCACCTCGCGCACCCCGTCGGCATCGAGCAGCTCCAGCTTATCGTTGCCCCACTTCTGCCAGCGGGCATGTTGTGCCTTGAGCTCGTGGAGCTGCTTCTCGGTCTCGGCGGCAAAGACGCCCCCCTGCTGCAGATCGCACTGGATGTTGTAGCGCTGGATCCGCTCGCGGATGATCTCTCCCCCCTCAAACAGCATGGAGCCGAGCAGCCTGGCCTGATCCGGCGGGCAGTTCGCTTCTATGGTGTCGATGTCGCGGCTGTAGGAGTTGACGATCTGGCCGCCATTGCGACCGCTGGCGCCGAAGCCGACTCGCGCGGCTTCCAGCACCACCACCTTGTAGCCCTTCTCCACCAGATGCAGGGCACTGGAGAGGCCGGTATACCCGGCCCCGATGACGCAGACGTCGCACTCAAGCTGCTCGGTGAGCGTGGGATAGGGGGCGTGTTTGTTGGCACTGGCTGCGTAGTAACTCTTTACATGTTCGGTCATGATCCCTGTTTCCTTACCGGTTCGTTTCCAATATTCGCGCTGTTCAATGTCAAAAGCTGGCGGGGGTGTGGGCGCTGACGATGCGGCAGACCTGCCCCGACGGATTGCTGAAGCTGTGGGGCTCGCCGGTGTCGATCACATAGCTGTCCCCGGCACTGAGCTGATAGGTCTGCCCCGCCAGGCTCAGCACGACAGAACCTTCCAGCACTGTGCCCACCTCTTCCCCCAGGTGCTTGACCTGGCCCCCGGTGTCCGTGCCGGGGGCATAGGTCTCCAGCATGAAGCCGAGCTGGCGACGATTGTTGCCGTTGTGCACCAGCTTCATGGAGACCCCCTGGCTGCCCAGCTCGATGAGCTGCTCCGCCTTGATCACCACGCTCGGTGCCCGCGCCTCCTCCTCGGCGAAGAAGCGGGAGAGCGGCAGCTCGTAGACGCAGAGCAATTTTTGCAACGAGGCGACCGAGGGGCTCACCTTGTTCTGCTCTATCATGCAGATGGCACCGTGGGTCAGGCCGCTCAGCTCGGCGGCCCGGCGCTGGGAGAGCCCGAGACTACGGCGAAGGAGGGCGAGCCGCTCCCCCATGGTTTTATCCATCCCTTTGTCAGACAAGGGGTTATCCGTCATGGTCTGCCACTGGACCTCACCTTGTGGTTGCTGCATCCCCACCTCCTTGTATGGCCATTCGAATACCTTGTGGCGGCTGGTTAATATAATGCGTCAATCCCGGCACCCTGTTCGCTATCCTGCACAGCCGAGATCGTTCATTATTTTGCACACCCAACACAATGAGAGACGCTAGAATCGTCCTGACAGCCCCATTTCTAGCATGCAGCGCCCCGTTCACTCAAATATATTTAACACTTGAAAAACATTTCGGCTCACTTTATGGTCGTTAGGTGCTTATTATTCTATACGGTGGCACCACGGGATGAGTCGGCCACCCAGACCCACAATCGAGGCTTCCTATCTATGTCAGCATCACAACCCGCTCTCTCCCTGATCAAGTCCCTTGCCTATATAGATGGCCGCTGGTGCGAGGCCCATGGCGGACAAAGGTTCGAGGTCCTGAACCCGGCGACCGGCCAGCTCATCACCCAGGTACCCGACATGGACGAGACGGACACCCGGCTCGCCATCGCGGCGGCCCACAAAGCCCAGCCCGCCTGGGCCGCCCTCACCGCCAAGGAGCGCGGCAGCCGGCTCCACGCCTGGTTCGAGCTCATCATGGCCAGCCAGGATGAACTGGCCCGCATCATGACCTGCGAGCAGGGCAAGCCGCTGGCAGAGGCCAAGGGGGAAGTGGCCTACGGCGCCAGCTTCATCCAGTGGTTCGCGGAAGAGGGCAAGCGCGCCTATGGCCGCACCATCCCGGGTTTTTCCGGTGACCGGCGCCTGGCCACCATCAAGCAGCCGGTGGGCGTGGTGGCCGCCATCACCCCCTGGAACTTCCCCATCGCCATGATCACCCGCAAGGCGGGCCCGGCACTCGCCGCCGGTTGCACCATCGTCATCAAGCCCGCCGCCGAGACCCCCCTGTGCGCGCTGGCGCTGGCGGCCCTGGCCGAGCAGGCGGGCATCCCCGCCGGGGTCATCAACATAGTCACCTCCCATCAGGCGGCGGCCGTGGGCAATGAGCTGTGCCGCAACAAGACGGTACGCAAGCTCTCCTTCACCGGCTCCACCCGCATCGGCAAGCTCCTGATGCGCCAGTGCGCCGATACCATGAAACGGCTCTCTCTGGAGCTGGGTGGCAACGCCCCCTTCATCGTGTTCGACGATGCGGATCTGGACGCCGCCGTGGCCGGGGCCCTCGCCTCCAAATACCGCAACGCCGGCCAGACCTGCGTCTGCGCCAACCGCATCCTGGTGCAGGCCAGCGTTCATGATGCCTTCGCCGAGAAGCTGGCCGCCGCGGTGCGCGCCTTCAAGGTGGGGGATGGCATGGGGGAAGGCACCCAGATAGGCCCTCTCATCAATGCCGCCGCCGCCGACAAGGTCGCCTCCCTGGTGAGCCAGGCCGAGTCCGCCGGGGCTCGCGTGCTGGTGGGGGGGCAAGCCCACCCCGCCGGCCCGCTCTTCTACCACCCCACCATCCTGACCGGCGTGACCCCGGACAACCCCATACTGCAGGAGGAGATCTTCGGGCCGGTGGCGCCCCTGGTGCGCTTTGAGACCGAAGCCGAGGCCATCGCCATCGCCAACGACACCCCCTATGGCCTGGCCGCCTACTTCTATGGCCGCGACATCGCCCGGGTGTGGCGGGTGGCCGAGCAGCTGGAGTACGGCATGGTGGGGATCAACGAGGGGATCATCTCGACCGAACTGGCCCCCTTTGGCGGCATCAAGGAGTCGGGGCTGGGTCGGGAAGGGGCGGCAGAGGGACTGGAGGAGTACCTCGAGACCAAATACCTCTGCTTCGGCGGCATCCGCTGATGCCCATGACCCGCAGAGGCATCGCCTAAAAAGATGCCTCTGACACCCGTCCATCGTTTTTATAGATAGACATGGGCGCCCGCCCGGCCTCACGAGAGCGTCGACGGCGCCCTGCGGCACGCCACCCGCGCACCGGACCTGCCGCCCTGCCAGATGGCAGCGCGGTTCACTCGATGAGCAGATTGCACAGGAATATCAGGGGCCCATGCCCCTCAGGGAGGAAAGATGAGTCAGTCAGAACAGCATTCAAACCAGGCATGGCAAGCGCGCCGTGAAGCGGCCGTGGTACAGGGGGTCGGCACCCTGCTGCCGGTCTTCATCGACCGGGCCCAGAACGCCGAGCTGTGGGATGTGGAGGGCAACCGCTACATCGATTTTGCCTCCGGCATCGCCGTGCTCAACACCGGTCACAACCACCCCAGGGTGGTCGCCGCCGTGCGCGAGCAGCTCGAGAAGTTCAGCCACACCTGCTTCCAGGTCACCCCCTACCCGGGCTATATCAAGCTGGCCGAGAAGCTCAACGCCCTGGTGCCGGGCCCGACCCCCAAGCGCACCCTCTTCCTCTCCACCGGCGCCGAGGCGGTGGAGAACGCCATCAAGATCGCCCGCGCCCACACGGGTCGCAGCGGCACCATCGCCTTCAAGGGCGGCTTCCATGGCCGCACCATGATGGGGATGGCGCTCACCGGCAAGGTGGTGCCCTACAAGACCGGCTTCGGCCCCTTCCCGGGGGAGGTCTATCACCTGCCCTTCCCGGCCGACTACCTGGGGGTGAGCGAGGCCGATGCCCTGGCTGCGCTGGATCTCTGCTTCAGCGCCGACATCGAGCCGGCCCGGGTGGCCGCCATCATCATAGAGCCGGTGCAGGGTGAGGGGGGCTTCTATGTCGCCTCCCCGAGCTTCCTGCAAGCCCTGCGCAAGATCTGCGATCAGCACGGCATCCTGCTCATCTGCGACGAGATCCAGACAGGTTTCTGTCGCACCGGCAAGACCTTCGCCATCGAATACAGCGGCGTCGAGCCGGACATCATGACGCTGGCCAAGAGCCTGGCGGGCGGCTTCCCGCTCTCCGCCGTGGTGGGCAAGAGCGAGGTGATGAACGCCGCCAAGCCCGGTGGCCTGGGGGGCACCTATGCGGGATCCCCCATCGCCTGCGCCGCCGCCCTGGCGGTGCTGGAGGTCATCGAGGAGGAGCGCCTGAACCAGCAGGCCCTGGTACAGGGAGAGCAGATCAAGGGGCGCCTGCACCAGCTGGCGGAGCGGTTTGACAGCATTGGCAACATCCGTGGCCCCGGCGCCATGGTGGCCATGGAGCTGGTCAAGGGGCGCGATGCCACCCAACCGGACCCGGATCTCACCAGGCGGCTGGTGGCAGAGGCAGGCAAGCGCGGCCTGGTGCTGCTGGCCTGCGGCGTGCGTGCCAACGTCATCCGCTTCCTCGCCCCCCTCACCGCCTCCCCGGCGCTGATCGACGAGGGACTCGACCTGCTGGAGCAGGCGCTGGCCGCCGCCAGTCAGGGTTAGTGCCCGCGGTTCTCGCTGGCACGAACAATATCGTCAGATAACGACAGGCCGTCCATCGCGGATGGCCTGCTTATACGGTATCATCTCGCCCCCCAAAAAATGATGGCAGGAGCACTTGGCTCCCTCTGTGACCAGTCACCCTGTCATGGGGCCCTGTCCCTGCTCGGCAGGCGGGCCCTTCACCACTGCATTCTTAGGAGACAGGCCCCATGGCCCCACGCCCTGCGCGACTGAAACAAACCCTGACCCTGTGGCAAGTGGTCGTGATGGGCCTGGCCTACATGACCCCCATGGTGGTGTTCGATACCTTCGGCATCGTCACCGACATCACCCAGGGCCATGTCACCACCGCCTACCTGCTGGCCCTGGTCGGGGTGCTGTTCACCGCCTCCAGCTACAGCAAGATGGTGCGTCACTACCCGATCGCGGGCTCGGCCTACACCTATGCCCAGCGGGAGTTCTCCCCCGTGGTGGGCTTCATGGTGGGCTGGTCCTCCCTGCTCGACTACATCTTCCTGCCGATGATCAACATGCTGCTGGCCAAGATCTATCTGAGCGCCCTCTTCCCCGGCGTCGAGCCCTGGATCTTCATCCTCGGCATGACGGTGCTGATGACCGCCATCAACCTGCGCGGCATCGATCTGGTGGCTAACCTCAACGGCCTCATCATCTTCATCCAGGTGGCCATCATGCTGGTCTTCCTCGGCCTGATCGCGCATGGGGTCTACCAGGGGGAAGGGCTCGGCACCCTCAGCCTGCAGCCCATCTACAGCGGCAGCACAGAGATCTTGCCGCTGCTGACCGGGGCCACCATCCTCTGCTTCTCCTTCCTCGGCTTCGACAGCCTGAGCGCGCTGTCCGAGGAGACCCCGGAGGCTGGCAAGGTGATCCCCAGAGCCATCATCCTGACCGCCCTGCTTGGCGGCCTCATCTTCGTGGTGGTGGCCTATGCCCTGCAGCTCTACTTCCCGGACGCCTCCCGCTTCAAGGCGCCGGACGCCGTGCTGCCGGAGATCGCCCTCTATGTCGGCGGCAAGCTGTTCCAGAGCGTGGTGCTGGTCTGTGCCTGCGTGGCGGTGCTGGCCTCGGGGCTCTCCTCCCACGCCGGGGTCTCCCGCATCCTCTACGTGATGGGGCGGGACAAGGTGCTACCCCAGCGCACCTTCGGCTATATCCATCCCAAGTGGCGCACCCCAGTGTTCAACATACTGCTGGTGGGCCTGCTGGCCCTGTCGGCCGTCAGCTTCGATCTGGAGATCGCCCTGGCGCTGATCAACTTCGGCGCCCTGGTGGCCTTCACCGTGGTCAATCTGTCGGTGATCTCCTGCTACTACCTGCGTCAGGGGCGCAACAAGACCTGGCAGGATCGCCTGCAATACCTGGTGCTGCCCCTGCTCGGGGCCGGAACCGTGGCCATACTCTGGCTCAATCTGGAGCAGACCTCCCTGGTGCTGGGGCTGATCTGGGCCGCCATCGGCGGGATTTACCTGTTTTTGCGCACCACGGTCTGGCGGGTCTCGCTGCCGAGCCAGCAGGCGGCAAGCCTTGCCAGCAGCGGGCTGGCCCCCCTGCCGTCGACACCTGAATAGGCGCGGTTTATTGATGTAAACCCTGTCCTTGTGCATTCTCTTGCCGGGAATGCCGATCCTGGCTTGTCATCCCCCCCCATCTGGGGCAAAATGCGCGCCGATTTGAATAACCGATGTGATCCTCACATCGGTTATTTTTCATTTTGAAAACAAGTGTCTACTTCGAGGCCGGAACCATTCCGGAAATGATATCTAGGTTCAGATGAACCTAATGCCGCAATGAGGAAAAACATGGGGCTCTTATTGGCTTTGTCTCCGGTTGCCACCGGAACCTGCTTTGGTCGCCGCGCGACCAACGTCTGTGGTTTGCATACCGCTTCGCTGCGGATGCGAGAAACCAGTCCCATGGCCTCACGCCATTCCACCTCCTGCCAGCCGTGCAAGGAGGGAGCCTGAGTGAGCCAGCAACCCGTTCGTCTGATAAAAACCCTCAGCATGTGGCAAGTGGTGGTGATGGGCCTGGCCTATCTGACCCCCATGGCCGTGTTCGACACCTTCGCCATCGTCGGTGACATCACCGAGGGCCGGGTCGCCACCGCCTACCTGCTGGCGCTCGGCGGCATTCTGCTGACCGCCTTCAGCTACGGCCACCTGGTGCGCCGCTTCCCCTCGGCGGGCTCTGCCTACACCTACGCCCAGAAGGTGTTCCACCCCTATGTCGGCTTCATGGTGGGCTGGTCCTCCCTGCTCGACTACATGTTCATGCCGATGATCAACATCCTGCTGGCCAAGATCTATCTGACCGCCATGTTCCCGAACGTCGATCCCTGGATCTTCATCTTCGGCCTGGTGACGGTCATGACCTTCCTGAACCTGCGCGGCATCAAGCTGGTGGCGAACCTCAACGGCTTCATCGTCTTCATCCAGGTCGCCATCATCCTCACCTTCCTCGGCCTCATCGCCTGGGGACTGCTGCACGGCGAAGGAACGGGCACCCTGCTGAGCAGCCGCCCCTTCCACCTGGAGTCCGCCGGCATGCTGCCGCTGTTCACCGGCGCCACCATTCTCTGCTTCTCCTTCCTCGGCTTCGACGGCCTGAGTTCCCTGTCGGAAGAGACCCCGAACGCCGGCAAGGTGATCCCCCGCGCCATCGTGCTGACGGCCCTCATCGGCGGCATCATCTTCGTCACCGTCTCCTACAGCCTGCAGCTCTTCTTCCCGGATCTGGCCCGCTTCAAGGAGCCGGACGCCGTGCTGCCGGAGATCGCCCTCTACGTCGGCGGCACCCTGTTCCAGAGCGTGGTGCTGGTGTGCACCACGGCGGCCGTGCTCGCCTCCGGCATGGCGGCCCACGCCGGCGTGTCGCGCATCCTCTACGTGATGGGGCGCGATCGCATGATCCCGGAGCGGGTGTTCGGCTACATCCACCCCACCTGGCGCACCCCGGCCATCAACGTGCTGCTGGTGGGGGCCCTGGCGCTCTCCGCGGTGTCGTTCGATCTGGACATGGCGCTGGCGCTAGTGAACTTCGGTGCCCTGGTGGCCTTCACCTTCGTCAACCTGTCGGTCATCGGCCAGTTCTGGGTGCGCGAGAAGCGCAACAAGAGCCTCAAGGAGCACCTGCTGTTCCTGGTGCTGCCGCTGCTGGGGGCCGCCACCATAGGGGCGCTCTGGATCAACCTGGAGCAGAGCTCCCTGGAGCTTGGCCTCATCTGGGCAGGGATCGGGGTCACCTACCTCTTCCTGCGCCTCGCCGTGTTCCGCATCCCCTTCCGTCAGTACGAGGAGACGGCCGACGGCCAGTAAGCCAGGCCGGACGACAGCCAAACAGAAGGGGAGCCCATGGCTCCCCTTCTTGCATGCAGACCTGCGCCTGACTCTTCCTCACCCCTGGTTGATCACCGCGGTGGCGGCCGCCTTGACCGGATCCCTGGCCACGGCGTTGACATCCTTGCGGGTCTGGTTGACCTTGTCCTGCGCCTGCTTCAGATCGGCACTCTGCTTGTCCATGGCCGCTCTGGTGTTCTGCTTCGCCTCTTTCAGCCCCGCCGTCTTCTTGTCCAGCGCGTCCGTGGTGGTGTTCTTCACCTCGGCCTTGGCCTTCTCCTTCTGCTGACGCACCAGCTTGTCGGCATCGCAGTTGCCCTTGACCCCCAGGGTCGCATTCATCGCCTCGTTTCTGGCCGCCTTGTCGAGGTTGCACTCGGACTTGAACACGCTGGCCTGCGCACCGGCAGACAGCAGACCCAGGGAGAGACACAAAACCCATGCACGCATCATCACTTCCTCAGTTTGAAGACAGGAAAGCCTAGCAGCATATAACCCAGGGGCCTCAGTGCAAGGGCGGAGACCTGCGCTGAGCCGGATGGCGCCATATCGGCGTTTGCTCCGACACTTTTTGTCTGCGACGCCCCCTGCCGCCCTGTCACCAAAACATCATAAAAGTGTCACTTTGTCATATTTCTGTCATGGAGCGCTGCTTTAATGCGCCCGTCCATTTCAACGCAGAACGACCCCAAGAGGCCATATGCACAGCACCGCATCTTCCGCACCCCAGCAGACCCGCCGTCCCGGCCCCCTGTTCAACTGGCTCGCGGTGATCACGCTGATTTACCTGATCCTGGTCGCCGTTGGCGCCGTCTCCCACGGCTTCAAGGGCTTCTCCGGCGGCGCAGAAGGCGCGGCCCAGATCTTCGCTTTTGCCAACAACCCCTTCGTCGCCCTGCTGCTCGGCATCCTGGCCACCGCCCTGGTGCAATCCTCCAGCACTGTCACCTCGGTGATCGTCGGTCTGGTGGCCGGTGGCCTGCCCATGGAGATGGCCATCCCCATGGTGATGGGAGCCAACCTCGGCACCACCATCACCAACACCATCGTCTCCCTCGGTCACATCCGGGACAGAGGCGAGTTTCGCCGCGCCTTCGCCGCCGCCACGGTACACGACTTCTTCAACCTGCTGGCGGTCTTCATCTTCCTGCCCCTGGAGCTGATGTTCGGCCTGCTGCAACAGAGCGCTGAGTGGATCTCCGGCCTGCTGATGGGCTCCGCCGACATGTCGATGAAGGGGATGGACTTCATGAAGCCCCTCATCTCGCCGTCCCTGGATCTCATCGACGCTGCCGTCGCCTTCCTGCCCGGCAAGGGCCCCGCCATCGCCACCATCGTCATCGGCATACTGCTGATCCTGGGTTGCGTCACCAGCCTCGGCAAGGTGCTGCAACGGGTCATGGTGGGCCGCGCCAAGGAGCTGCTGCACAAGGCGCTGGGCCGTGGCCCGCTGACCGGCATCGCCTCCGGCACCCTGATGACGGTGATGGTGCAGTCCTCCTCCACCACCACCAGCCTGATGATCCCCCTGGCCGGCGGCGGCGTCTTCACCACCCGTCAGCTCTACCCCTTCACCCTGGGGGCCAACATAGGCACCACCATCACGGCCCTGCTGGCCGCCACCGCCATCAGCGGCGCCGGTGCCCAGCTGGCGCTGACCATAGCCCTGGTCCACGTGCTGTTCAACCTGTTTGCCGTGGTGCTCATCTACGGGGTTCCCTTCCTGCGGGAGCTGCCCATCAAGGCCGCCGAGACCCTGGCCCGGGTGGGCAGCGAGAACAAGCTGCTGGCGCTGGGTTACGTGGCCGGGCTCTTCTTCGCCCTGCCCGCCCTGATGATGGTGGCCGCCAAGTAAATCCGAACCGGGGGCATGATGCCCCCGGAGCCTTGCCCGTCCGGTCACATCCTCCGGCTTCCCCCCTCGCCCTCCCTCCCCGGCTGGGATAAGATGCCCCTTCATTGCACTCTGATTTCAAGGAACAGGAAAACCCGATGAAATTCATTCTGATCGCCCTGCTGATCGCCGGCGCCGCCTACTACTTCTACTCCAGCAGCAACAACAAAAAACTGGCCGAAGAGAACGTGCGCAAGGGGGCCGAGTTCCTCGCCAGCAACAAGGAGAAGCCCCTGGTCACCACCACGGCCTCCGGGTTGCAGTACGAGGTGCTGACACCGGGCAGCGGCACGGTTCACCCCACCGCCACCAGCAAGGTGAAGGTGCACTACGAGGGCAAGCTGCTGGACGGCACCGTATTCGACAGCTCCATCGCCCGCGGCGAGCCCATCGAGTTCGGCCTCAACCAGGTGATCAAGGGCTGGACCGAAGGGGTGCAACTGATGGTGGAAGGGGAGAAGACCCGCTTCTATATTCCCGCCAACCTGGCCTACGGCGACCGCGCCGCCGGCAAGATACCGCCAGGTTCGGTGCTGATCTTCGATGTGGAACTGCTGGGTATTCAATAAACCCGACAGGGCCCGTGCTGATCTTGGAGGTGGCGCTGCGGGGCATCCCGTCAGGGGCCACTTCCGACGGACCTTGATCACAACGCCGGCGCAGTGCGCCGGCGTTGTCGTTTCTGCGCCATTTCGTTCGCCCTTTCCCCTCAGACTATCAACCAAAAGTGAACGGTGCTTATCCTTAAAGCCTGATTGTTAACCCAATCATTGGGGCAGATAATGACCACATCGTCAGCGGCATGTCGCCCTGACCTCGGGTTTTCGGTGCGCAGCACGCATCGGCACAACGCATATGGAGTCTGTCATGGCTATCGCCCCCGTCTGGTTTATCTCCCACGGCGCCCCGGATCTGGTCCTGCGGGATCAGCCTGCCACCCGGTTCCTGAAACAGCTGCGCCTCGAGGGCGTCAGGGGGCTGGTGGTGATCTCGGCCCACTGGTTCAGCCGCGGCGAGCCGCAGCTCAACGTCGAGCCGAGCCCGGCCCTGATGTACGACTTCTACGGCTTCCCCGATCCTCTCTACCAGATCCGCTGGCCGGCCAGGAGCCCCCAGTGGCTGCAGGAGGCGGTGAGCGATCAGCTGCTGCTGGCGGGCCTGCCCGCCACGCCGGTCAAGCGCGAGCTGGATCACGGGGTCTGGTCGCCCCTCTCCCTGATGGATCCCCAGAGCGAGCTCCCCCTGGTGCAGCTCTCCATTCCGGCCGGCTTCACCCCGGCCCAGCTGTGGCAACTGGGGGAGGCGCTGCAGGGCCTGCGCGCGCAGGGCATCGCCATAGTCGCCTCCGGCGCCATCACCCACAACCTGAGGGCGCTCGGGCCGGACGACAGCCCTGTGCCCCGCTGGGCGAGCGCCTTCGTTCACTGGCTGGAGCAGGCCATGGATGAGGGTGACAGGGCGGCGCTGGAAGATTATCGGGCCCGGGCACCGGGCGCCGTGGAATCCCATCCCCATGACGATCACCTGCGCCCGCTGTTCGTGGCGCTCGGGGCGGCGGGAGGCGACAGACCGACCAGGCTGCACCAGAGCTGGGACTATGGCAGCCTCTACATGGGCGCCTACCGGTTCGGCTGATCCCGGCAACTCTGGACAAGCATGGCGGCGCACGCCGCCATGCTTGTGCCTTTCATGCTGGCTGCGACCAAATAGGGGACTCGTTATAGCCATTTTCCGGTAGAATGGCCGTCTTTGGCCCAGACCCGGCAAGGATGGCTGTCCCGTTCCAGGTGGCATGATGAACCTCTATCGATCACTGATCCTGCTCTGTCTGCTGTTCGGCCAGCCTGCGCTGGCCTTGACCCTGCACAGCCGTCACCATCCCGAGATAGTCCCTCCCCGCTGGTCCAAGGCCGAGCAGGGCTGGTTGCGGCAGGCCGGGCAGTTGCGGGTCGGCCTCCTCGCACAGGATTACCGCCCCTTCAGCATCATCGTCTCCCGGCACAGGTTCGAGGGGATCTCCGCCGATTACCTCGGCATCCTCGCCCATATGCTGCAAAAGCCCCTGTCACTGCAGCTCTTCGCCGACAAGGAGAGCGCCCTGCTCGCCCTGCGCCGGGGAGAACTCGATCTGGTCAACCTCGGCAACCTGACCCTGGCGGACACCGAGGCCTCCGGGATCCGGCTCAGCCAACCCTACTTCAGCAGCGCCCTGGTCTTCTCGGCCCCCAAAGCCTATCAGGGCCCCCTGCTGACCCCGGGCCAGCGCGTCGCCGCCGTAAAGGGCCAGATAGACGCGCAGCGGTTCAGGCTCTACTACCCCACCCTCACCCTGGTGACCCATGACTCCAACATGGAGGCCTTCGACGCCGTCTTCTTCGGCCGCCAGGAGATACTGCTCAGCGACGCCCACGCCATGCACTACCTCAACAGCGAGCGCTTCGACCACCTCAGGCAGCGCGGCGAGGCGCAGCCCAGCCTGGCTCCGGCCGACTTTCGCTTCGCAGTCTCCGCCCGCGTGCCGGCCCTGCTCGGCCTCATCAATCGCGGCCTGGACGCCATCGACGACGGGACCCGCAATGCCATCTTCAGCCAGTGGAACGGGCCCATACGTGATATGAACGACGGCGCGAGCGAGCGCTATGACGCCGTGGAGCTTGCCTGGATGCGCCAGTCTCCCCCCATCAAGGTGTGGCTGATGGACAACCTCTATCCCTATGGCGCCCTGGATCACGACGGCCAGCTCACTGGCATGACGGTCGACATGCTGGCCAAGGTGAGCAAGCGCACCGGCCTCTCCTTCGAGTTCATCCGCTTCGACTCCGACCGGCAGCGGGACAAGGCCATCCGCTCGGGGCGCCTCGATCTCATCGGTGCCATCTCCCGGCCCGTGGCCGAGCGCTATGGCCTGCGCCCCTCGGTCCCCTATGCCACGGACGACATCTACGTGATCCTCACCCATCAGGGGGAGGAGAGCATGGGCTCGCTGCAGGGTCTGGCGGGCAAGCGCGTGGGGATGACCCGCTACAACCCGCTCGCCGATCAGCTCAAGGGCAGCCGGCTCACCACCATGGAGAGCGCCGAGGAGGCGATGCAGGCCGTCGAGGGGGGCAGGCTGGATGCCGCCATAGTGCCGCTCTATTTTGCCCGCCACGCCCTGGACAACGATCCGCAAACCCGGCTGCGCATCGCGGGGCCCGCCGATGACGAGCCCATACGGATGGGCTTTGCCAGCCAGCCCGGCAACGAGATGCTGATGGGTATTCTCGACAAGACCCTGCTCGCCATCCCGCCCAACGAGCTGGCCATGACGAGCTACGAGTGGCGCAACCGCAAACTGCCGATGCCCGGCTTCATGGAGCGCCACGCCCACGCCTTCTACCTGCTGTTTGCTGTGCTCTTCGCCCTGGCCCTGGTGCTGCTCTATCGCAACCTCATGCTCAAGCGGCTGGCCCGCGCCGAGCAGACCTCCCGCCAGCAGCTGGAGGCCCACGTGAGGTTCATCAAGGCGCTCGGGGAGAGCCAGCCCCACCCCATAGTGGTGCGGGACAAGAGCGGCAAGGTCTTGCTGTGCAACAGCAAATACCTGGCCCAGCTCGGTGCCCGCCCGGAGGACGTCATGGGGCACCCCTTCGTCCAGGGACTGGAGGGGCTCATCGAGCCCCGGAGCATCGCCGCCCTGGAGCAGGACTTTACAAAGGTGCTGCAGCATGGCCAGCCCGTCTTCGCCGATCGTATTTTCAACCGCGAAGGGAGGCAGACCCACATCTATCACTGGATGGTGCCCTACTTCGATGCCGAGGGGGCCATCAGCGGGGTGATCGACGGCTGGATCGACATCACGGACCGCAAGCGGCTGGAGGAGGCTCTGCGCCAGGCCAAGCTGCAGGCCGACAGCGCCAGCCGGGCCAAGAGCGACTTTCTCGCCACCATGAGTCACGAGATCCGCACCCCCATGAACGCCATCCTCGGCATGCTGGAGCTGGCCACCGAGGATCCCGCCCTCAGTCGTCACAGCGCCGAGCTGCTGCGCATCGCCGCGGACTCGGCCCACGGTCTGCTGGATCTGCTCGGGGATACCCTGGATATCGCCAGCATAGAGGCGGGCCAGATGACCCTGACCCCGACCCCCTGCGAGCTGACGCCGCTGCTGCTGTCGGTCACCCGGGTGTTCGATGGCATGGCCGGGCAAAAGGGGGTGGCCTATCGCGTCGAGCTGCCCGGCGCCCCCCTGCCGACCGTGCTGATCGATTCCCTTCGGCTGCGCCAGATCCTCTTCAACCTGATCGGCAACGCCATCAAGTTCACGGAGCAGGGGGAGGTGAGCATCAGCGCCGCCCTGACGGGAGACCCCCAGCAGGCCCCCGTGCTGCGCCTGGTCATCGCAGACACCGGGGTCGGCATCCCGGCGGACAAGCTGCCGCTGCTGTTCACCCCCTTCTACCGTGCGCACTCCCTCGAGCAGTACCTTGGCCTGAACCTGGCCCGCATCCTGTGCCAGCTGATGGGGGGAGAGATAGGCGTCGACAGCGAGCCAGGACGGGGGACCCGCCTCGAGATAAAACTCCCCCTGACCCTGGCCACCCCGGATCGCCCCCAGGTGATGGCCCCCCTACCCCCGCGGGAGCCAGGGCCCCGGCTGCGGATACTGGTGGTGGATGACAACCATGCCAACCAGATCCTGCTGCGCCAGCAGCTCAAGCACCTGGGACACGAGGTGAGCGTGCGCAGCAACGGGCTGGAGGCGCTGCGGGCCGTCGGCAGCCACCCCTTCGATCTCGTCATCACCGACTGCCAGATGCCGGTGATGGACGGCTTCGAACTGACCCGCAACCTGCGGGCCCGTGGCCATGAGCTGCCGGTCTGGGGCTTTACCGCCCACGCCTTGCCCCGGGAGCGGGAGCTCTGCCTCGCCGCCGGCATGAACGACTGCCTGTTCAAACCCATAGGTCTCGCCCGCCTGCGCGCGGCGCTGGCCGAACTCGGCCGGGAGGCATAGGCGCCATTTCGCAAGAGAAGCCGTTGTCCGGCGGGGCAAGGAGCACTGCCTTGCTTGGCAGACAGGGCTGCGCCTTGAGCGGTGCATGAACCAGAGCTGGCTCAGGCACGGCTGACGGTGCAGCTGAAACAACCCGGGCTGGCATTGTGTACCTGCATGTACGCAACCTCCCCATTCGACAGCTGCTGACGAATGGCTCGCTCGAATTCACTGCCTTGAATGGTCTGGGCGTGGATCATCATGTGCGCCCTGTCATAGGACCTGACCGAGAGCAGGCGCCCTGGCAGGATCTCCGGTATCTCATTGACACCCAGCACCGCAGTGTCGGCGTGTTCGCGCACAAAGATGGGTCCCCCTGCCCGATAGGGAGAGTCGACGTCATGGTGCAGGAAGTGGATCAGCAGTACCCTCTCCCCCGGCATGGCATCCTGCAGGGAAACCCGGCACGGGTAACCGGGTCTGGCATCGGCCGTCACCCATCTTGCGTTGATGCCCTGCAGCTCCTCCTCGCTCATCGCCATGAAGCGTGCAAACAGACCCTTCTCTAACCCCTGAATCCTGAAATCGGTGTTCATCGCGGCACTCCCTCTGATCAAAGACACCATGTTAGCCATGGCGCGGCCCTATGCTGGCCATTTCCGGTCAGGCAATCCTATTTCTGCCACCGGGCTCTGCTGTGCGGTGCTTGACGGCCCCTTCTGAGGTATGGAGTGAGGAGAGTGAAGATGGGATGAGATGGGAGCCAGCGCCGGGCCTGCGACCAGCCGCAAGGCGTGCTGTGGCTGTTCGATACCCATAAAAAAACCGACACCCGTGGTGTCGGTTTTTGTATCGGGAGGTGCGCCCTGCCTTCCTTTTGCGCCGACATAGGCCGGGCGAGGCAGGTCACGCGACGGGGATCAGTAGAAGATCCGCTCACCCCGTTCGCTCATCTTGAGCCACACCGGCTTGGTGCTGGTCTTGTTCCAGATCCGGTGCAGGTAGCTGTAGAAGCGGGCGCGATCGCGGCGAAACAGCATCACAGGGAAGGCGAGCAGACCCACCATCAGTACGAAGATGCGACGAAGGATTATCTGAGTCAGGGAGAAGGGATGAAACATGATTTAACGCCTCACTGGTAAGACCACTGAGCAAAGATTACTCCACAATCTGTAGGATTACTACACCAACAAGCCCACTTTTTTATAAAAAAACCGCCTAAAAACCAGAAAGTGAAACTGGGTTACATTATTTAACCAAAGAGTAACAAGGCTGGCAAAAACCACGCCTTGGGCAAGAGTTAGAACATGGAGAGGTAAATGGGGGGAGAAGCGCATGAAACTGGCAGACATTGCTGTCCTGAGCGTACTGGGTCTGCTCGCCTGGTCACAGTGGCAGGAGTGGCGGCTCAACCAGAACGACGCCATCACGCTGGCGTATCAGGGGGTGCCTGTCGTCAGCCTGTGGCAATGCGGTCAACTGAAGCAGAAGATGGCCGATCTGACCGACCACGCCGCCGAGCTGCAGCTTCAGTATCGGGGGCAATCCCTCGACGAGATAAGTCACTATCTGCAAAGAGAGTGGCGCCATCAGGGCTGCGAGCTGTTATTGACCCAGCAAGGATATTGAACGCAAGGGGATATGCCGAAAGAGGTTCTTGGGATGAAACCTGGCATGGAACAAGAATGAAACAGAGGAAGAAGATGGAGGCACGTTCCGGAGTCGAACCGGACTAAACGGATTTGCAATCCGCTGCATAACCGCTTTGCTAACGCGCCATGCTGACAAGACTGATGGTCTTGAAAGTGAGTTCCACCGTTGGTGCGATGGAAAATTGGAGCGGGAAACGAGACTCGAACTCGCGACCCCGACCTTGGCAAGGTCGTGCTCTACCAACTGAGCTATTCCCGCCTGACTTCATGATGCCAGTTGCCTGACAACGAGGCGCATTATACGTACCCCGAGCCCGGGCACAACCCTTTTTTATGACTTTGAGCGCTTTTTTGGAGCGTTTGCTCAGGCTTTAAACGCCTTGGTCGAAATTCCCGCCATTCCCTGTGACCCGACGAGCGAATTTAAGATAAAGCCATTGAAATAGTTAGTCTTTAGTCAGAAACTCAAGCCGCTTAGTAACTGGATTCTCAATTGAAATTCACACCATGAAATGGATCTTCAGGCCTCGTGGGCTCAGACCGCAGCTGATGCAGGCTTTCTTCATGTTGGGCCTGGTGCCTTTCCTGGTCGTCACCCTGTTTTTCCTCTACAGCCACGGCAAGGATCTCACCACCCAGACGTCCAACCATCTGGTGTCGGTGCGCAACATCAAGAAGAGCCAGCTGGAAGACTACTTCGGCAACCTCAAGGAGCAGATCATCAACTTCTCCCAGCAGGACTTTGCCGGCAACAGTATCGGTCGCTTCTACGGTTTCACCGGGGCCTTCGAAAAGCTCGGCACCACGCCGCAGGAGGCCCGCGCCCGCGCCCAGGCCCGCTATGTGCCCGGCTCCTGGGACAAGCTGCAACAGCCGGACAGCCAGGTGGACATAGAGCCGTCCATCAGCGCCCTGATCCTCGCTGACGAGATGTATGGCCGGGTGCACCAGCGCTTTCACCGCGGCTACGCCGACATGGTGCGCAAGTCCAACTACAGCGACATCTTCTTGGTGGATCTCAACGGTGACGTTGTCTATTCGGTCACCAAGCACCCCAACTTCGCCACCAACCTGCTCTCCGGCCCCTATCAGGCGAGCGGCCTTGGCAACACCTTCGCCAAGATCAAGCGCCGCCTCGACGGCGGCCAGAAGCCCCAGCAGATCTTCGAGTTCACCGACTTTGGCCGCAACGAGCTGACCGGCCAGGTGGTCGCCTACCTGGCCGCCCCCGTGATGCAGTACGACTATGTGCGCGGCGTGGTGATCTTCGAGCTGCTGCCGGACAAGCTCAACCAGATCATGGCGGAGCGGGAGGGGCTCGGCGAGACCGGCGAGACCATCCTCATAGGCCCGGACAAGCGGATGCGCGCCAACGCCTGGCTGGCCCCCGAATTCAGTGTGGAGAACAGCTTCAGCCCCAACTTCCGGCCGCTGCAGACCCCGCTCGTCATCAAGGCCCTCTCCGGCGAGCAGGGGGTCGGCCCCTTCCTCTCCTATCACGACGACGAGGTGCTGGCCGCCTACACCCAGGTGAAGGTGTTCGACACCGAGTGGGCCTTCATCGCCGAGATCTCCACCAGCGAGGCCTATGCCCCCATACGCCAGCTGGAAACCCTGGTGATCCTGCTGGGGGCGGGCTCATTGCTGCTGCTGATCCTCTTCTCCCGCTGGCTCTCCCACTCCATCACGGCGCCCCTGCGCTCCCTCACCGCCGCCGCCGAGCAGGTGGCGGATGGCGCCCTGGAGCACCCCATCACCATACCGCGCACCGACGACGACATAGACCGGCTGGCCCAGGCATTCCGCCACATGCAGCGCTCGGTGAAGGACAAGATAGAGCTCATCGAACGCCAGACCCAGGAGCTGCAGCAGCAGGTCAAGCTGACCCACAAGCAGAACCTCAGCCTGCAACAGGCGGACAAGCTCAAAGACGAGCTCCTGGCCAACACCTCCCACGAGCTGCGCACCCCCATCCACGGCATCAAGGGGATGGCCGAGTCCATGCTCGCCAGCCAGCAGGACCTGACCGAGGGGCAGCAGAAGCAGCTCGGACTCATCATCAAGAGCGCCGACGGCCTGGCCCGGCTGGTGGACGATCTGCTCGACTACCACCAGATGCGCTACGGCCAGCTGGAGATCCACCCCCAGCCCGTCTCCTCCAAGGGGGTGATCCGGCTGGTGCTGGATCTCTGCCAGCACCTGGTGCAGGCCAAGCCCCTCACCCTGGTGGACATAAGCCCGGCGGAGCTGCCTCCGGTGCTGGCGGACGAACAGCGCCTCGAGCAGGTGCTCTACAACCTGGTGGGCAACGCCATCAAGTACACCCCCCAGGGCAAGGTGGTGCTGAGCGCCCAGGTGGAGGGCAACTTCCTGCGCATCAGGGTGACAGACACCGGCATCGGCATCGCCAAAGATCATCTGGAACACATCTTCGAACCCCTGGTGCAGATGAGCCCGGAAGTGAGCAAGCAGGGGGCGGGCCTTGGCCTCTCCATCACCCGTCAGCTGGTGCACCTGATGGGGGGTGAGCTGTTCGTCGAGAGCGAGCCGAGCGTCGGCTCCACCTTCGCCTTCACCCTGCCGCTCGCCAGCGGCAAGGCGGGCAGCCTGACGCTCGACAGCCGCCAGATAGAGCATCAGCTGATGCGCCAGCAGCCCCTGATACTGCCGGACTGGGAGAGCGACGATCTGCCCCCGCCCCCACCTGGCGCGCCCCTCATCCTGGTGGTGGATGACGAGCCCATCAACCTGCACATCCTCCGCCACCTGCTGCAACCCTGCGGCTACCGCATACTGCCGAGCAGCGATGGCCACGACGCCCTGGCCAAGCTGGCCCAGGAGCCGGTGGACCTCATCCTGCTGGACGTGATGATGCCGACCCTGTCGGGCTTCGACGTCTGCCGCCGCCTGCGCCAGCAGCATCCCAAGGACAAGCTGCCGGTGCTGCTGCTCACCGCCCTCAACCAGCCCAAGGAGATCGAAGAGGGCTTCAACGCCGGGGCCAACGACTACCTGGTGAAACCCTTCTGCAAGGAGGAGCTGTTTGCCCGGGTCAGGGCCCTGCTGGAGGCCAGCGCCGGCCGCGCCTCCCTGGTGGAGAATCACCTGCTCAAGCAGGAGATAGAGCACCGCCTGCGGCTGCAGGCCCAGCTGCATCAGGATCAGGAGCGGCTGCTTGCGCTGCTCGGGGAAGGGGCCGACCCCATGGTCTTCATCGACGAGCAAGGGGTGGTGCTGTTTGCCTCCCGGGCCCTGGCCCGCTTGCTGGGCCAGGAGCCGGAAGCCATGGAGGGGCTGCCGCTGGACGAGTGGCTCGCGACCCCGCTGGCGAGCCAGTGGCCCGACATGGCGGCGCGACCGGAGCAGGATCTGAGCTTCCTGGTGGCGGGCCAGAAGGACGGGCTCAATGCCCGGGCCCTGCCCATCAGCCTGGGGGGTCAGCACGCCTTCGCGCTCACCCTCAGCACCGAGCAGCGCCAGGACGACAACAGGGTGATGGCCCTGGAGAACGCCCTCAAGAGCCTGTCGCGCCAGGCCATCATCGAAGATGGCCAGTTGCTGGGAGAGCTGAGCAGGCTGGGAGGGGAGTTCAGATCGCTGGCGGACAACCTCATTCGCCAGCAGGACGACGAACCCTTGCGCCGGGCCCTGGTGGACACCATGCGCCTGACACTGGATACCTGGCAGCAGAGCACCGGCAAGGGCAAGATAGTGCTGGCGGAGAAGAGCAAGCTGTGGCGCGTCTACATGGACAGATCCAGCCCCCAGACCCGCACCCTCGACAAATACCTGAGCCTTGACACCCTGCCCAAGGCGCCGCGCTGGAAGACGGTGGTGGCCAGCGCCGAATACGTGCTCAAGCAGTGCCCCTTGAGCGAAGTGCAGCAGCAGAGCCTGCACCAGAGCACCCAGCTGCTGCGCCAGCTCGCCAGCCGCAAGGGCTGAGGTTCTGCTGCGATCTCGGGCGGCCTCTCTTCCGTTGACGAAATGAGCCCGAGATATCGAGCAGATGACATGCCAAAAACACCACACCCGCGAATGACACGGGTGTGGTGTTTTTGACGTTGTGCCATTGAGGCGAAGGGGCTGCTCCGGCGGTGCGACTCAGCAAGCGGTCCGGCACATCCCGAACGAGGGCATACAGCCTACCCGATGTCAGCCAACGCTCACCTCCCCCCAAGGGCGCCGGTAGCCCAACGCCCATGGGATGAGGCCTGTTCACTCGGGCCTATCCCCTGTCACCCGGCTTATGGCTTCAATTCTCTATTCACCTGGGCGAAGGATTTGGGCCAGGGCTGTGCCTTCCGCAGGGCTGGCGACAGCTGGCGAATGGCTGCCTGCGCCTGGCTCAGGCCGACATAATCCCCTTTCAGCACCACATACCAGGGACTGCCATGGTAGTTGGTGCGATAGATCCACACCTGGTCGGCGAGCCGATTGACGCGCACAAACTGCGCTACGGCATCCAGACTGCTCGCTCCCATCAGCTGGATGCTGAGGTGGGTGATGTTCTTCTGGTGCAGGACGCTGGCGGGCGTCAGGTTGACCTTGCCGGATGCCTTGCCTTGCGGCTCGGGCACGGTGGCTGGTTTAGACTGCGATTTCGCTGCCGGCTTGGACACAGGCTCCGGGGCAGGCGTGGACACGGGCTCGGGGATGGCGGCAGGCTCGACCTCAACCAGAGGCGCCGAGGGGGCAGGTATTGGCGGCTCAGGCTGCACGACCTCTTCGGCCACGATCGGCAGGGCGCCGCTGGCCGGCATACCCAGCATGGGGGTCGGCTTGCCGGCCACACCGTCGACCTGCCGTTCGATCGACTCGGGAGCAGAAGGCAGGAACCCGGTCTCAGCCGGCGGGATCAACGTCGCGGCGGCGCCACTGACCTGATCCGTAGCGGCCTCCCCCACCTCGGGCTCGTCCTGCCGAGCCGTGGGGCTCACATAGCTCAACATCAGCAAGCAGAGGGCGCCTGCCGCCAGACCTATCCCTATCTGGCGAATGAGGAAGGCGGGGTTGCACTTGCGCAGATGGCCTTCGGTCATATGTCCTCCTGGACGGCATGAAAATGGGGGCGCCGGTGCGGCAGAAAAAGGTCATGGACCGGCATGGGGCGGCCGCTCGTCGCGGCAGAAAATGGGTGTAGTCCGTGAGAGCAGGCCCGGATCAGGATGTCACCCCATGTCGCCGTTCCTCATCGCCTTGGCGGGCTTGAAGAGAAACGGGCAGGGCTCGGCCTGCAGCCACCTCGCTTGCCATTCGTTGCCTCCCATCGACGCCGAGCACCATACCGGAGTCGCGCTGAACTTGGCCTGAATCCTCCCCCCATCCGGGGGCCTTGGCCCTGTCCAGGGGCTTGTTTCCTCTGGCATTTACCCCAGACGCTCTCCTCTGCTCCATGCGCCTTGAGAAAGCGCCAGCGAGCCGTTCGGGAGCCAAGAGGTCGGCAGACTCGAGACCCTGCAAGCTGACGGCAAAAGGCCGCCAGCAGCCTCTGCGCCACGACCTCGTCACTGCCTGCGTTGACGAGATCACGGCCAGGTTTCCATTTAGCGCTTGATGGTCCTGGCGCTTAGTGATAGTTAAATAACCAGAAAAATCAGTCATGTCGGACACATGACCACGCCAGCAACCTCGATGCCGAGCGGCAGGGGAGCACCATCCCGGACACAGGCAAGCAGCCAGATCCAGGGTGATACAGGATCAAGGAGCGATCAGTGAGGGAGAGGCGTTATCAGGGCGGGTTGCCGCGCAGGGTCATGACAGTCTTGCTATCCGCCCTCTGGGGGGGGATCTGGTGTATCGCCACCCTGGCCCATGCCGCAGCGGAGCCGACCAGCCCAGGTCAGCTCCCTGCGCTCGCCGCCAAGGCCGAGGGTTATGCCGCCGAGGCGAGCTGCCTCGGTTGTCACGACAGCCAGGTGGCCCAGTGGAAGGGGTCCGACCATGCCTGGGCCATGCGCCACGCCACCCCTGACAACGTGCTGGGGGATTTCAACGACGCCCATTTCGACGAGGCTGGCGTCAAGGCCCGCTTCTTTCGCAAGGGAGAGGGCTATTTCGTCAATCTCGAGGGGGAAGACGGCAAGCCGGTTGACGTCAAGATCCTCTACACCTTCGGCCATGATCCGCTGCAGCAATACCTGGTCGCCCTCTCCCGCGGCCGCCTGCAGGCCCTGACCCTGGCCTGGGATAGCCGTCCGAAAGAGGAAGGCGGACAGCGCTGGTTCTCCCTCTATCCCGGCCAGCGCTTCGCCACCAGCGATCCCCTGCACTGGACCGGGCGTTATCAGAACTGGAACGCCATGTGCGCGGATTGCCACTCCACCGCCCTCGACAAGGGCTACGACGACAAGAACGACAGCTTCACCACCACCTGGCACGAGCAGACCGTCGGCTGCCAGGCCTGCCACGGCCCGAGCCAGAGCCATGTGACCTGGGCCAATCAGCACAAGGCAGGCGGCAGCGCCAAGGCGCCGGATGACCACTATGGCCTCGGCGTCGATACCAGAGCGCTCGACAGCAAGGGGCAGGTGGAGCAGTGCGCCTTCTGCCACAGCCGTCGTCAAGGGCTGGGAACCGGTCAGCAGCCGGGTCATCCGCAGCTGGATCAGAGCCTGCCCACCACATTGCGGGCCTCCCTCTATCATGCGGATGGCCAGATAGATGGCGAGGTCTACGAGTTTGACTCCTTCGTCCAGAGCAAGATGTCCGCCGCCGGGGTGGGCTGCACCGATTGCCACAATCCCCACACCACCAAGGTCAAGCTGGAGGGCAACGGCCTCTGCCTCCAGTGCCACAATCCCCAGCCCCCGACCAACCGCTTCCCCAGCCTGCAGGCCAGGGAGTACGACAGCAAGGCCCACCATCACCATGAACCGGGCAGCGCCGGGGCACAGTGCGTCAACTGCCACATGCCGACCAAGACCTACATGGTGGTCGACCCGCGCCGTGACCACAGCCTGCGCATCCCGCGCCCCGATCTGGCGGCCAGGACCGGTAGCCCGGATGCCTGTACCGCCTGTCATCAGGACAAGGAGCCCGCCTGGGCGGCCAAGGCCATCGACACCTGGTATGGTAAGCCCAAACGCCCCCCCCACTACGGGGAGAGCTTCCACGCCGTGCAAAGCGGCCAGGGCTCCCCCCTTGACCTGCTCCCCCCCTTGCTGGCGGACAAGAGCAAGCCCGCCATAGTGCGTGCCACCGCGGCCGAGCAGCTGGCCGACCTCGGCTTGCCTGCCATCCCTGAGCTGCGTCTCGCCCTCAAGGACGAGAGTGCACTGGTACGGGCCTATGCCGTCTCCGGCTTTGCCAATACGCCCCCCATGGCGCGACTCGACGACCTCCTCCCCTTGCTGCGGGACCCGACCCTGGCGGTGCGGGACGAGGCCATCAGGGCTCTCGCCGACATACCGCCGGAACGCTTGCCCGAGGCCGAGCGGGCAGGATTCCAGCACCAGCTTGCCGACTATGAGCAGCGCCTGCGTGGCAATGCGGATCTGCCGGGCGGGCGCCTCAATCTGGCGGTGCTGCTCTCACGCCAGGGGCGCCAGCAGGAGGCGATGGACGAGTATCGCCAGGCCCTTAGGATGGATCCCTACTTCGTGCCGGCCCGGGTCAACCTGGTGACCCTCGCCAGCGCGGCCCAACAGCTGGATGAGGCGGAAACCCTGCTGCGCGGCGGCGTCGCCCTGGACAAGATGCCGGTCGCCGACCATGGCAATCTCGCCTACATGCTGGCGCTGCTGCTGGTGGAGCGGGGCAAGACCGAAGAGGCGGTCGACTGGCTGGACAAGGCCGCCGCCGAACTGCCTGGCAACGTGCGGATCCGCTACAACCAGGGTCTGCTGCTCTCCCAGCTGAACCGGCGCGAGGAGGCGCTGGCCGCACTGCGGGCAGGGCTGGCGCAGGCACCGGACGATCCCGACTTGCTCTACACCCTGATCTACCTGCATGCCATTGCCGGTGAACAGGAGGAAGCCTTCGGATACGTCAAGCGGATGCGCAAGGCCGCCCCGCAGGATCCCAGGCTGCTGGCCATCGAGCCCTACTGGACCAAATGATCCTCGGAATGGGGAGCATTCATACCCCATTCTGCGCCTGCCTGGCGACCTGGCCTGGCGCGAACCAGCCGTCTGCGTCAGCACTCGGCGTCACAAATGGGTAATTGAGAAACAGTAATGTTCTCACTACGATAGCGCCGAGATGCTGTGTTATGGTTGTTCAGTTGTTAACAAAAAGCTTGTTAGTCTGGATCTGACGGCTCATCGCACCGTCCCATGGGGATGCCGTCGATGAGCGAACCTCACTCTGCCAAGGAATGGAACGGTGACGACACGAAAACAGATTGCCCAGCTGGAGGCCAATGTCGCCGAGCTGGTATTCGGCCAGGCCGATACCATACGCCACGTGCTGCTTGGGCTCCTGGCCAACGGCCATGTGCTGCTGGAGAGCCTGCCCGGGCTCGCCAAGACCCGCACCGTCAAGGCACTGGCGACCCACCTCGATGCGCAGATGAGCCGCATCCAGTTCACCCCGGATCTGCTGCCCTCCGACATCACAGGGGGCGAAATCCTCCAGCAGACCCCCAGCGGCAACCGGATCAGCTTCCAGCAGGGCCCCTTGTTTGGCAACGTCATCCTGGCCGACGAGATCAACCGCGCCCCCGCCAAGGTGCAGGCCGCCCTGCTCGAAGCCATGGAGGAGCGCCAGATCACGGTGGCGGGGCAGAGCTACCCCATGCCTTCTCTGTTCATGGTGCTGGCCACCCAGAACCCCATAGAGCAGGAGGGCACCTATCCGCTGCCGGAAGCCCAGATGGACCGCTTCCTGATGAAGCTGCAACTGGACTACCCGAAGGTGGAGGACGAGATCCGCATCCTGCGCCTGATCCGGGGCGAGGATCGGCAGCAGGCGGGGGAACATCCCCAACCGAGCCACCTGCCCCAGGAGGTCATCTTCGCAGCAAGGCGCGAGGTGGCGGCCATCCATGTCTCCGAGGCCATCGACACCTACCTGATGGCCCTCATCAATGCCACTCGCCACCCGGCCGAGGTGGATGCCGACCTCGCCTGCTGGATCGCCATCGGCGCCAGCCCGCGGGGCGGGATCAGCCTGGACAGGGTCGCCCGGGCGCAAGCCTGGCTGTCAGGGCGCGACTTCGTCTCGCCCGATGACGTTCGCGCCGTGGTGCACCCGGTGCTGCGCCACCGGTTGCAGCTCTCCTACGATGCCATCGCCGACGGGGTCAATGGGGATGATGTCATCGACCGGCTGCTCGACAAGGTGGCCATTCCGGCCTAAGGAGCACCATGACAGCAGAGACGGACCTGCGCTCGCCAGATGGCTTCGTATATGCCTCCCTTCCCCAGCTTATGGCGCTGGAGCACCACAGCCGCGGGCTCAGCTTCCTCTCCCGCCAGCCCCTGTCGAGCATTCTCTCGGGCGCCCATGCCTCCCGCCTGCGGGGGCGTGGCCTGAGCTTCGACGAACTTCGCAACTACACCCCCGGGGATGACCTTCGTCACCTGGACGCTCGCGCCACCCTGCGTTACGGCAAGCCCTTCGTGCGCACCTTTACCGAGGAGCGCGACCGCCCGACCCTGCTGCTGGTGGATCAGCGGATGAACATGTATTTCGGCTCCCGCCACTGCTTCAAGTCGGTGGCGGCGGCCCAGCTGGCCTCCCTCTGCGCCTGGATGGCATTTCATGCCGGCGACAGGGTCGGTGGCCTGGTCTTTGGCGATGAGACGCTGGAGCATATCCGCCCCCAGCGCAGCCGCGCCCGCATCGAAGCCCTGTGCGCCGCCGTGATCCGGGCCAATCATGGGCTCCATGCCGCCCTGCCGGAGACCGGCCAGCCGGACAGGCTAGATACGGTATTGCGCCACTGCCTCGCCAGTGCCGGCCACGACCACCTCATCTGCATCATCAGCGACTTCGCCGGTGCCGGCGATCAGACCTTGCAGCTGCTGCGCCAGCTCAGCGCCCACAACGACGTGATCGCCATGCAGGTCTATGACCCCATCGCCCTGCAATTCCCCGACAAGGGCAGGATCACCATCACCCAGGGCTCGGTGCAACGGGAGCTGCAGGTGGACAAGCGCCAGGTACACGGGCCGCTCGGCGACTTCCTCTCCGGTCGTCTGCGGGACGTGGCCGAGCTGCTGCGCCGCAGTCGGGTGCCCCTGATGATGTTCGGCACGGGGGAGGAGGTGCTGGGGCAATTGCGCCTGGCGCTCGGCCGCCTGACCGGGAGCGCGCGATGACGGCCCAGGTCCCCGACATAGCCCAGCTAAAGGAGCTGGCCATTCCCACGCCCCCGGTCAGCTATCTGCCCCAGACCTGGGGCTGGCTGCTGTTGCTGCTGACCGTCCTCTCCCTGCTTCTGCTCTGGGGAGGGCGCCGCTGGTGGCAATGGCGGCGCGATCGCTACCGCCGGGAGGCGCAGGCACGGCTAGAGGCGCTGCGTCTTTCCCTCGCCGATCCCCAATCCCGTCTGGCGGCCCTGCGGGCACTGCCCGGTCTGCTCAAGCGGGTGGCGATCTCCATGCCCGGCGGCGAGGGCGCCCGGCCGCTCGGTGGCGATGCCTGGATGGCATTCCTGGCCCGCAGCGCCCCCTTCCCCCTGCCCTCCCATTTTGCCGAGGATCTGTTCACCCTGGCCTATGCCCCGTCCAGCCGGGTGCTGGACATCCCCCACGGCCGCATCGATGAGATCTTCCAGCTCAGCCGACGTTGGATAGGAGAGCATCATGTGGCAGTTTGACGCCCCCTGGGCACTGCTCCTGCTGCCCCTGCCCTGGCTGGCCTACCGCTATCTGCCCCCCTATCGCGCCGCCCGCAGTGCCCTGCGCGTGCCCTTCTTCGCCGCCATGGATCAGGCCCTTGGCCAGTCTCCCCGCACCCTGGGCGGGGGGCGCTGGCAGCTTGGCCTCAACCTGCTGGTCTGGGCGCTGCTGGTGACGGCCTGCGCCCGCCCCGTGCTGATCGAGCCCCCCATTCGCCATGACAGCCCCACCCGCGACATCATGCTGGCCATCGACATCTCCCAGTCCATGGAGACCCGGGATTACACCACTCCGGATGGCCGCCAGAGCGATCGCCTGAGCGCGGTGAAGGGGGCGGTGCAGGACTTCATCCAGCGCCGCAAGGAGGATCGCCTCGGCCTCATCGTCTTTGGCACCGGCGCCTACCCCCAGGCGCCGCTGACCCTGGATCACGCCAGCCTGCAACTGCTGCTCGATGAGGTCGGCATCGGCATGGCGGGCCCCAATACGGCGCTCGGGGATGCCATTGGTCTGGCCATCAAGCTGCTGGAGAAGACCCGGGAGAGAGAAAAGGTGCTGATCCTGCTGACGGACGGCAATGACACCGGCAGCGCCATCACCCCGGCCCACGCCGCCCAGCTGGCCCGTGACCGGGGGATCAGGGTGCACACCATTGGCATAGGCGATCCGGCGGCCAGCGGCGATGCCAGGGTCGACTTGCAGGTGCTGATGGAGATCGCCAACACCACGGGCGGGCGTTTCTTCAGGGCCGACGATCGCCAGGCGCTGCACGCTGTCTATGCCGCCCTGGACGAGCTGACCCCCCATAGGGTGAAGACCTTCAGCCACCAGCCCAAGCGCGACCTGTTCTGGTGGCCCCTGGGGGCCAGCCTTCTATTGCTGCTGGTGTGCCACCTCCTGGCCGCCCTGCTCGGCAGGCGCACGCCCCCCTCCCGTATCGAGGAGGAGTCATGACGATCGAGCTGGCGGCCTTCCATTTCCTGCGCCCCCTCTGGCTGCTGCTGATGGTGCCGGGGATAGTGCTGCCGCTGCTCTGGCTGCGTCGCCACGACATCAAGCGGCAGCTGCGCGGCATCATAGCCCCCCATCTGGTGGCATCCCTGGTCATCACCCCGGCCAGGGAGCGCACCCTGCACCCCATACACCTGCTGGCCAGCCTGCTGGTACTGGGGGGGCTGGCCGCCGCCGGCCCCACCTGGCAACAAGATATCCCCGATTTCCTCGACGATCGGGCCCCGCTCATCCTCGCCGTGGATCTCTCAGCCTCCATGGATGCCGATGACGTACCGCCGACCCGGCTCGCCGCCATCCGCCACAAGCTGCACGACCTCGTCCAGCGCCGGGCCGGTGCCCGTACCGCCCTCATCGCCTATGCCGGCAGCGCACACCTGGTGTTGCCCGCGACCGAGGATCCCGCCCTGCTGGACACCTTCGTCCAGGCGCTGGCCACCGATCTGATGCCAAGTCCCGGCAAGGACGTGCTGGGGGTGATCGATGAGGCCCAGCGCTTGCTGGCCGCCGAGCACTCCCCCGGCACCCTGGTCCTGCTGACCGACGGCGCCGACCCCAGCCAGTTTGATGCCATCGGCAAGCGCCTCGCGGGCAGTCAGCTTCAGGTGCTGGTCCTGGCGGTAGGCAGCCAGGATGGCACCCTGATCCGCGATGCGAAGGGTCAGCACCGCACAGGGCCTGACGGCCGCCCCCTGGTGAGCCGCTTCGACGAGGCAGCCCTCAAGGGGCTGGCCAGCGCCGCCAATGCCCCCCTGGGCAGCCTGACCCTCGACGATGACGATCTCGACTGGATTGGGCTGCACGCCCAGCAGCATTTTCAGGCCGCCCAGGGAGATGATCAGCAGATCCACTGGCAGGATGCCGGTTACTGGCTGTGCTGGCCCCTGGCACTGATCGCCCTGTGCTGCGTGCGCCGGGGCTGGCAGGTGCACTGGTTGGGGGGCGTGTTGCTGATGCTGATCCTGGGCACGGCATCTGCGCCGACGCACGCCAACGCCCTGGCCGACGCTTTCTTCACCCCGGATCAACAGGGCCGCTGGGCCTTCGAGCAGGGCCACTACCCCGAGGCGGCGGCCCATTTCAAGGATCCCTACTGGAAAGGGCTCTCGGCCTACCTGGCCGCCGACTTCGATCTCGCCCAGGCCAGCCTGGCCCGGCTGGACACGGCCAATGCCTACTTCTACCTCGGCAACACCTATGTGAAGCTGTTCAAGTTCCCGGAGGCGATCCTCGCCTATCAGCAGGCCCTGAAGCAGCAACCCGACTTCCCCGAGGCCAAGGCCAATCTGGCGTTGGCCCGGGCGCTCCAGCAGGATCACGAGGATCAGCAGGAGGCCGGCACGCCGGATGAGAAGGCCGACCAGACCCTGGAGGACCAGACCCCTTCCAAGGGCGGCAAAGCGCAACAGCAGCAGACCCCCCAGGCCAGCTCGGATCAGCTCTGGCTCGACAACCTCAGCACCTCGCCGGCCCAGTTCCTCAGGCGCAAGTTCCTGCTGCAGGATGCGGCCAGCACGCGCACGCCGGAGCCTGCCCCATGAGAGCCCTGCTGCTCATCCTGCTGCTCGGCCTCGGCGCCCTTGCCCGGGCAGCCGAGCCCGAGGTCCGCATTCAGAGCAGGCTGGTGCCCGCCAACGGCGTGAGCGTGGGCGGCACCCTCAATCTGGAGGTGGATCTGCTGGTGGACACCTGGTTTACCGCCGCCCCCGTGCTGGCGCCCCTCCAGCTGGCGGGGGCCGTGGTTGCCCCCCCCAGCAGCGAGGCCAGCCATCTCACCGAGCAGATCGATGGCAAGACCTTCTTTGGCATGAGGTTCACCTACCGCATCACCCCTCAGCTTGCCCAGACATTCGAGATCCCCCCCCTGCAGTTCCAGGTTCAGCCCGGGCAGGGCACGGGGCCGGTCAGCCTCAGCAGCCCGCCCCTGAGCTTCCAGGCCAGGGCCCTGCCTCATGGGGGCAAGACACCCCAGCTGGTCGCCAACGAGGTACGCTTCACCCAGCAGATCCAGCGCTCTCACACCCCGCTGCGGGTGGGTGACAGCGTGCAGCGTCAGCTGCGCATCGAAGCGGAGGGGGCCCAGGCCATGTTGCTGCCGGTGCCGCACTTCGCGGCTGTGAAGGGGCTCAGGCGTTATGTGCAGACCCCCAGTGTGATGGCCATGGACGACGGCCGCGGGACCACCACGGGGGGCGTGCGCGAGGACAAGGTCAGCTATGTGATAGAGCAGAGCGGCCACTTCACCCTGCCCCCCATCCGGCTCATCTGGTGGGATGCAGGCAGTGGCCAGTCCCAGGAGCTGACGGTCCCCGAGGTCGCCCTGAGCGCGGCAGCTGGCACCTATCAGGCCCCCTTCTCCATCAGCGAGGATCTGCACGCCCTAGGGCAGCAGGCCCGCATCACCCTGGCCGGTCAGGGAGTGCTGCTCGCTGGCCTGGGGCTGATGGCGGTCGCCCTCCTCTGGCTGGTGCGGCCCCGGCTGCAAGCCTTGTGGCACCGCCTCCAGCGGTGGCGGGCAAGCCGCCGGCTCGCCTGGCTCGACTCCCCCGACTACGCACTGCGCCTCGCACGCACCCAGTTGCGGCAGCAACCCGCCGAGCTGGGCGGACTCTATCTCTGGGTGAGGCGGCGCAGCGGGCTGCTGGCCATTGCCCCCTTGCTGAAGAGCGGCCCGACGAGTCGCCTCCACCCTGTGCTAGCCTTCTTCAGACTCAACTACGGCCTTGACAACAAGCCCTCGGGAGAGGACGCCACCGCCGCCCTCGCCGAGCAGATAGTGCCGGCCCTCGAAGGGGCCATGATGGAAGCAACCGATCGCCGACCCCGGCCCCATGCCTTGCAACCACTGAATCCTGGGCTGGATGAACCGGATCATCGTCGTCATACAAGGAGGTCATAATGCGTCATCCCCCCATGCTGTCGTTCATGCGCTGGTGTGCCTTGCTGCTGCTCGTACTGCCCTTGCTGGCACGGGCCGCCGATCCGCTCCCCTCCTGGCAGGATGGCCCCTCGCGCCAGGCCATCGAGGCCTTCGTCACCGCGGTGACGACGGAAGGGGGCAAGGATTATGTGGCCCCCGCCGAGCGGATCGCCGTGTTCGACAATGACGGCACCCTGTGGAGCGAACAGCCCGCCTATTTCCAGGTGCTGTTTGCCCTGTCCGAGCTCAAGCGGATGGCGCCTGAGCACCCGGAATGGAAACAACAGCAGCCCTTCAAGGCCGCCCTGGAGGGGGATCAGCAGACCCTGGCCAAGAGCGGCATGGCGGGCCTGCTCCAGATAGTGCTCGCCACCCACAGCGGCATGAGCTCGGCGCAGTTCATCCAGAATGCCCGGCATTGGCTCGACACCGCCCGCCACCCCACCACGGGGCGCCGTTTCACCGAGATGGTGTTCCAGCCCATGCTGGAGCTGCTCGATTACCTGCGGGCCAACGGCTTCAAGACCTACATAGTGTCGGGGGGCGAGGTGGTCTTCATGCGCGCCTTCGCCGAGCAGGTGTACGGCATCCCCCCAGAGCAGGTGATAGGCACCACCCTCGGCAGTCGCTTCGAGGAGAAGGCGGGTCGCCTCAGCATCCAGCGTCTGCCCAAGCTGGTGCACAACGACGATGGCGTCGGCAAGCCGGAGAGCATAGACCGCATCATAGGTCGCCGCCCCCTCTTCGCCTTTGGCAACTCGGATGGCGACCTGCAGATGCTGCAATGGACCATGGCGGGGGCAGGCAAGCGCTTCGCCGGTCTGGTACATCACACCGATGCCAAACGGGAATGGGCCTATGACAGGAACAGCAAGGTTGGGCGTCTGGACAAGGCGTTGAGTGCAGCGAACAGGGGTAACTGGACCGTCGTGGACATGGCCAGAGAGTGGCGCCGTGTCTATCCGTTCGAGTCGCCCAGGTAGAGTAAGTGCAAGTCAAGTAGAGAAGGACCGCAGGATGTCTCGGGATGACGCACCGTCATCAGCTTTCCGGCACTCGCCGTCGCGGACAAGGACTGTAGCGTGATACGGAGAAACAACTATGACATTTGCAAGAAAATGGATGCCCGGGCTGGCACTGTCCATTGCGACGGCCCTGGGGGCCTCGGCCGCCATGGCGGCAGACAAGCCCAACATCCTGGTGATCTTCGGTGACGACGTTGGCCAGACCAACATCAGCGCCTATGGCAAGGGAGTCGTCGGTTATCAGACTCCCAACATCGACCGCATCGCCAAGGAAGGCATGATGTTCACCGACTATTACGCGGAGAACAGCTGCACGGCGGGACGCTCGACCTTCATCACGGGTCAGACCATCTTCCGGACCGGTCTCTCCAAGGTGGGGCTGCCCGGCGTGCCTGTCGGATTGCAGGCCCGTGATGTCACCATAGCCCAGGCCCTCAAGTCCCACGGCTACGCCACCGGCCAGTTCGGCAAGAACCACCTGGGGGATCGTGACGAGTACCTGCCGACGGCCCATGGCTTCGACGAGTTCTTCGGCAACCTCTACCACCTCAATGCCGAGGAGGAGCCGGAGCGCGAGTGGTGGCCAAAGGATGACGAGAAATTCGTCAAGAGCGCCTCGCCGCGCGGGGTCATCCACTCCACCGCGGACGGCAAGATCGAGGACACGGGGCCGCTGAACAAGAAGCGCATGGAGACCATAGACGACGAAACCACCCAGGCCGCCATCAACTTCATGGAGAAGCAGGTCAAGGCCGACAAGCCCTTCTTCGTCTGGATGAACACCACTCGCATGCACCTCTTCACCCATGTCCGGGACTCCATGAAGGGGCAGAGCGGCATGCCGGGCAACGAGTATGCCGACGGCATGATCGAGCACGATGGCCATGTGGGCAAGATCCTCAAGGCGGTGGACGACCTGAAGATCGCGGACAACACCATAGTGGTGTACACCACGGACAACGGGCCGAACCAGTTCTCCTGGCCGGATGCGGCCACCACGCCGTTCCGCAACGAGAAGAACTCCAACTGGGAAGGGGCCTACCGGGTACCTGCCATGGTGCGCTGGCCGGGCCACATCAAGCCGGACACTGTCTCTACCGAGATGTTCTCCGGTCTTGACTGGTTCCCGACCCTGCTGGCCGTTGCGGGTGACACCGACATCAAGGAGAGGCTGCTCAAGGGCACCGATCTCGGTGGCAAGAACTTCAAGGTGCACCTCGACGGCTTCAACCAGCTGGACTACATCACTGGCAAGGCCGACAAGGGGGCTCGCAATGAGTTCTACTACTTCAACGACGATACCGACCTGGTGGCCATGCGCTTTGGCAACTGGAAGGTGGTGTTCTGCGAGCAGCGCATCCCGGGCGGCATGAGGGTATGGAGCGAGCCTTTCGTCTGCCTGCGCTTGCCGAAGATCTTCAACCTGCGCATGGATCCGTACGAGCGGGCTGACATCGTCTCCGATCAGTACTATGACATGCTGACCAAGAACGTCTTCATCACGGAACAGGCGACCCAGCGGGCCGCGGCCTTCCTGCAGACCTTCGTGGACTACCCGCCCAGCCAGCGTCCTGCCAGCTTCAGCATCGACCAGATCCGCGCCAATGTGGACAAGCAGATCGAAGCCAAGATGAACCAAAAACAATAAGTATCGTGCCAGGTGCCCGCCCCGGCGGGCACCTTTTTATCTCTTCTGTTCGTGCGGATAGTCCCGCCCGATAAGGCTAATTCGATGTCCAAAGCCGCCCATTCCCCCGTTGCCAACCGCCGTGACAAGGTGGAGGCACCCTGCCGTCAACGGGCCTCTTTGAAGATGCTGCTTCCCGCCGCTCTCCTGTTCGCCTCCGGCGGCGCGGCCCTGATTTACCAGGTACTCTGGGTCAAACAACTCTCTCTGGTGGTGGGGGTGGAGGTCTATGCCGTCACCACCGGCATCAGTGCCTTTTTTGCCGGCCTTGCCCTCGGTGGTCTCTATTTCGGTCGCAGAGCCGACCGGCTGCAGGATCCGGTGCGCCTCTACGCCTGGCTCGAGCTGGCCGTGGCGCTGCTCGGCGTTGGAGCCACCTTGGCCCTCTCCCACCTGGCCGAGCCGTTCGCTCGCCTGGAAGCGAGTCTGGGCCTGCTCGCCTGGGTGCTGCCCTTCGTGCTGGTCGGCCTGCCCGCCGTGCTGATGGGGGGCACCCTGCCGGTCCTGGTGCGTGCCCTGACCCCTGCCAGTGACAGGGTGGCGAGCGCCGGGGGCAGCCTCTATGCGGCCAACACCGCAGGGGCCATCCTCGGCACCCTGCTGACCGCCTTCCTGCTGCTGCCCCGGCTCGGTGTCCATGGCAGCGCCTTCGCCGCCGCCACCCTGAATCTGCTGGCCGCCCTCGGGGCCTGGCTCTGGTGTCGCAAGGCGCGCACGCCCCTCCCCGTCGCCCCGCCCCAGGACACCCCCTCGCCCCAGGCCAGAGTGGCCGTCGCCCTCTATTGCGTGGCCGGGGGCATAGCCCTCGGCTACGAGGTGGTCTGGAGCCAGTCCATAGTGCAGTTCATGAGCACCCGCACCTTTGCGTTCGCCGTGGTTCTGGCCACCTATCTCACCGGCCTGATGCTCGGCAGCGCGCTCTATGCGAGGCGAGCCGAGCGCATCCAGAACCCCTGGGGCCTGTTTGGCCTGCTGATCACCGCGGCCGGCCTGCTGGCGCTGTTGCAGGTGGCCGGCCTCGGTCGCTGGCTCGTGATGGCCCAATCCCAGATGGAGCTCTGGGCCCTGCAAGTGACCGGTAACGAGCTGGCCGGCATGTGTGCCCGCTTCCTCACCGTGGCCCTCTCCACCGTCTTCCTCCCCACCACACTGCTCGGCGCAGCCTTTCCACTGGCCCTGCGGCTGGCGGCCACCAGCTCGCAGATAGGCCGGGACGTGGGCACCCTGGTGGCCCTCAACACCCTGGGGGGCATCGCCGGGGTCGCCCTGACCGGCTTCCTGCTCATCCCGAGCCTTGGCCTGGTGCGTACCCTGGCACTCCTGGCCGTGCTGGCGGCCCTGCTTGGCTGCATTGCGACCTGGCAGAGCCCGGCTCCTCGCCGCTACCTGGCCGGAGCCACATTGGCCATGACGCTGATGACGATCCTCCTCGGCGCGCTCACACCACCACAGCGGCTGGCCGAGCTGTTGCCCGGGGCCAGAAACGGACACCTTGCCTACTACCATGAGGGCAAGGGGGGCACTGTGGCCGTCGTCACCCGGGGACAGGGGGAGCGCCGCTTCCAGCGTCTCTATATTCAGGGGGTCTCGAACACCGGGGATGCCATGCCCTCGCTGCGCTACATGCGGCTGCAAGCCCTGCTGCCGCTGCTGATCCACGGCCAGCAGCCGGATTCGGCCCTGGTCATCGGGTTTGGCACCGGCATCACGGCCGGCGCCATGCTGCGCGACCCCGGACTGACCCGCCCCGTGGTGGCCGAGCTGCTGCCTGAGGTGCTGGAAGCCGCCCCCCTCTTCAAGGGCAACTACGATGCCGTCCATGATCCGCGCCTCGACATCAGGCTGCGGGACGGGCGACGGGAGCTGCTGCGCAGTGACGAGCAGTACGATCTCATCACCCTGGAGCCGCCACCCCCCTCGGCGGCCGGGGTGGTGAACCTCTACTCCCGTGACTTCTATCAGCTGGCCGCACGGCGCCTGCATCGGGGGGGCATGGTGGCCCAGTGGTTGCCGCTGCCCACCCAGAACAGCGAGGAGAGTCGCTCCCTGGTGCGCAGCTTCGTGGAGGTCTTTCCTCACGCCACCCTGTGGACGACCGAGTTTCACGAGATGCTGTTGATAGGATCCCTCGACCCGCTGGCGCTGGATGTCCCCCGGATAAGGGCGCGCTTCGCCGAGCCCGGGGTGGCCGCGGCCCTGGCCGACGTCGGCATAGACACACCCGCCGCCCTGCTGGCCACCTGGGTCACGGACAGGGATGGCTTGCTGCGCTTTGCCGGTGACGCCCTGCCGGTCACCGATGACTGGCCGCGCATCGAATACGCCCCCTGGGTCAGGCGCAACGAGATCACCCGGGTGCTGCCCGAACTGCTGGCGCTGCGCTCACCGCCCCCGCTACGGCAGGCGGATGCGGCCTTCAAGGGAGAGGTCGAGCGCCAGTGGCAGTCGCTGGATCACTTCTACTCGGTGGCCTTCTATGCCTATCAGGGAGACAGGGACGCCTGGGCTCGCGGGGTCGGCCAGATGACCCCAGAGGAGCGGGCCAACCCCTACTACCGCTGGTTTATCGGCCACTGACCCCCAGGCCAGTCCGTCGGGCTGGCCTGCTCTGGACACAGCCATGCCTGACCCTGTGCGGCCCGATCAGGGCGCCGGGTCAGCCTCGTTTTTTGTGGTGGTGACGACACGACAACCCCCGCCATGGCGCAGCCTGGAGGGCAGCTGCAGCTGCGTAGCGCGCCATAGCCACCTCTTCTTTGATACGGACGGTTCAACCGGCCGATCGAGGCCACGCTTTGGCTGCGATGGGGGTTGCCCTGAGACTGGCCAACAAGCAGCAGGTGCTTGACGTGCGCACTGTCACAGCGCAGACACGAGACACGACGGTGATCCCATGCTGGAGTGGCAAGGCCTGGGAAGAGGGGGCGCTCTGAACGGGTGTTAAGGCTCAGATGAATTTCCCTGCTGTGTCACATTTGAGCGGGGCATATCCTTGTATATTCAGCATATTCCCTTCACAACGCGCCTGATTGGACAACTGCGGTGAGCCATCCCAGCGACCTTTCGGCATGGAGCATGTCACATGAACATCACCCCTATCGCCATCGCATTGCTGGCGGCCAGTTCGGCCAATGCCGCAAGCCCCGCCAAACCCACCGCCCAGACCATTTATCTCGGTGGCGATATCGTTACCGTCAATGATGCGGCGCCGACGGCGCAGGCGCTGGCCATCAGGGATGGCCGCATTCTGGCGCTGGGCAGCGAGCGCGACATCCTCACGCTGCGAGATGGCGAAACCCGGGTAGTCGACCTGCAGGGCAAGACCCTGATCCCGGGCTTTATCGATGCCCATGGTCATGTGTTCAACACCGGGATCCAGGCGCTCTCCGCCAATCTGCTGGCCCCGCCGGATGGAGCAGTGACCAGCATTGCGACCCTGCAACAATCGCTGCGAAACTGGGTCGCCAAACCGCAACACAGGGAGCACGGGATCATTCTGGGTTTCGGTTATGACGACTCCCAGCTCAAGGAGGGGCGCCACCCCACCCGTCAGGAGCTCGATGCCGTCTCGCAAGAGCTCCCGGTGCTCATCATTCATCAGTCCGGTCACCTCGCGACACTCAACAGCAAGGCACTGGCGCTGGCCGGATTCGGGCCTGACAGCAAAGATCCGGAAGGGGGCAAGATCCGCCGTGAAGCGGACGGCAAGACGCCCAACGGGGTACTGGAAGAGACCGCCTTCTTTGGCACCTTGCTGCCGATGTTCGCCAAGTTGAACAACCAGGAAAACGAGGCGATCTTCAAGGCTGGCATGGCGCTCTACGCCAGCTTCGGTTACACCACGGCCCAGGAGGGGCGCGCCTCCACCTCCGCGGTCAAGACCATGTACCAGCTGGCCCAGAAAGCCAGGCTGCCCCTGGATGTCGCGGCCTATCCCGATATCCAGATTGCGCGGGATGTCATCGCCCCTCCCTACTACTCCAGCCACTACCTGAACGGGTTCCGGGTCGCGGGAGCCAAGCTCAACCTCGATGGCTCTCCTCAGGGCAAGACCGCCTGGCTGACCCAGCCCTATTTCGTTCCCCCTGCCGGACAAAAGGCCGATTACAAGGGCTATCCCAGCATGAGCGACGAACAGGCCGCCCACTATATCGAACTGGCCCAGCGCAACGGCTGGCAACTGCTCACCCACGTCAACGGCGATGCGGCCATCGATCAGCTGATCAAGGGGATTGAGGCCAGCGAGAAGCAACATGGCAAGCCGGATCGGGGCTTTGTCGCCATCCATGCCCAGACCGCCCGCAAGGATCAGGTCGCCTCGTTCCAGCGACTCGGCATCTTCCCCTCCTTCTTCCCGATGCATACCTTCTACTGGGGGGATTGGCACAGTGACTCAGTGCTTGGCAAGGAGCGGGCGCAGCATATCTCTCCCACCGGATGGGCCCGAGATCTGGGGATGATTTTCACCTCGCACCACGACTCCCCCGTGGCATTGCCGGATGCCATGCGGGTCTATTATGCGACCGTCAACCGGATCAGCCGTACCGGACGCCCCATCGGGCCGGATCAGCGGGTCTCCGCCCTGGATGGACTGAAGGCCCAGACCCTGTGGGCGGCAACCCAATACAAGGAGGAACACGACAAGGGGTCGCTGGAGGTCGGCAAGCTGGCGGACATGGTGGTGCTCTCGGCGAACCCGCTCAAGGTGAAACCGGAAACCCTGGCCGATATCCGGATCGAAGAGACGATAAAGGAGGGGATCTCCATCTACCGACGTGACGGGCAGAGCGCTCGGGAATCGACCGCCTGCACGGATTCCACTCGCTGCAGCGCTGTCGCTACCACAGCCATGGTGGCCGCAGGGCTATTACATCATCAGCCACACTAGACCCCATGGCCTGACGCTTCGCAGCCTTGGGCCATCTCTTGAACATCATGGCTGACTCAATAAATGGGACCTTCCCCACACCTTGAGCCAGCCATATCAACAGTTAAAACTGTCTTATTTTGCCTCTGCAACTTTCAGCGCCATGCCTTTTTTCTGGTTTAGCAAGATGCTGACCAATGCCAGGACAGAAAATACCAGGCTAGAGATAAACAGATTCTCAACGCCTAACCTGGAAATAAACCACCCAGCGACAACAGAACCAATCGTGATACCCAAGTTAGAGAAAGAGATATACAGGCTATTGGCAAACACCTTCGCATCCCCCGCATTATCCATCACCCACGTCTGACTGACAATCAAACCTGCTGAGTGAACTGCACCCCAGAAAGCAATCATTGCGATCATGAAGTAGAAAGAAAAGCCCACTAGATAAATAGCGACAAAGATCAAGCTCAGGATTATTGGGTAGATGATGACGGTTTTTTTCATATTGTTGCCAATCAGCTTCCCAAAAATGAAGTTACCAAAAATACCAAATACACCAAAGACCATCAGCATGGCGCTGATCCAGGAACCATTCATATTCGTCACCATACTCAAGTACTGTGTGATGAAACTATATGAAGAGAACATCGCGGAGAATACAAACACGACTGTGAATAAAGAAAGCCACATCGACTTGCTGCGCAAAATGTTTACTTGTGACCCAAAAGACATCTTCTTCTCGACGGGGGAGTCTTCCATTAGGAACATGACGCTCACTAGAGCTACTGCACATGACGCCAAGCCAAAGTAAAACGCATAAGCTAGCGAGTATTGCTCAGCCAGGAAGGAGCTGACAGGAATACCAAAAACCAGGCCTATAGCAACCCCGGCAAACACTTTGGCAGCTGCGTTGCTTTGCTCCTCTACCGGCACAATGGAGGTTGCGGCAACAAGCGCTACCGAGAAGAATACCGCATGGACCAGTGCCGGCAAGACGCGGAAAGTCATCATCGTTGTGTAATCCTGAGTAAGGGCATACACAAGATTAGAGACCACAAACAATGCAAGTATCCCCATCAATACATATTTCCTATTCCAGCCAGATATCATCAGAGTAATGAATGGGCCGCTGATAGCAACAACAATGGCATAGACGCTTACCAAAAGGCCTGCCTGTTGAACATCGATCTGGAAGTTGTTCATCACCTGAGGAAGCAAACCAATTATTGCCAACTCTGTCGTGATAACCCCAAATACCGCCAAAGACAATGCGAACAAAAATAGACTTTGTTTTTTCATTTTCTCTCAATTTTAAATTAATTAGCAAATATGATGACTATAAAAGCCACATCATCAGTATCGTTTCAAAAAACACTGCCCAAGCGACATGAAACGCGTGATTAAAATATATTGACCAGTAATCAACAACACGCCACCAATGGCGTGGCTTGATACGGCCACCATATCAAAATCCGTGTTTATAAAAATGATGTTATTGCTTTCCGCTTGTCTTAATATTTTTTAAAACGGTATTGCAAGCAACCTTTAAATAGCATCCCGTTTTTCTAATCCCATAATTGGCCGCAACCATTCCAACAATCCTTTTCTTCATGCCAGGCTTACAGGCTTCATAACAATAATCAAGTTGAAATGTACGCTGACAGTCAAGGCAGCGAAACCGCTGAAAACCATTGGGGCTATACCCATGCCTGATAACCCCGCCATTTTTACTACAGAAGCGGCAAGGTATTTCAGTTGTAGTCATTTGACGTTTATCAAAGAGCCCGACAAGCAATATGCAACCAATGGCTTCTACATTTAATTGAATAGTGGAAGAGGCGAGTCACTCTCTTGACCGTGATGAGAGCGTTCAGAACAGTTGCCAGTCGGTGATCTCGATGCGCCGCGCCAACGGCGCATCGAACTCATACCTGATGCGTTACTTCCAGAGCCGATACACTCGGCTGTTATGCCTTAAGCGGAGAAACCACCGTCTATGGTCAAGCTGGCGCCCGTGATATAGCCGGCTTCCGGTCCTGCCAAGTAAGCAACGAAGCTGGCAATCTCTTCATCCTTGCCATAGCGGGCCAAGGCTATCAGCCCCTTGATATACTCCGCCGATTCCCCGTCTGCCGGGTTCATGTCGGTATCAACCGGACCTGGCTGCACGTTGTTCACCGTAATCCCCTTGGGGCCCAGATCACGCGCCATGCCTTTGGTCAAACCGACCAGTGCCGACTTGCTCATGGCGTAGATGGAACCACCCGCCATGGGAATGCGTTCGGCGTTGGTGCTGCCGATGTTGATGATGCGCCCCCCCTTGCCCATGTGGTGCGCCGCCTCCTGGGAGGCCACAAATACACTGCGGATGTTGACCGCCAGAGTGCGATCGAGATCGTTCAGGGTCAGCTCCTCCATGTCGCCCCATACCAGTACTCCGGCACTGTTGACGAGGATGTCCAGTCGACCGAGGGTGGTGACTGTCTGGCGGATGGCTTGCTGCAGAGAGACTTCATCTGCACTGTCGGCGCGAATAGCCAGCGCCTTGCCGCCAGCAGCCGTGATAGTCGCGACTGTCTCTTCTGCCTTGTTGGTAGAAGAGACATAGGTGAAAGCCACGGCAGCGCCGTCGCGAGCGAGGCGTTTTACGATGGCGGCACCGATGCCGCGTGAGCCACCTTGAACGAAAGCAACTTGTCCACTGAGGGGTTTAACGGTCAACATCTGAACTCTCCTGTCTGAAATGAAGTCATGTCTGAGCGAGTCGGGAACTAGAGCCCATTCAGCCAGGGAGCAAAAGTGGCGTTGAATGAACCTGTGAGCAGTGTGATTGATTCCTTGGAATTGATTAAGTAGCTATTATTCCAATCTCTATTTCCCTCAAGGACCCAATAGATGGCCACACAAGATCCCTTTCTGAGCGTCAGACACTTTGTCACTGTGGCGCAGTCAGGCAGTTTTACCGCTGCAGCATTGGCGCTGGGGATAACAGGTTCGGCGTTGAGCAAGAGCATAGTGCGCCTGGAAGCACGACTGGGGATCAAGCTGTTGCACAGAACCACCCGCAGGGTAAGCCTGACTCTGGAAGGGGAGGCGTATCTGGCCAGCTGTCTCCAAGCGATCAGGTTGCTGGAAGAGACTGAAAACAGTTTTGCATCAGGAAAGCAAAATCCGTCTGGTCGTGTGCGTATCGATCTTCCTGCTGCTTTTGGCCGCAGGCATGTACTGCCGATCTTGCTGGAACTGGCCGGCAAGCACCCACAGCTGGACCTGTCTGTGACCTTCAACGAGCGCAAGGTTGACCTCATTCAGACCAACATCGATCTGGTGGTACGGATCGGCACGCTGGAAGACCAGGCTGATCTCGTCGCCCGCCGTCTGGGAGAGCAGAGACTCGTTATCTGCGGGTCCCCCTCCTATTTGACCAGGCGCGGGGTTCCCTTGACCCCGGATGAGTTGTCACGGCACGACTGCATCATCGACTGGCGATCCGGGCATCGTCATAGCTGGCTGCTCAGGGATAGTGTTGGCAAAACGGAAGCTTACGACATCCCGGTGCGATACGAGATGGGGGATGGTGAAGCCGTGCTGGCTGCTGCTCTGGCTGGTCTTGGGCTGGTTCAGGCGCCAACCTGGCTGGTGAGCGAACAATTGGAGTCAGGAGCCCTGATACCTGTGCTCAATGACCAATCCGGCGGTGAGATGCCGATCAATCTCATCTGGGCTAGAAGCCAGCATATGCAGCTCAAGTTACGTGTCGTCATCGATGCCCTGTTATCGGCTGCACAAGAGAGTGGCAGCGGTTTCCGGGCAATGTGAACTAACCAGTCACAATTTAGGCCCACCTGGGGCTCTGTTGGTACCCCGCTAGCTGCACGCATTAGAGGAATATATTGAGCCAGCACACTGAGCGTGATCATCTGATGTGCGGCATTCTCTTAACCCCATTTGCCCCTCATGTATCTGCTTTCCTCGCTCAGGCCAGCAGTATGGATAGTGCCAAATGCGGACATCAAGTAGTTATATTTCAACCACTTAACACCGTTACCAATACCGGAAAGGAACACGCCATATTCCCCCAGCGGCATCACATACATGGTCAGTTCGAATCCGACTGGCTTGCTCAAGTCTCTATTGATCGATAGGATATGCACCATTCAACAGGGTAGGGCCAGCATGATTTTGCGACAACGCGTAGCGACAAGATTACTGCTGCTGGTCTGTATTCTGGTGCTCAACTGTGCGGCCCAGCCGCTGGCCAGGCTGGCTCAGCTCGACATGGCCCTTAGTTGTCAAATGTTGCCCATTCCATCCTCCGGTGTCGAAGCCGACGAGGGGCAATCCGCAACGCCCCAACCCAGTAGTTGCCAGCTCAACGGCAAGTGGCTCAGTGCCGCCAACCTGCTCTGCGCCGAGCAGATCTTCTTTGCCATCGCATTCGTGATTGTCCTGCTGGCCCCCCTGTCGCGTCGCTCCCCCAGGCTCCCCCCACCCAGAAACATATCGCCGCCAGAACGGCGACTTCATCTCACCCTCTGTGTCTGGCGAGAATGAGTTAGCCGCGGTTTACACCACCCTAACTTTCATTTTCAAGAGACAGAAACATGTCAAACATCATCAAGACTGCCCTGTTGATGGGCGGTCTGCTGTGGCAATCAACGGGATTGGCCAGCGATACCGGCTGGCTGACCAGCCCCCGAAACGATCACGCGCAAGTTCGGCTGCAAGCAGATACCCGCGATCCAGCCCACACCCGCGTGTTGCTGAGCCTGGAGCTCGAGTCCGGCTGGAAAACCTATTGGCAGAATCCAGGCGAAGGGGGTATTGCCCCTGAAATTTTTTGGGATGACCCCCAACTCATCCAGCAGTGGCACTGGCCTGTGCCGGAGCGATTCGATGTCAGCGGTATCTCGACCCAGGGATATCAGAAGGCCGTCAGCCTTCCCATCAGCCTGACCCATGGCAACAGCAAGGCGTTGACAGGCACGCTACGCCTTTCGACCTGCAGCAACGTCTGCATCCTGACGGACTACTCCTTTAGCCTCCCACTGGATGGCTCGGTGCCAGAAGGGTTTGACTTTGCCTATGCACAGGCAATGAGCAAACTGCCACAAGCCATGCCGGACACCGTCGCCCTCAAGGCGGGTTATCGGCAAAACCAGCTGCAGCTGACCGCCAACAACCCTCAGGGCTGGCAGGCTCCACAGATTTTCCTCCAGCGGCTGGAGGGGGCTGAATTTGGCGAGCCCAGCCTGGACGTCCAGGGCAACACCCTGGTCGCCCGTATTCCGGTCAGCGATGGCTGGCAGGGGGATGCACCAGATATCCGCCACCAGCAGATCGGATTCGTACTGGTCAATGGTGAAGAGGCCTGGCAGAGCGACGCCAAGATAGGTGAACCGCTGAACCTCCCAAGTGGCGGCCACTCACTGCTCTGGCTGCTGGGAGCCGCACTGCTGGGGGGGCTCATTCTCAATCTGATGCCCTGCGTGCTGCCGGTGCTGGCGCTCAAGCTGGGGTCGGTACTGCAGATGGAAACGCGAGAGCGTCGTCCGGTTCGCCTGCAATTCCTGGCGGCCAGTGCCGGCATCCTGGTCTCCTTCTGGGCGCTGGCATTGATGAGCACCCTGCTGCGCGCAACCCAGGGGGCGGTCGGCTGGGGGATCCAGTTCCAGAGTGTCTGGTTTATCGGCTTCATGGTGGTCGTCACCCTGTTGTTCTGTGCCAACCTGCTGGGGCTGTTCGAGATCAGGTTGTCCAGCAACCTCAATACCCGTCTGGCAACTACGGGCGGCAACGGCCTGGGCGGTCACTTCCTGCAGGGCTGTTTTGCCACCCTGCTGGCGACCCCCTGTTCTGCCCCTTTCCTCGGCACTGCGGTCGCGTTTGCGCTCGGGGCGCCACTCGGTCAGCTCTGGCTTATCTTTACCGCGCTGGGGGTGGGCATGAGCCTGCCATGGCTGCTCATCGCCGCCTTCCCCCGCCTCGCGCTCTGGTTACCGAAGCCGGGCCGCTGGATGGGGCGCCTGCGCGTCCTGCTGGGCTTGATGATGTTGGGCTCCAGCCTCTGGCTGCTCAGCCTGCTCGGCAACCATATCGGTCAGTTCTGGATGTTGAACCTGATGGCGCTGATGCTCGCCGTCATGCTGCTGGCCGTCGTGTGGCGCCATGGCATCCGTGGTGTGACCCTGGGGTTGACCCTGGGTTACTTGCTGGGGGCTGCACTGCTGCTCGGCGGTGCCTTCACCCTGGACGGCAAACCCCAGCAGGACAAAGTCGACTGGCAACCACTCACGGAGCAGGCCATCGAGCTGGCTCTGGCCCAGAACAAGCGGGTCTTCGTCGATGTGACCGCCGACTGGTGCATTACCTGTAAAGCCAACAAATTCAATGTGCTGCTGCGAGATGATGTGCAACAAGCCCTGAGCGCCCCCGACGTGGTGGCCCTGCGCGGGGACTGGAGTCGCCCCTCCGACAGCATCGCCAGCTTCCTGCGTCAACGGGGCAGCGTGGCCATTCCGTTCAACCAGATCTATGGCCCCGGGCTACAAGGTGGCGAGATCCTCTCTCCTCTGCTGGACCGCTCGACCCTGCTTGCCGCTCTGGAACAAGCCGGTATTGCCCCCTCTCAAGGAGACACTCAATGAAACCGACTCTGCTCGCCCTGACCCTGCTGGGCACCTTGTTGACCCCGACCCTGCACGCGGCCCCCTTCAGCCCGGAGCAGGAGGCCCATATCAAAGAACTGGTCCGCGAGACTCTGGTACAGAATCCGACAATTCTGGAAGAGGCGGCGCAATCCTGGGAAAAACAGAATGCAGCCACCCAAGCGGCCCAAATCGACAAACTCCTCAAGGACAATGAGGATGTGTTGTTCAATAGCCCGACCAGCCCGCGCCTGGGCGCCAAAAACCCCAGGCTGACGCTGGTATCCTTCTCCGACTACAACTGCCCCTTCTGCAAGCAGTTCGATCCTCATCTGGCCAAACTGCTCAAAACCTACCCTGACGATATCGCACTGGTGATCAAGTTGTTGCCATTCAAGGGGCAGACCTCCGCCAAGGCGGCAGAGTACAGCCTGAGCCTGTGGCAGCAGGATCCGGCACGCTTCCTCGCCCTGCACGACAAGCTGATGAGCAAGCAGGGCATGCTGACCGAGGCGGACATCAACAAGGCGCTGGCAGCCACCGGCAACTCGGACCTCAAGCTTGACGACAAGGCGACGGAAGAGCTGCGTAGCAGCCTGAAAATTGGAACCCTGATGGGTGTGCGGGGCACGCCTGCGACACTGGTCGGCAACCAACTGGTCTCTGGCGCCATTCCTTACGAAGAGCTCGAGGAGATAGTGAAAGCCGAACTGGCCAGGAAGGGGTGATCATGGAGACCAAACCATCCCTCACTCCCCGTCTGCGGCGCTGGGGCAAGGAGGCGCTCTGGCTGCTGCTGTTTGCTGTGATCATCTCGACAGCGCTGGATCTCTGGCGCAGTCCGGCTCTGCCGGAGGGTAGCCCGCTGCCAGTGCTGACCCTGCAAGATGGCACCCAGGCCGACCTGCAGGCAATGAGTCGGGACAGGCCACTGCTGGTCTATTACTGGGCCAGCTGGTGCGCCGTCTGTCGCTTTACTACACCGACAGTGGAGCAGCTATGGCGAGACGGTGAAAACGTGCTGACGGTGGCGCTGCGCTCCGGCGATGCGGCCAGGTTGCAGCAGGGCATGGCCAAGAAGGGGCTGACCTTCCCGACCCACAATGATGAGCATGCCGATCTCGCCGCCCGCTGGCAGGTGAGCGTCACCCCCAGCTTCCTCATCGTCAAGGACGGCAAGGTAGTCAGCACCACCACGGGCTGGAGCTCGGGCCTGGGGCTGAAACTGCGGCTGGCCTGGGCCAACCTCGGCTAAATCAGCCTGATAAGAATCGCCCCTCTTCCTGGTGAAGGGGGGCATCTATCGGCTCGCATATCATCGCGATAGAGGTGGCCTTGGCCCAGAAGGCGCTCGCCGACTTCTATCCCCCATCAATTTCACATCCTCATTCAATTACAGGAGTGGATATGACATCCATCATCGCCCGTTCGCTGTCGACCCAGGTTGGGCGCTATTTCTTGCCTCTGACACTGATCCGGATATCGTTCGGCCTTTTCTTCTTTGCGTCTGGTTTGAATAAGCTGATCCAGCCAGATAATCAGCAGGCCATGCTGCATACCATGATCGAGGCGGGGCTCCCCTACCCTGCCTTCATGGCAACCTTTGTAGCGGGTAATGAAGCCCTGTTCGGCTTGCTGCTGGTCTTGGGTCTGTTGAGCAGATTGTCTGCATCGGTGCTGCTGGTGATCAATATCGTCGCCCTGATGACCATCGGCATTCACCAGATCCCGGCCGATGTAACTGGCCTCGAGTGGTATAGCTGGCTGCTCTATCTGCCCGAGTCCGTTTATATCCTGCTGTGTATCTTGATCTCAGTTCAGGGGTCTGGCCCATGGGGGCTGGATCGTCGTCTGGGCCGTCTGTTACCCGCGACAGGGCGTTGACCACAGACAACGGGCCCTCATCCCTATAAATAATCTTGCGCCCGGCTCTGCCGGGCTCTTCGCTTCTGGTACCTGCAACCAGAATGCGCGATGAGGCTTTCAACATGTGCCCAGGTCAGGGCTGGCGAGCTGGACTGGGTATCAGGAATGGGTCATGAAAGGATCTGCAGCCCCTTTCTATCATCAAGCGACCGAAGGGAAGTGCTGCGGATGCCCAAAGCCGTTCATCCAGGTAGCATGCCAGCCAACACCTAATGGCATACCAGAAGAAACACATAAATAAAAAACCCAACTGATTCAATCAGTTGGGCTGTATAAGTGGCGGAGAGACAGGGATTCGAACCCTGGGTGGCATTGCTGCCACAATTGATTTCGAGTCAATCCCGTTCGGCCACTCCGGCATCTCTCCGCGGGCCCTCATATTGACCTAACCCGAGTCGGGAAATCAACGTAAATCTCGTTGCAGATCAGACGACTGGCTATTAAACCGTCAGCCTGTGGCGGCCCCCCCCTTGCCAGGCCCAGGCTTGCTTGCCGACGTGCGACGCCAAGGTGTCGGACCTGGTCCCAGGGCCGACCACCCCGGCGCCGATCCAGGCTTATTCCCCTTTCCCCGACAAACCGGGGGCTGCGGGCCGAAAATCCCCCTCGACATGCCTCGATACGGCCCGGGAGACGCACGGTCTGACGCTGGTAATCCCCGGTCGATTGGTTGACAATCTCCGCTCATTTTTGGGGAGGGAAGCACTTCCCTCGAGAACTGCCGATAGGAAAAACCATGCGCAATATCCGTATCGTCTCACTGCTGCTGGCCGCTGCCAGCCTCTGGACCACACCGGCCTGGTCGATAACCTATCCGCTTCCACCGGCGGGCAGCCGTCTCATCGGTGAGCTGGAAGATTACATAGTCCAACCTGGCGATCATCTGGAGCTGGTCGGCAAACATACCCAGATTGGCTTTTTGGCGCTGCTCGAGGCAAATCCCGGGGTAGATCCCTATTTGCCCACACCCGGCACCCGGCTGACCCTGCCGACCCAGATGCTGCTGCCCGATGTGCCGCGGGAGGGCATCGTCATCAACCTGCCGGAGCTACGCCTCTATTACTTCCCCAAGGACAAGGCGCAGGTGATGGTGCTGCCCATCGGTATAGGTGACATAGGTCGCGAGACGCCCGAGATGACCACCACTGTCATCGCGAAGAATCCGAACCCGACCTGGGTGCCAGGCCCCATGGTGCGCAAGTCCTGGCTGGAGCAAAAGGGCATAGATCTGCCGGCCGTGGTGCCCCCGGGCCCGGACAATCCCCTCGGCAAGTTCGCCATGCGCCTCGGCTATGGCAACAAGGACTACCTCATTCACGGCACCAACAAGGAGTTCGGGGTCGGTCTGCGGGTCAGCGCGGGCTGTATCCGGCTGCGCCCGGATGACATAGAGACCTTGTTCAGCCTAGTGCCTGTCGGTACCCGGGTGCAGGTGATCAACCAGCCGGTCAAGATGGCGGTCGAGCCCGATGGCCGCCGCTGGCTGGAGGTGCACTCCCCCCTCTCCCGCACCGAAGCGGAGATGGCCGAGGGTGCGCCCCTGGTGCTCTCCCCCGAGGTCGAGCAGTTTATCGCGGCCCCCGAGATAGACGGCGCCCGGGTGACGGCCCTGCTCGACCACAAGAACGGGCTGCCCCGCCCCATCAGCGGCTAAGATCCTCCCGGAGATCACCATGACGAGATGCGGCCTTCCCCTGCTGGCGCTCCTGTTGACCCTGCTGCCCGGATCAGCCGCGATGGCGGACATACTGTGGATGCAGAACGGCGATCGCCTGACCGGCACCATAGAAGAGATCACGGACGATCAGATCCGCATCAAGCCATCCTACAGCAAGGCCCTGACCGTCCAGCGCCATGCCATCAAGCGCTGGCGCCTGGACAAGCAGGAGCAGCCAAAACCGCTGACCAAGACGGGGATCCCCTTGCTGGACGCACCTGACGAAGTGAATGCCTGGCTCCTGAGCGGCACCAGCGATCTGAACATCAAGCTCAAGGAGAACACCAAGAAGACCAACAACGTCAACCTCAAGGTCTCCACCGAGCTGGCCAATCTGGACTGGCGTTACAGTCTGGATGGCGAGTACATCTACGAGACGGCGAACAACATCACCGACAGCCACGAATACAAGCTAAAACCCAAACTCGACTTCTTCTTCGACGATCACTGGTTCCTGAGCTCCTCCATTGACATCGACTACAACCTGATCGAAGCGGGCTACCTGGAAATCGACTATGCCTCAGGCCCCGGCTACCGCTTCTGGAATGACAAGCGGCGCCGCCTGGAGTTCATCACCCAGCTGGGTCTGGAGCGGGCCTATTTCAGGCCGGAGGTGTGGAGCAATTCGGACATTTTTGACGACAGGATAATCAATTACCCCTTCGTCAACCTGGGCTGGGACTACCGGCAACCTCTCGCCTTCTGGGAGGAGAAGTTCGAGTTGTTCAGCAAGGGGAGCTATGAAAAGTTCGTCGATCAACCCTCCCCCTACCTGACCAGAAAACAGTCCGTCAGCGGCAGCCTGGGGCTCAGGTACTACTTCAACGATCACCTGCGCCTCTCCTGGTCGAGCGAGCTGGATTGGGACGATGTCTGGTTCGACTACCACGGCCTGGACATGGATGTGAGCGAGAAGGAGTGGCGTCACATCATCACCCTGGGCGCCAGCTTCTAGCCCCCAGAAACGACACAGGCCCACCGAAGTGGGCCTGTGTATCGCCGTGAGGGACGGGCGTTAGAAATAGATCCGAGTGACCGACTCGATGACGCAACCAGGGCGGCGGATCCCCTCGATCTCTATCTTGATCTCCTTGAGCAGCTCGATCCCCCCCTTGATGGGAGTGACTCGCGACAGCCTGGTACGGGCACGGATGTTGCTGTCCACCTTGATGGGATAAGGGAAGCGGACCTGCTCCAGACCGAAGTTCACCACCATGCGGGCGCTCGGGAATTCCGGCGTCGCCTCGTCCACCGAGCCGGTGAGCTGGGGCAGCAGGGCCAGGGTCAGGAAACCGTGGGCAATGGTGGTCTTGAATGGCGACTCGGCTGCCGCACGCTCGGGGTCGGTGTGGATCCACTGATGGTCACCGGTCACGGCCGCGAACTGATCGATCAACCCCTGATTTATCTGCAACCACTCACCCACATGGGTCTCTTCCCCGATCCGGGCCTGCAGCTCGGCGTAGAGGGTGGCGGCTTCGCCACTCAGCTCCACCGGGTTCTCTTCGATCAGGGTCGGCTGGCTGTTGACCGCCTGAGCCTGGGATGCGCGCTGCTGCCGTACCAGCGACTGGTCGGCCTGCAGATCCAGCACTCGCCCCAGCAAAGGGTGAAGGTGTGCCTTTTGCTGAAACTCACGCCAGTAGTCACGGATCGCCGGAGAGAGCCAATCCTTGAGCTCAAAGGGGTGTTGCGCCAGGATTTCGCGCTTGTGCTTCAGAAAATCGACAACTTTCATGTACCGATCCCTATTCGATTCAAAGCCTGTAAAGAGGTCTAACCAGTCCCATTTTATGAAAGTTTCACAGGTAAGTACAAAAAAATCTCGGCGTACAACTGTACCGGGGATGAAAGTGGTCACTAACACGCAGGGAAAAACGGGCAGGTATAAAGCGGAAAAACGATTGCAACGAGGGGAACGAGACGGAAAACCTCGGGGCTGGCAAAGGGTGTGGTTCGGGGGTTTTTTGCTCTCAACACCCCCTTTTTCCTCAGCGGCCGGGAGCAGACCACCAGGCAGTTCGGCTCGCCTCGTCCAGGAAGCTCCAGGCCAGGATCCGGCTCACCTTGTTGCCCTGCGCCATGTCGATCACCCTGACATCCTGCGCCCCCACCCGAGCCAGCGCCTTTCGTGCGGCAGGCAGATTCTCCTTTTTCGACACCAGCGAGCTGAACCAGAGGCACTGACCGGCAAACTCCTTGCTCTGCTCTATCATGCCGGCCAGAAACGCCGCCTCGCCGCCCTCGCACCAGAGCTCCGCCTTCTGTCCGCCGAAGTTGAGCACGGGGGCCCCCGTCGGCGCCTTGCCGAGGTTGCGCAGCTTGCGCTCCGTCCCCTTGCTCGCCTCCGCCAGCGAGGCGTGGAACGGCGGGTTGCACAGGGTAAGGGCGAAGCGCTCCTTCGGCCCCAGGACGCCGCGAAAGATCTGCTTGGGGTTGTCCTGATGGCGGCACGCTATCTGGCTGCCCAGGCCATTGCTCGCCGCCAGCAGGGTCGCCGCCTTGACCGACACGGGATCGATGTCCGATCCCACGAAGCGCCAACCATACTCACGGGCCCCCAGCAGGGGATAGATGCAGTTTGCCCCGACGCCTATGTCCAGCACCCGCACCCCCTTGCCCCTTGGTACTTCCCCCGCACTCTCGGCCAGCAGATCCGCCACCCGATGCAGGTAATCGACCCGGCCCGGGATGGGGGGACAGAGGTAGCCCGGCGGCAGATCCCAGTGCTGGATGCCGTAGTGCAACGCCAGCAGGGCCCGGTTGAGCGCCTTGACGGCGGCCGGATCGGCGAAATCCAGGGTCCGGGTGCCATGTTCGTTGACGAACACGAAAGGCAGCAGCTCGGGAGTACGCTGACAGAGGGCGTCAAAATCGTAAGGGGTCTGGTGGCGATTGCGCGGGTGCAATCCGGATTTGTGCTGGGTCTTCATGCTGGGCCTGCCGAGGATCGAGGGGGCCACACTATAGAGAGTCGGCCAGGGAAAGTCTAAACGAGGACCATAAAAAACCGGGCCTCCAGGAGCCCGGTTCAAGTGAGGTTGGAAAAACAGTCCGTACTGCGAGCCGTTTGTCCAGCCTGACTCAGATCTCGATCCGGCGTGCCTGCCAGAACTTGCTGCGCCAATAGGAGTTGTCGAGCTTGGAGCGGGTCACCCCGGCGCGGGTGGAGGCGTGGATAAATTCACCGTTGCCGACATAGATGCCCACATGATTGAGGCGGCGGTTGATCTTGAAGAAGACCAGATCCCCTTCCACCAGATCCTGCTTGGAAACGCGGGTGCCTTCATGAACCTGGGAGCGGGTATCGCGGGGCAATTCGATGCCGACGGCATTGCGGAACACTTCACGGGCGAAGGCGGAGCAATCTATGCCTCGCTGGCTGCTGCCCCCCATGCGGTAAGGGACGCCACGCCACTCTTTGTATACGGTCAGGATTTCGTTGACATCTGGTGTGGGTGAAACTTCAGGTTCAATCACGGGTTCCATCATGGAAACCTCGATCTTGCTCGCGACCTCGGGCTGGGGTGCAGAAGCACAACCCACCATTCCGAGCGCGACCAGCAGTAGCATCAGGTGGCGCAATCCTTTATCCCCGCAAATAGAGTGAAACTTGTTAAAATGCAGCCCGACAGGGCAATTTATAAGGCAACAGCACCCGACTATATCCAAGAATTCTATCGAGGCAAGCGAAAATCCCTATCGACCTCACATTTTTGCAAGGAAATGCACTGTTTTGCATGATTAATGTGATCATGGCCAAACAATATACAATCGCAAAAGTAGCGGTTTTGCCCTGTCAAAACGGATCGTTATCGCTGTTTCGACCTCATTTTAAAGTGAAATATTATGCTCTATGCGGATCTCTATTTGTTAAAACCGGCGCTCATCGACGCCGAGCAGTTGATCGGGCTGCAAGCAGAGCTCTCGCCGGACGAATTTCGCCATTGGCACGAGATCCGCCAGCCTGGCCGCCAGCGTGAGTACCTGCTCGGCCGGATACTGCTGCGCCGCCTGCTGGCCGAGCGGCTTGGCTGTCCGCCCGATGCGCTGGTGTTTCGCACCAGCGAGCACGGCAAGCCCACCCTGATCAGCCATGACTGGCAGTTCAATCTCAGCCACAGCGGGGACTGGTTAGTACTCGCCCTCTGCCAGCAAGGCCCCCTCGGCGTGGACGTGGAGATGGGCTTGCGCCGGCGCCCCGTCCTGCCATTGGCCCGGCGTTTCTATGCCCCTGAGGAATATCAGTGGCTGCTTGCCCTGCCATCCCGGGAGCAGGCCTCGGCCTTCTATCGGCTCTGGTCACGCAAGGAGGCGGTGCTGAAAGCCCAGGGGGCCGGCATTGCCGCGGGGCTCGACAAGGTGCGCTTTGTACCGGAAGAGGGGTGGCGGCTGGACAACCGGCTCGATACCCGGAGCTATCAGGTGCTGGACTGGCATGTTGGCAGCGGCTGGCTGAGCCTCGCCGCCCCGACTCGCCAGATCAATGGCTACCTGCTGGATGAGCGCTTGAAATCCACGTCCCTGGACCCCATGTTGATCCACACCATTTTCCGAGAGTCAGCCTCATGATCGTCGACATCAATCCCCAGAACTTCCACGCCGAACTGATCGATGCGTCCATGAAAAAGCCGGTCGTCATCTATTTCCACGCCCCGCAGATGCCAGAATGCCAGGGCATGACCCCGCTGGTGGAGACCCTGGTCGGCCCGGCCAATCCCGCGGTCACCCTGGCCAAGGTCGACATGAACGATCCCCAGCTGCAACCCCTGGCCAGCCAGCTGGGTCTGCGCGCGCTGCCCGCGCTGGTGCTGTTCCATCAGGGGCGCCCGGACGAGCAGGCCATCCTGGAAGGGCCGCAAGATGAGGCCACCCTGCGCCAGTACTTCGCCACCTTCGCCCCCAAGGAAGAGGAGCTGCTGCTCGAGAAGGGTCAGCAAGCCCTGGCTGAGGGTCAGGCAGATGTGGCCCATGCCCATCTCACCCAGGCCCACCGACTGGCTCCCGAGCGTCACGACATCAGCCTCTGGCTGGTGCAGGCGGCGCTGGATCTGGCTCTGCTGGATGAGGCGCAGGCCCTGCTCGCGACCATCCCCATGGTGGCACAGGATGATCACTATCAGACCCTGAGTTCCCGCCTGGCCCTGGCGCTGCAAGCCAGCGACAGCCCGGAACTGCGCGCCCTGGAGCAGCGTCACGCCGAGACACCGGACGACGACGCCCTCACCCAGGAGCTGGCGGTGCAGTACAGTCAGGTTGGCCGTCAGGAAGAAGCCCTGGCGTTGCTGTTCAACATTCTCAAGCGCGACATGGCATTTGGCGATGCCAAGAAGATCTATCTAGATATCCTGACCACCATGGGTGCACACCCGGCGGCGCAGAGTTATCGTCGCAAGCTCTACAGCCTGCTTTATTGATCGATGAAGATATCAGGGGATGCCGAGCAATCGGCATTGCCTTGTTCAGGCAGGCAGTGCAGTAATTAAGAGAAATGACGAATTTCAGGCAAAAAAAAATGGCGCATTGAAATGCGCCATTTTTTCGCATGGATTACTTCTTGTAGGAAGTAGCCATGTTGTCGATGCGCTGGTTAGCACGAGCTGCTTCTTGGTTAGCAGTTGCGATATCAGCAGCCATCTTGGATTGATCAGCACGAACTGCGCTAACATCTTGAGCCAGTTGGTCAACTTTGTTAGACAGATTCTGAACGGAAGTTTCCAGTTCGCTGGTGTTTGCACAACCGCCCAGCAGGGCAGACAGACCAACAACACCTACCAACAACATTTTCTTCATTTTTAAAGCTCCCTTTAACTCGCCAGACGTTTAGCAAGCGGCGTGATTATGGCACAAATAAATACGAGTTTGGATAGGCCCCATCACAGATAAATGCATTAAAACCCTCATTTTTTTTTAAACGCACACTTTTTGTGCAAATCTAAGTCAAAAACGAGTGCCCTGGATGAGGTTCGCACCAAGCGTAACCAAAAAATGCCCTTAATACAATTTCGTATGAAGCTTAAGCCGAACGTTCAGACAGCATTTGACGATATTGCACCAGATCTTCGATGGTCAGCACCGGCATCCGGTGCAGGCGACCGAAGGTCACCAGATCCGGCAACCTGGCCATGGAGCCATCGGCCTTGGTCAGCTCGCACAACACCCCGTAAGGCTTGAGACCGGCCAGCTGCATCAGGTCCACCGTGGCTTCGGTATGACCGCGCCGGGTCAGCACGCCGCCGGTGCGGGCACGCAGCGGGAAGACATGGCCCGGGCGATGCAGATCAGAGGGTCGGGCGCCGTCGGCGATGGCGGCCTGGATGGTGGTGATGCGGTCGGCGGCGGAGACACCCGTGGTGACGCCCTGGGCCGCTTCTATGGTCACGGTGAAGGCGGTCTGATAATGGCTGGAGTTGGCCTCCACCATCATGGGCAGCTCGAGCTGGCGTACCCGCTCGTCGGTCAGGCAGAGGCAGACGATGCCGGAGCATTCGCGGATCATCATGGCCATCTGTTCATTGGTCATGGACTCGGCGGCGAAGATGAGGTCACCCTCGTTCTCCCGATCTTCATCATCGGCCACCAGCACCCCTTGACCGGCACGCAATGCGGCCAGCGCGGCTTCGACGCGGGCAATGGGATCACCAAATTCACTGAGTAGAGACTGATTCATGGTAAGACTCCTAAACAAGACAAGGACCAGAATCAGGGCATGGAAAGGCAGACAGAGATAGGTATGCAGCAGCCGGCCCATAGGGAGCCAGGAGTGCAGTATCTGTCTTATCCTCTTTCATCCGGACTGTGACCGTCGGCTCCGGCATCTCACCGGATCTGCTGACCCCGACCTAGGTCGGGCGCTCGCGGGCTCCCCGAGTCAGATCGGGATACCGCCGGTGGGGAATTTCACCCCGCCCTGAGAATAAGCGCAGACAGCCTAAAGAAAAAAAACCCAGGATACCAGCCCAAAACCCATCAAAGATGAATAGGATGCAGTGCACCGCCCCCCGCTGGCGACTTGCCACTCAGCTGCACGGCGCGCTGTCCTTTCTGATTTTGTTTATGGCATAGTGCCAGCAAAAACGTGCAGCCCGCGCAGACTCGGGCGCCAACACCACAAACGGAATCATGACAGAGATGGAAAAGAAAATACTGCTGACCGATTGCCCCGACGCCAAGGGACTCATCGCCAAGATCACCAACATCTGCTACAAGCACCAGCTCAACATCAACAAGAACGACGAGTTCGTGGATCACGAGAACGGTCGCTTCTTCATGCGTACCGAGCTGGAGGGTCGCTTCAACGACGAAACCCTGCTGGCGGATCTCGACGATGCCCTGCCGGCGGGCGCCCAGCGCCGTCTGGTCAAGGCGGGCAAGAAGCGCATCGTCATCCTGGTCACCAAGGAGACCCACTGCCTCGGCGACATCCTGATGAAGAACTACGCCGGCGCGCTGGACATGGACATAGTGGCGGTGATCGGCAACTACAACACGCTCGCAGAATTGACGGGCAAGTTCGACATCCCCTTCCATGCCGTGAGCCACGAGGATCTCAGCCGCACCGAGCATGAAGAGCAGGTACGCACCCTCATCGACGGCTACCAGCCGGATTACGTGATCCTGGCCAAGTACATGCGGGTGCTGACCCCGAGCTTCGTGGAGGCCTATCCGCGCAAGCTCATCAACATCCATCACTCCTTCCTGCCCGCCTTCATCGGTGCCCGCCCCTATCGTCAGGCCTTCGATCGCGGAGTCAAGCTGATCGGTGCCACCGCCCACTTCGTCACCGACGATCTGGATGAAGGCCCCATCATAGAGCAGGACGTGATCCACGTGGGCCATACCTTCAGCGCCGACGACATGGCCAAGGCGGGACGGGATGTGGAGAAATCCGTGCTGAGCCGGGCCCTGGAGCTGGTGCTGAACGAACGGGTCTTCGTCTACGGCAACAAGACGGTGGTGTTCAAGTAACCCAGCCCGTCGTTCGACGCCCAGCAAAAAGGCTCCCGAGGGAGCCTTTTTCGTCTGCCTGCGCTTATTGAGGCAGGGGCAGACCGTTGATGGTGACCACTCCCTTGTCGAGCTTGAGCTCGGCATTGAGGTGCGCCGGCTCCGCCTTCAGATAACCCAGGGCCGTGAACTGGGCCAGCATGGGCGCCAGCTGCGGCACTGCCTTGCCCAGCTGGTCGCCGAGACTGGCATTGAGCAGCCCGGACAGGGCCTGCATCCCCTCCTCGCTTCCCATCAGCTGTGCCAGGGTCGTTGGCGCCAGCTTGGCCTCCCCTTTCAGGCTGACGGGCTCGCCGTTGAGCTGGGCGCTGAGATCGGTCAGCTCCAGCGTGGCACCCCGTTGCAGCATCTTGTCCAGCGCTTCCTGGATAGCCGCCTCGTCCACCCGCTGGCTGCTGGCCTCCTGCAGGGTCTGATAGCCCTCCAGATCCAGCCCCTTGAGCGCCAGATCCAGACTTCCCTGGGTCAGCGCCAGGCTGTCGCTCTCGTTCTCCAGATTGAGGGTCGCCACCTTCATCTGATAACGGCTGGAGAGGGTCTGGGCATCGTCCCCCGCCAGCTGGGTGTTGGTGCTGACCCCCTGCAACGAGAGCTTGACGCTCTCCGGCAGTTGCAAGGAGAGGGCGGACAGCGTCATCTCGCTGTTAGGAGAGAGCCAGATGCCGCTGATCTCGGCCATGTCGGCGCTGCCCTTGAGATCCGCCAGGGCCAGATCCATCTTGCTCTGCGCATCGTGGACCGTCATGCCCAGCCACTGGAAGACCAGGTGGCCATTGCCATCGAGATCCCCGCGATAATCCCCGCTCAGTGGCAGGAAGCTGAACTCGTTGAGCCCCTCCTTGACCTTGAAGTCGCTGGCCCAGAAACGGGAGCTGTTGCTCATGGTCCAGAGGCTGCTGGCCGACTCCAGGCCAAGCTGCCATTGCTGCATGCCGAGGGCGGTGAAGACCGGGGCAAGGGTCCCCGCCGAGGTGTCGAGCAGCATGTTGCTCTTGATATAGAGCGGCAGCAGGCGGCTGTTGACGCGCAGTTGCAGCTCTATGGGGTCGCTTCCCGCCATCTGGGGATCGAAACTCGCCAGCGTCTCCTGTGTCACCACCACCTTGAGCACCCCATCACGGGTGAACAGGTTCTCGCTGGTGGGCAACCAGGTGATCTCGACGCCGCTCTCCTGCTTGGCCCTCACGATCTGCTCCCCCAGGATGCGATCGAAGGCATTGCCCGTGTACCAGCAGGCGCCCAGCCCACCCACCACCAATGCCGCTCCGGCAGCCATGGCCACTGTCTTTTTCATCTGCTCTCTTACTCCTGATTTTTCTATGGCGGGTGCCTAGGCGCACTCTACGGGGAGTATGGGAACACAAGCAAGCCAGATCCCGGCTCATTCCCCATTCTCGACTGTCACAGCAAGGGGCTGAACAGGTAGAAGATGTTCTCCAGCAATTTTTTGTACCAGGGGCGGGCCCGCCACTGGGTCAGCGACATGGGGGTCGCCTCCAGCATGTAGCCCTGCACCAGCTGATTCATCTCGGCGACAAACACCGGGTTGTCGATGAGCAGGGTGATCTCGAAATTGAGCCAGAGGCTGCGTCTGTCGAGATTGACCGTGCCCACCAGGGCGAAGTCGTCGTCCACCAGCACGCTCTTGGTGTGCAGCAGACCGGCATCATAGCGGTAGATTTCGACCCCGGCCGCCAGCAGATCCTCCATGAAGGAGTTGCTCGCGTGGTTGGCCATCAGGGAGTCGTTGCGCGCCGGCAGCACCAGCTGCACCAGCACGCCCCGCGCCGCCGCCGAGGAGAGCGCCGCCGCCAGGGGGTCGTCCGGTACGAAATAGGGGGTGGTCAGCACCAGGTGGTGGCGCGCCTGATAGATGGCCAGCAACAGGCTCTGCTGGATGCAGTCACCGCCGACGAAGGGGCCGGAGGGAATGAGCTGGGCCCGATAGTTGGTTTGCGGCCAGGCCTCGGGTTCGTGCTGCAGGCTGTCGAGCAGCCGCTCGCCGGTCTCCATCTCCCAGTCCCAGACGAAGGTGGACCACATCAGGGGCACCACGGGCCCCTGCACCCGGATCATGATGTCGACCCACTGACCGACACCGGCATCCTGCTTGAAGAAGCGGGGATCCACCATGTTCATGGAGCCGGTGTAACCGACCCTGTCATCTATCACCACCAGCTTGCGGTGCATGCGCAAGTCCTGGCGCTGGAACGGAATGCGCCAGGCCCCCACCGGCAGCACCTCCACCACCTTGACCCCGGCCGCGCGCAGCGACTTAGGCCATGGGGAGCGGAAGAAGGTCTTGCTGCCGACGGAATCGAGCAACACGCGACAATCCACGCCGCGCGCCGCCACCTCGACAAGGGCCTCGCACACCGCGTCCACGTCCCCACCGGGATGCCAGATGTAGAACTCCAGATAGCAGGACTGGGAGGAGCCGCGGATGTCGCGCACTATCTCCTGAATGATGGTGTCGGGCTTGTGCAGCAGCGTCATCCGGTTGCCCGAGAGCATGGGCATGGCCAGCCGCCCCTGGATCAGATCATGGAGCGGGCGCGCCTTGCTGCCCACCTCGCAGCAGTGCTGGGGAAAGAGGCGGGCGAGCTGGCGGATCCAGATGGCATAAGGGCGATACATGGCCTGGGCGCGTTCGGCCCGCTTGCGGCCGAGCCGTATCTCCCCAAACAGCACATAGAAGCCGACCCCGGCGAAGGGGATGGCATAGATGAGCGCCAGCCAGGCGAGGGAGACACCGATGGGGCGCCGCTTCATCACCACTCGCAGGGAGATCCCCGCCACTATCACGGTGTGAAACAACAGCAACAGCCAGCCAAGAAAGCGGGAGAACAGCAACTGAATGTCGTATTCCAGACCGTCGAGCAAGACGACTCCTTGGTGTAATGGACAAAGGGCATGGGCAGATCCCGCAGGGCCACAATGGTATGCTGTGGGACAAACCCATTCTATCAGGTCGTTAGCATGATCCTGCAATCTATGCTGCTGAGTCTGGCCATGCTAGGTCAAGGCTCATATGACATCAATGAGCAACAGATAAACCAGTACCTGCAATCCCAGGTGCAAGTCGACAAACAGCTGGAGTTGCCCGGCATCATCAAGGCCCATGTCCAGCTCGAGCAGAGCGATGTCCAGATCGGTCGCCAGAGTCCGGATACCGCCAGGGTCTTTGGCAAGGGGAAACTGAAGATCTCCCTGCCGGACCAGACCCAGTACGACGCGCTGCTGAACATGACCTATGAGGCAAGGCCGCGCTACGACAAGGCCCAGAGCGCGCTCTTCCTCGATAACATGAAGCTGATTGACTACAAGCTGGAGCCGGCGGCGGCGGAGCAGAAGTTCGGTTTCATGCTGAGGATGCTGCTGCAGAGCATGGAGAAACGGCTGGAGACCCAGCCCGTCTACAAGCTCGACGACAAGGATCCCAACCAGGCCTGGCTCAAGGAGAATCTGCTGGGGCTGGAGCTGTCACCGGGCAAGATCCGCCTGCTGACCAAGCCGAAGGATCAGTTGTAGACAGGGGCCGTCGCCTGACGCACCAGCAGCTCGATCTGGTAACCCTGTTCGCGCTGCTGGTGATAGAGGGTATGAAGCGGTCCGTCGAGTTCATGCAGGGGAAGGTGGGCAAAGCCCGCCTTGAGGTAGAAGGGTTTCTCGAAGGGCAAGGCGTGGCAGATCACGGGTTTGTCCAGCAGATCGCTGCAGGCATGCTGCAGCAGCCGGGACCCCAGCCCCAGTGACTGGTAGTGCGGCAACAGCCGGAAACCGCACAGGTGGTAATAGTCCTGTTCGTCGCGCAGGCGCACGGCCCCCACCAGCCAATGGGCATCCCGTACCACGAAGATCCGCTCGGCCAGATCCGGTACATAGTGGGAAAACGTCGTCTCGTAATAGTCCCTGATCAGGGAAAGATCCGCATCACAGTACTCTTCGAATCTGAGCTCCATCGCCCGCCTGCTTATCATACCCATTTCGCCCTGGCCACCTGGCCCTCTCTTGCCCTATCAACCGGCCCCACGAAGAGATCAGACCAGAGTGGAGCAACAGCAAGATAACACGCCTTTAACTTACAAAAAAGCCAATAGCCAGCTGGGGAGTTGCGGCGCCATCCACTGCCCCTTGCGGGGCGGCGTCATCCACCTCGGGGGCTATTGGCGCCCTCTGCCCGGGCTTTTCTTGCGACTCGTCGCCGGGGCCCTTGTTCTGCCTCGCCCCGGATGCTTTACTCAACGTGGCTAACAAGGCTTAAGGAGCAAGCCGTTGAAAGCATGGATGTTGCTGGGAGCCATTTCGCTGTTCCCCCTCAGTGCCTGGAGTCAGACGCCGCCACCGGCCGAGGTGGTGGTCCTGACATCCGAGTCGATCCCGTCACCCAGGGTGGCAGAGCCCGCACCACCCCCCGCCGCGCGCCAGATCCAGGTCTACAAGTCGGTGCAAAAGAACGGTGTGGTGCGCTATTCCGACATGATGCCGGAGCAGGGGCATTACGAGTTGCTGCTGTTCAACGACTGCTACGCCTGCGATCCCGCCTCCAGGGTCAACTGGCGCACCACCGGCCTCTTCCTCTACGACTATGCCAGCACCATCACGGCGGCGGCCAAGACCTATCAGGTGGAGCCCGCCCTCATCCGGGCGCTGATCCACGCCGAATCCGCCTTCAACCCCCTGGCGGTCTCTCGCAAGGGGGCCATGGGGCTGACCCAGCTGATGCCGGCAACCGCCCGCGAGCTGGGGGTCGGCAATGCCCTGCTGGCGGAGCAGAACATCTTCGGCGGGGTGAAGTATCTGGCGGGCCTGCTCAAGCAGTATGACGGCAACGTTGCCCTGGCCACGGCCGCCTACAACGCCGGGGCCGGTGCGGTGCAAAAACACGGTGGCATACCGCCTTATGCAGAAACCCGGGCCTATGTGGCACGGGTCAAGCTGTTGCACCAGCGCTATAAAGAGATGCTGAGCGCCCGTGGGTTATAAGCCCCTCCTTTCTCTTTAGAAAACAGATAAAACCGGAGTCATCCCGGTTTCGCTGCCCTCCAGAAACAAAAAAACACGCCCTCAGGCGTGTCGATACCACACGTAGTTCAGTAACAGCTCACTCTTTGGTGGCGATCACGCGATAGGCCAATGCCCCCAGAATGGCACCGACGATGGGAGCGACCCAGAACAGCCAGAGCTGGCTGACGGCCCAGTCACCCACAAAGAGCGCCACACCCGTACTGCGCGCCGGGTTCACCGAGGTGTTGGTCACCGGAATGCTGATGAGGTGGATAAGGGTCAGGCACAGACCGATGGCGATGGGGGCAAAGCCCGCAGGTGCACGGCTGTCGGTGGCACCCATGATGACGAACAGGAAGAAGCCGGTCATCACCACTTCACACACCAGTGCCGCCAGCAGGCTGTAGCCGCCCGGTGAGTGCTCACCATAACCGTTGGAGGCAAAGCCGGCGCTCACGTCAAACCCGGCCTGGCCGCTGGCGATCACATAGAGCACGCCGCCCGCCGCAATCCCACCAAGGACTTGAGCCACTATGTAAGGCACGACGCCCGATGCCGGGAAACGGCCACCAGCCCACAGACCCAGGGTCACGGCCGGGTTCAGGTGACAACCAGAGATGTGACCTATGGCGAAGGCCATGGTCAGCACGGTCAGACCGAACGCCAGGGCCACACCCAGCAGGCCTATCCCCACATTCGGGAAAGCGGCAGCCAGCACGGCACTGCCACAGCCCCCCAGCACCAGCCAGAAGGTGCCCATAAATTCAGCTGCAAATGGTTTCACTCTCATATCTCCCGATGATGACTAGAACAGGAGCCTGAAAAAGGCTCATACGGACACTGCTATTCAACAGGCGCCATATTATGGGAGTGTGGTGGCATAAGACGAAGCTGGCTTATTTTACGCAGAATGTGTGACGTACATCACAAGTTATTGATTCGGTAGGGGCTTCCTCTCCCGCGCCGTCCCCACTTCTCATCAGAGTCCCCCCTGACCGTGCGACAGGTTGTGACCCAATCAGCGCTTTTGAGAACAGCACGCCTGGCAACAGGGTGGTGCCAGGCGCTATGGGCGTCCTCCCAGAGCCCGTCAGGGATCAGCGGTAACGGCCACGCACCGAGCCGGTGGCACGTCCCGCCATCTTGATGAGGCTCTGGCGGGTGTGGAAGTGACAGAGCGCCACCCCGAGGGCATCCGCCGCATCCGCCTGGGGAGTGGCAGAGAGCTTGAGCAGATGGGTCACCATGTGCTGCACCTGCTCCTTGGCGGCGCCGCCCGTGCCCACCACCGCCTGCTTGATCTGGGTCGCCGAGTATTCGCTCACCGGCAGCAGGGCATTGACCGCCGCGACGATGGCGCTGCCCCGCGCCTGACCTAGCTTCAGCGCCGAGTCGGCGTTGCGGGCCATAAAGACCCGCTCGATGGCGAACTCGTCCGGCTTGAACTGGGTGATGATCTCGCTCACCCCGTCATACACCTGCTTGAGCCGTGACGGCAGCTCGCCCAGGTCGGTGCGGATGCAGCCCGAGCCCAGGTACTCCGCCTTGCCGGAGACGATGCGGATGACGCCGTAGCCGGTGATCCGCGAACCGGGGTCTATGCCCAGAATAATGCTCATGAAGGGATCACCTTGTCCGCCGCGACCGGGCGCTCATCACGGGCCCGTGGCAGGCCAGGCGCCATTTGCGAAACGTTGCTCATCACACTCTGTTGCTCTGCAGGTCTTTCATGGGCGCCAAGATAGCAAACAAGCGCCCCCTTGGCTCGCGCGGCGGCGCCCTCCCCTGTCAACCGCACAGGGATGCGTCATCTTGTACAGTACTCTGGTTGTTTTCTCGCCCCTGCAGTCCATCGGCGGCCCATGGGAAGGGCGAGCCGGGCTCACTCCCCCGCCAGCTCAACCAGTCGCTCCGCCAGCCTGTGGCTGTGCAGATAGCTCTCGATAAGTCCCCCATCGGCCCTGCCCGTTTCAATTTGCTGATACCAGTGGGCCAGCATGGCGACAAAACCCCGGCTTGCCAGCACCGGTTGCCAATCGTCGGGGGCCAGGGTCTGCACCACCTTGTCTTTGGCCAGGGTGCCCCGGGTGCAGTTCTCAATATGCAGGGAGAGGTTGTCGCCATAGGCGTCGATGCGCTCCTCGGTGAGACCGGCGCTGCGGTTCATACTGCCGCTCACGGCGCAGTCGCCGCTCTGCCAGGCGACGCTTACCCCGGCCAGCAACTCGGGCTGCTGGGCACTTCGCCGCAGCACCGCGTGCAGATCTCCGCTCGGGGCGCCGCCATAGCAGCAGAGGCTGTCGAGTACATGGATAAAGTCGTCGAACAGAAACTGGCGCGGCATACCCGGCAGGGAGTGCCTGTGCTTTTGCCAGTTAAGCTCGGTAAGCGGCTGATTATCTGCAAGCGGCTGCGCTCGGGCGGCGGCCATGGCAGGCAGATAGCGACGGTTGAAGCCCACAAACAGCGGGCAATCCTGCGCCAGGGCGAGGTCGGCAAGCGCCTCCACTTCGGCTGCGTTGTCACAGAGTGGCTTGTCGACAAAGGTGGGGATGCCGGCGCGCAGACACTGCTCCGCCAGTTTGCCATGCACGGCGGTGGCGGCGTGGATCATCACGGCGTCCGGGCGGCTCCCTAGCAGCGCATCCACCTCGGTAAAGCACTCGGCAATGCGGTACTGGCGGGCCAGCTTATTCAATACCGCAGGATTGCGGGTACAGAGCAGCGGGGTGATCCGCTCGTCGCTCGCGAGCAGCGGCAGATAGGCCTTCTGGGCGATATCACCGAGGCCAATCAGGGCAATGCGCATGGGAACTCCTTGTCATGAGTGCGATGGCACAGGGTAACATCCGGCGCTTTCTATTCGAGCTCTTTCGAGAGCCCCTTGGCCTGCTCTCTGGCATCCAGCCATTTGCCCACTCTGGCCCCCAACTCGGAACAGAGCATGGCGCTGACCGCAGCCCAGAGCAGTTGGTTGAAATCAAAGTTCGCCTGCTTCTCAAACAGCAGGGGCACCATGAGGTTGAAGGCAATAATCCCGATCACCAGCCCGAGCCCGCTGCCCATCTTCTCTCTTCTGGATCTGACCTTAACCGCCATTTATCTCTCCCAATGCAGATAAGCCTGCTGAAGTGTTCGTGAAGGATTTACAAGAGAGGAAAACATACAGCCGCTCCCTTTATCGATATTATCCGGCAGCACAAGATATCAACGCCGCCACGGTTCGACATCCCTTCTCGATAATTAATTCACCAACTGCGATCAATGCCATGTTTTATCCTGTTGATGCATATTTTTTCGCCGACGCATCGCGATAATGACGCCAGATGCCATCGCCCCTTCCCCGTCTTGCCATGCCGCGATCCAATACGGCACAACGGCAGATCTCCCCCTCGGAGGCAGCCTGACAACCACTCGCCTCCCGTTATCACCGAGAAAGAAACAGCTTGGTAACATAATTTAAAAAACGATGTTTTTCTGATGGTTGCATCACTTTTACGCTCGCTTGATCAGCCTCGTTTGGCTTATCATTGCCACTCGATACCTATTCAACGGCCTGGGCGATTGCCTCAGCTGACAAATAGGGCAAACAGGAAGCCGTTATTTACGAGAATTAGAGCATCGTGGTTGATATTCAAAAAACTCACCACTAATGCCTTTCATGTCAATAATCGTCGATTATTTTACCGCGTATTGAGAGATCACTTTCTCTGCGCATTTTTTTGCATGCCTGAATCTCGGCATTAAATAAGAATGGCAAGGAATAGCTATGGATAAATCGTTTCGTCTTGCGCCCCTCAGCTGTGTATTGATTGCTGCCGTTGGTTGCAGCTCTCAGCAGATGCAGAGTTTCAAATCGACGGTCAATGACATCGGCAAAGATTATGGTATGCCCGTGCTCTGTGGCGCAGGCATGATCGCAGGTGGGGCAGCGGGTTACGCTCTTAACGGGGAAAAAGGGGCCGTCGCAGGGCTAGCCATTGGCGGCGTATTGGGCTGTGCAGCAGGCTATGTGTGGCAATCCCGGCTGCAAGAGCTTGACCGTATCGCGAAGGAAGAGAATCTCAAGATCACCACCGAGCAGCTGACCCTTGCCGAGCCCGCGGTTGCGACCAATGTGCCTCAGAATGCGGGTCTGGTTGCCCAGATACCCGATTCGGGCATGTTCGCCATTGGTTCTGACCAACTGACGGAAAGCGGTCAACGGGTGGTGACCAAACTGGCTCAGGTGTATGCCAATCCCCCTGCCGCCACCCAAGCCGAGGCATCCACTGAGCGTCAAGAGCGCCGCATTCTCCTGGTAGGTCATAGCGATGCGACCGGCCCTGCAGAATTCAACCTGAAACTCTCCGAGCAACGGGCAAGGGCTGTCGGCAAGGTTCTGGTAAAAGCGGGGATCCCGGCCACTTCCATTTATTACCAAGGAGCGGGCTCTTCGCGCCCCATCGCAGACAACAGTGACCCCTTGCTGCGCGGTCAGAATCGCCGGGTCGAGATCGTTGAACTCGCGAACGAGCAGGCTCTGGTGATGCGGGCCCAGTCCGAAGAGGGCAACACCAGATATCTGCGTTATGGCACTTCCGATGCAGCCAAGCCTCGTGTGGCTGCGGCCACACCAGCCGCGCAGTCCGCAAGCAGTGCAAGCAAGGTGGCTGCCACGTCGAAAACTACCCCTCGTCAAGCCACGGCCAAACAGAGCGTACCTGACACCAACACAGTCAAGACTTCGCCCAACGCCAAGGCTGCGGTGGATTTCGGCGGCAAGCCTGCCGACACCTATCAGTGGAACATGGCCCAGAACATCAAGCCCAAGGCGAGCGGCTTTGCGCTGATCAGCAGCGCCTACGCGAGCGACATGCCGATGTCGAGCTGTGAGGCGGATAAGCCGCGCAGTGCGGGCCAGGTGCTGAGCATGGCAGACGACAAGCCCCTCGCACGCCATGCCACCAAGGAGTACATGCCCGGCTACAACAATCGCGTCTGGGCCAATACCGTCAACGGCCACCTGGTGACCGTCTCTCCGGTTTCCATCCTGCGGGATAGCGCCAAGGTCGATCGCCAGCCGATCCTGCAAGTTGTTCAGGGATACCAATCCTCAAGCAAGAAGAAGGCCCAAACCCTCAAGGCGGTGGCCAACACCTACGAGGGCGAGAGTGAAGTGCTTTACCGCGTCTTCACCAGCGATCCCAAGGCGCCCGTCTCCTGCATGGATCTCGTGTTCAGTAAAGGCAACGCCAAGGTCAGCCAGGGAGCTCTGTTCTATCCGGCAGGTTCCGAGGCTTATGTGGCTTCCTACATGCCCATTCCCGCCACCCATTCCAAATAAGAAAACGGAGAAACTTAGTGGAAGACTTTTCTTTAGCAGCGCTCAAAGCGCTGATCCTCGCCAACCAGATGCTGACCGTTGGCATTATTTCATTCCTCATCAGCGCCGTTGTGGTGTGGCGGCATTGGGAGAATGTCTCCTACTTCCTGATCCGGGTATGGCACAGCCTGCCTCTGATTGGCACTGTGGCTCGCCTCGCGCGCAAGCCCGCCTCGGTCGATGGTGATGGCTGGATCAACCATGAAGTCACCCTGTCGAATGTGTACTACCGCGAGTACAAGAAACACCTGAAAGGGCCGGATGCCTACAATGCCTCCCTCGACTACCTGGCCAAGGCAGGAGAGGCAGGTCGCTCCCCGCGTCCGGCGTGGGTACTTGCCCTGGTGCTGGTGCTGGTGCTGGTCGAGGCAATGGGGTTTGCCTACGTGCTCGCAGGCTGGATGAACATGGATGCGTCAACCAATGACCGCCATCTGCTGACGGCAGGTACGGCACTGCTGCTCGCAGTCGCCTCGGCGTTCTTCGCCGAAGTGGCCGGTCACTCCCTGCATCACAACAGCCTGATCGCCCGCGCCCGCCACTGGTGGCAAGGGGAAGAGCCTTCCAAACGCTCTCGTACCCTCAAGGCAAACAAGGCCATCAATCTGGAAGACTCCTTCTCGGACTCTGACAAACCCGACTATGAACAGCTGCTGGCACGGCTGAAAGATGTGAACTCGGGGGTTACCCGCAAGTTTGTCTGGCTGATTGTCTGCGCTGTATTTGTCAGCTGCATGGCCGTTGGTGCCTTCGTGGTCCGTTCAGCCACCCTCGACAGCATAGAGACCGAGATGGTGAACAGCATGCGCGCAGAGGCGACGGCACAGAGCGACAGCAGCATGGCGTCCCCCTTTGATCTGCCGGAGGAGTCCCAGGCAATCAACAGCGAGGCGGAAGAGGCCACCATCGATGACAAGATGCAGGCCATCCGTGAGGCCAGCCTGACCACCTACGTCATGCTGTCGCTCATCTACATCGCCATCCAGGGGATCAGCATCTGGCTTGCCAGCAAATACTACTTTGCCGGTACTCACTCACAGACTGCCTGGCGTCTGACTCACGAATACGCGACCGCCGAGGAGATGCTGGACGCCATGGACCAGCAACGCACCGCCATTGCCAGTCATGCCGATGACAAGCTCCGCCGCTTGCAGACCCTGCTGTCGAGCCGTGACCACACCAACTCAGGTGTGCTGGGTGCGCTGGAAGGGGAAAAGTCCGCCCATCGTAACTTCCTGGCCTTTATCGAGTACAAGGCGGACACTGTGCCACCCAAGCCCACCCCTCAGGCTACGCCTCAGGCAGCACAGACTGCGCAAGTCGAGCCGACGCCTGCCGTGCAACCAGCCGTTGCTCAGGCAGAGACGGCGCTCCCGCCCACCACAGATGCCACCGGCCAGGCCGGCACTGTCGTCAAGGCCGCCGATTTCCATGATGTCACTGGCCTGCCCGAAGAGAGCCTGGCCGCGGCCAGCCGCGCACTGGGGGTGGACGAAGCGCAGTTGCGCGATATCCGTGAACAGCAGATGGCCCTCAAGACCCTGGGCCTCTTCCCCACCAAGCAGAGTGTCTAACCGTGAAGATCACCCAGGTATTACTACTGGCGTTGGCGCTGCCTTGCGCAGCATTGGCCGCCGACCGTAACGACATACAGAGCTGCTATGAGCGCAATGGCCTGACCGACATCAAGCCCGCGGGCACGGGCCGCGAGCTGGTGGTCATCATCGACCAGACCATTCCGATGCCCGAGGATCTGCAACGCAGCAGCTGGGGGCAGATCGAACGGTTCGTGCAGGCCGGTGATCGCGTCAAGCTCTATACCTTCTCCGCCTTCCTGCCAGGCGAATACCTTCGCCTGGCCTACGCGGGGCAACTGGATATGCCGCTGAACGGAGAGATCCGGGACGATGTCAACATGCGCAAATTGCGCAGTCTGGACACCTGCCTGGCGACACAGACGAAAGTCTTTCGTAACGGCTTTGGCAAACAGTTCGTGAAAGCACTGCGTGATGCCCGCCAAGACATCCCCAAGAGCGAGATCATGAACTCGCTGCGAAAGGTGGGCGAGGATATGAAGGCCGAGCAAGGCGTCAACGATCGGGTCGTGTTCCTTATTTCGGACATGCTGGAACACTCCGATTACACCAGCTTCTATGCCACCAACAAGATCAAGCAGCTCAATGTCGGTGACGAGCTCAAGCAGGCCAAGAGCAAGGGGCTGTTTGCCGATCTGCAAGGCGCTCGCGTCTATGTCACGGGGGCCGGACTGGTGACCGACGCGGTGAAACACGCCTATCGTTCCGGCAAGACCATGGATGCCCTCGGTGACTTCTGGTCACAGTACTTCGAGCACTCCCATGCCAGTCTGGTGAACTTCGGTGCCCCCAGCCTGAGCACGGATCTGCAATAAGAGGACATTCAAGGTGAGCCTCGCGGCTCCCATCCTATGACACAAGGGCGACCAACTGGTCGCCCTTGTTATTTCCATCGCTGCCCAATCAGGGATATCGGCGCGCCAGCCGCCTGGCATCAGGTTTGATCATGTGAGCAAGAGGTGGGTATCCCGCATTTGTCGGCTCTCGGAAAAGATCCGCAAGGGACGTCGTCATCCACCCCCTTCCCCATAGGCCAAATACGATAGCCAACCACACCAGCTTGCCCGCCTTTATCGCACCGGTTTAAGCATATTGATGACGCAGTTCAAAAAACGATGATTTTCTGATGGTTACCTCCGTTTTGTGCTCGCTGGCCCAGCTTCGTTTGGCCTACCATAGCCATCCAGAACCTGTTGAGCTGCGATGGGTCACTGCCCTCGCTGGTCAATGGAGCATATTGGAAGCTGTAATCCATGGGCGGTAGCCTGGGATTTGGTGGCGTTACGCCCCATACAGAAAGATGGGTGTCCTAGATTTTCTTACTAGATTTTCTTACTTCCAGATTTCTTCTGAGCTTTCGAAGTTCAACATCTTCGATGTCAAAGGATGCCCCCCTGTTTTTTCCTTATTATTCTTTGCTGCTGGCATTTTCAAAATGATCGAGTGGTTGGTATTTTTATGACAATAGGCAATGAAATTGAAAAACTTCGTAATGGTGAATTGGTTCTACATTGTGTCCAAGTAGAAATATTTCAGCGAATAGAGAATGGATTAAAAATGTCGGGGCACGGCACTATTAAAATCAACAGTGTCGGAACAATCTACATGGAGTTCATTTGCACTATAAGTGAGAATATACCAAATGCATTTTTAATGAAAAGCTGCCTAAAGATCCATTAGATAATGGGCAAACGCTATATCTTCGCGCTCAGACAATAGGTGGATTCATCTATGAATCAGATGGTTTTTCAATTCAAGTAAATTTTAACTCATCACATCCACCAGCTCATCACTACATCTTTTTATCATTTATTTATTCCTATTCCACTACTGAACCATGTGAGCCAGCAGACAATAACTACTTGTACTTTGAATTCTCAGAAAATTTCAACATACCAGCAAACAAATCTAATTCCGTGGTGTCTAGTCTAGGCAGTGAGTCACACAGTTGGAACCAGACAGTACTAGATATGGAAGGTTACTCAATATCAATGGTTAAAAAGGCTGGTTACACAGAAGTTCTGTGTTACTGGATCCTTTGAACCTGAAGTACTACTGTTGTGTTTGAAATTTTATATCGGGTTTTCAAGCGCATCTATGCCTCAGTTTGTTTATATACAAAAACGCGAGGGAACAAATAAACAAGAAACTATATCCAGTGTAGATAACACCCAAAAGCACCAACGCGCTTCTAGCCCGATGGTAGCGAATGTTGTTGGTGAAAACTCTATTTATCATTATATGCTTTTCAACCAAATATTATATCTACATAAAAATAATCATAAGCATTTTGAAAGTATTTACTCACAGTGGGAGAGAGTGTGGTTCTCATTTCAATCAAAAAATAGCATTATGATGCTTACTTTGTCGGTAGCTATCGAAGGGCTTTTAAACGATATTTACATTCCGGCATTCAAGACTAGCGAGGAAAATGTAGAGTTAGCTTATGAAATAGCAGAAATAAAGCAGCAGATTAAAACTCTCCATTTGACCGAAATCCAACGTGGCAGGCTTCTGAGCAACGTGAGCTACTGGAAAGCCATTACAGCGGCTACAGCTTTAGAAAAATTGATTGTTCAAGGTGTAATTACGAAGGAGGATAAAAGGTTATGGCAAGAACTTCGTAATGAAAGTGCTCACCCCAAGGTTAGAGAAAATAATCTAGCTAATGAAAGGCTAGAGCATGAAAAAGTTTCATCTTGCTTGAATTTATTCCACAAACTAGTTTTGAATACATTGGCATTTTCTGGACCGATTGCCATCTTACAAGCAGGTAAAGAGCCATCCTATATAAAACTAATACATACAGAAGTATTAAATAAATAAAACTAAAAAAGGCGACCATTCGGTCGCCTTTTTCATTTCTATCGCTTTACAGTCAGGAAAACTCACCGAGCCGGTCGCTTGGCACCACTCCCTTTGGCTGCAGGCTTGCCGCCCTGAGCGGCGGGTTTGGCGCCCGGCTTGGCAGAGCCAGCGCGGGTCGGGGTTTTCCCCTTGTGGGCGGGTTTGCCGGCCGGTTTGCTCTGACCAGCACTCTTGCCTTCGCCCTGTGCGGCCGGTTTGCCATTAGCCGCCCCTTTCTGCAGCTGGGAACCCACCGGCTTGCCATTGCCCGCCTTGCCGCCATTTCTGCTGGCTGCCGGGGCATTGGCTGTACCAGCCTCGCTGCGGGCGGCCTTGTTGCCGGCCCCGTTGTTGCGCTGATGGGTGATGGCACTGTGGCGGGTCAAGGCGGGTTTCAAGCCCTTGTTGCGGCTGCGCTCGGCCTTGGCCTCGCCGCGCCCTTCCGGCGGCACCAGGCAGTCGGGGCCGTTGCCGATCAGGTGGCCCTTGCCCATCTCCAGCAGGGCTTCGCGGATCATGGGCCAGCCGGCCGGATCGTGGTAGCGCAGCAGCGCCTTGTGCAGGCGACGGCGACGCTCCCCCTTCACCACGAACACGTCCCCGCCCTGGCGACTCACCTTGTTGAGGGGGTTTTTCTCGGTGTAATACATGGTGGTGGCGTTGGCCAGCGGCGACGGGTAGAAGTTCTGCACCTGATCGAGCTTGAAGCGGTTGGTCTTGACCCAGAGCGCCATATTCACCATATCTTCGTCGGTCGTCCCCGGGTGGGCCGAGATGAAGTAGGGGATCAGGTACTGCTGCTTGCCCGCCTCCTTGGAATACTTGTCGAACAGCTCCTTGAAGCTGTAGTAGCTGCCCATGCCCGGCTTCATCATCTTGGAGAGGGGGCCCTCCTCGGTGTGCTCGGGCGCGATCTTGAGGTAGCCGCCGACGTGGTACTTGGCCAGCTCCTTGATGTAGCGCGGATCTTCCACCGCGATGTCGTAGCGCACCCCGGAGGCGATCAGTATCTTCTTGATCCCCTTCACATCCCGCGCCTTGCGGTAGAGGTTGATGGTCGGGCTGTGGTCGGTGTCCATGTGCGGGCAGATGGTGGGCCAGACGCAGGAGGCACGGCGACAGGTCTGCTCGGCCTTGGGGCTCTTGCAGCGTAAGCGGTACATGTTGGCGGTGGGACCGCCCAGATCCGAGATGACGCCGGTAAAGCCCGGCACCTTGTCGCGGATCTCTTCGATTTCCTTGATGATCGACTCTTCCGAGCGGCTCTGGATGATGCGCCCCTCGTGCTCTGTGATGGAGCAGAAGGAGCAGCCGCCGAAGCAGCCGCGCATGATGTTGACCGAGGTCTTGATCATCTCGTAGGCCGGGATCTTCTCGTTGCCATAGGCCGGGTGCGGCACCCGCTGATAGGGCAGGCCGAACACGCCGTCCATCTCGTCGGTTTCCAGCGGGAAGGCGGGCGGGTTGACCCAGATGATGCGATCGCCGTGGGCCTGGGAGAGCGCACGGGCGCAGCCGGGGTTGGTCTCGTGATGCAGGATGCGGGACGCATGGGCGTAGAGCACCTTGTCTTCCTTCACCCGCTCGAACGCCGGCAGCTTGACGTAAGTCTTCTCCCAGGGTTTCTGCTTGGGCGGCTGCACCAGGATGGGCTTGGCCTCCTGCTCCACCGGCGCCGTGCCTTCATCGTCCGAGCAAGGCGCCCCTTCCATATAGGGGTTCATGATGGGATCGATGCGGCCAATCTGGTCGAGCTTGCTCGAATCCACCCCGCGCCAGCCCGGCAGCGGCTCACGGCGGATGACGGCGGTGCCGCGAATGTCCTGCATGGTCTCCATGGTCTCGCCACCCGCGATGCGGTGCGCCACCTCGATAAGCGGCCGCTCGGCGTTGCCGTAGATGAGGATGTCGGCCTTGGCGTCCAGCAGGATGGAGCGGCGTATGGTCTCGGACCAGTAGTCGTAGTGGGCGATACGGCGAAGCGACGCCTCTATGCCGCCGATGACCACAGGCACCTCTTTATAGGCCTCCTTGCAGCGCTGGGTATAGACCAGAGTGGCTCTGTCCGGCCGCTTGCCGCCCACGTCGCCCGGGGTGTAGGCGTCATCGTGGCGCAGCTTCTTGTCGGAGGTGTAGCGGTTGATCATGGAGTCCATGTTGCCCGCGGTCACCCCGTAGAAGAGGTTCGGCTTGCCCAGGCGCATGAAGTCATCCTTGGATGACCAGTCTGGCTGGGCGATGATGCCGACCCGAAAGCCCTGGGACTCCAGCATGCGGCCGATGACCGCCATGCCGAAGCTCGGGTGATCCACGTAGGCGTCGCCGGTGACCAGCACTATGTCGCAGCTGTCCCAGCCGAGCTTGTCCATCTCCGCTCTGGACATGGGCAGGAAGGGCGCCGTGCCGTAGCACTCGGCCCAGTAGCGGGGATAGGAGAAGAGAGGGGTAACCGGCTGCATTTTGAACACCTGGAACAATTCGGGTCGCGCATTATACCGGCAGAGCAGAGCGGGGGCGATGGCTTTTTGCCCCCATAGAACAAGGGGAGAAGAGACCGCCCTCAGAGAGAGAAGCGGGCCGGCATGAACCTGTGGTGGTGGCGCAGCAGCAACTGATAGCCGCCGAGCAGGCACCAGATGCAGGCTGGCGCCAGGAAGACGGGGTGAGTGGCGAGGCGCAGCATCAGCACCCCCAGCAGGATGAGGGCGAAGGGGCGGCTCTCGTAGAGCCAGTGCGGCCAGGCCTGTCGCCGCGTCTGGCGCGACTTGTCTGGCCTGCGATGGGCACTGCGCCTGAACCAGACGAGCGAACCGGCCAGATAGAGGGCCAGCCCGGCCAGCAGCAACGCAGGCTGCCCGGCAAGGCTCAACAGCAGCAAGCCGCTGCCCAGATAGAGGAAAGGCAGCGGCTCGTAGATAGCGGATGGCAGCATGGAAGATGACCCCTGTAGGAACTGGTCATATGCTAACCAGCCCGGCCTCGGCTGCCATCCTCTTTTGCATCCCGCCCCCCGGATGGGGGGACGGATCAGGCCGCCGGCTTGTCCCGGCTCTCGGGGGCTGTCTCTACACCCGGGGGGTTCCCCTCGGCCAGCGCCTCGTCCACCAGCCGATCCCGCGCCCCCGTCATCCCCGCCCGTCTGGCGATCAGGTGATAGATGGCGGGCACTATCAGCAGGGTGACCAGGGTTGCCAAGGAGAGCCCGAAGAAGACCACGGTGCCCACAGCCATCCGGCTCTCATACCCCGCCCCCATGGAGACCATCAGCGGCACGGCGCCTATGATGGCGGTCAGGGAGGTCATCAGGATGGGCCGCAGACGGCGCACCGAGGCGGCTATGATGGCCTCCTCGAAGGATTCCCCCCGCTGGCGCAGCTGGTTGATGAACTCCACGATGAGGATGCCGTTCTTGGTCACCATGCCGATCAGCATGATCATCCCTATCTGGCTGTAGATGCTGAGCTCTTGCCCCGTCAGCCAGAGGCCGAGCAGGCCGCCGAAGATGCCGAGTGGCACTGTCACCATCACCACGGTCGGGGTCAGCAGGCTCTCGAACTGGGCCACCAGCACCAGATAGACCACCAGCAGGGCGAGGCCGAACACCATCACCATCTCCCCCTGATTGTCGCGATAATCCTTGGACTCACCGGCGTAATCCACCGTCATGCCGCTCGGCAGATGCTCCCCTGCCCAGCCATCGAGGAAGTCGAGCGCCTCCCCCAGGGTGTGGCCTGGGGCCACGTCCGCGGTGAGGGCAATGGCCTTCTGGCGCTGGTAGTGGTTGAGCCGCTGCGGGCTCGCCACCTGGGTGACGGTGGCCAGGGTGGAGAGGCTCACCATCTCGCCATTGGCGGCCTTGAGATAGATACGGCTGACGTCCGAGATGCCGTTGAACTGGGTCTGGTTGGCCCTCAGGTAGACGTCATACTCCTCCCCCCTGTCCACATAGGTGGTCTGGCTGACGCCGCCGAGCAGGGCCTGAAGCGAGCTGGCCACGGTGGAGACAGGAATGCCGAGCTGGCTGGCCCGCTCCCGCTCTATGGTCACCTGCAGCTCAGGGGTCTTCTCGGCGTAGTCGAGATCCGGGGTCAGCATCAGCCCGCTCTGGCCGGCGGCCTGTTGCAGCGCCAGCCCCTGCTGATAGAGCTCCCCATAGTCGGAGCCCTGCAGCACGAACTGCACGGCGGCGGTGGAGCCGCCCCTGAATCCGGGCTGGAAGGTGCGGATCATCACATCCGGAATGCCGGCCAGCCGCCCGCTCAAGCTGCGGCCAAACTCGGTGGCGGTCTCGTCCCGCACCGCCCAGTCGGTGAGCTGGATGATGACCATGCCGGTCTGATCGCCGCCGCGCCCGAAGGCCGGGGTGCTGAAACTCATGGCCTGCACCACCCCCTTGCCGAGCAGCGGCATGATGGCGGCCTCCACCTGCTGCATGTTGCGCTTCATCCGCTCTATGCTGGTGCCTTCGGCCCCTTTCACGAACACATAGATGACACCCCGATCTTCGGTGGGAGTCAGGCTCGCGGGCAACTTGCCAAACAGGGCGCCGATGCCGCCGAGGCAGAGCAGCAGCACCAGCGGCATCCAGACGGATCGGCGCAGCACGGCGCCCAGCAGGCGGCGATAGAGTACCTCCACCCGGCCGAGTCCCCGATCCAGCGCCGCCGTCATGGCATTGGGCTTGTCGACTGTACGCATCAGCCAGGAGCCCATGGCCGGGGTCAGGGTGAGCGCCACCAGGGAGGAGAAGAGCACCGCGAGCGATAGCAGGATCGCAAACTCGGTAAAGAGCCGCCCCACCATGCCCTCCATGAAGGCGATGGGCACGAACACCATCACCAGCACGGCCGTGGTGGCCACCACGGCAAAGCCCACCTCCCGGGTGCCGTGCCAGGCCGCCATCAGGGGGGATTCCCCTCGCTGCAGGTGGTGGTGGATGTTCTCCACCACCACGATTGCGTCGTCCACCACCAGGCCGATGGCGAGAATGAGCGCCAGCAGGGTGATGAGGTTGATGGAGAAACCGAGATACCAGGCGCCGATGAAGGCCGAAATGAGCGACACCGGCACCGTGATGGCAGGAATGAGCGTGGTGCGCCCCTGCCCGAGGAAGAGGTAGAGCACGGCCACCACCAGCACGGCGCTGATGGCCAGCGTCTCGTACACCTCGTCGATGGCCTGCTTGATGAAGACGGTGGAGTCGTAGTCCACCTCCAGGGTGGCGCCTTCCGGCAGGAAGCGCTGCATCTCTGTCATCTTGCGCTCTATGCCCTGGGCCACCGCCAGGGGGTTGGCGGTGGATTGCGCGACTATGCCTATCCCCAGGCTCTCGCGGCCGTTGCGCTGATAGGCGCTGTCTTCGTTCTTGGCCCCCACCTCCACGTCGGCGATGTCCGCCAGGTAGATGCTCTGGCCATTGACGGCCGTCTTGACCGGCAGGGCGCGAAAATCCTCGGCGCTGTGGTAGAGGCGGGCGATCTGCACCGCCATTGTCATGCTGTTGTTGCGGATCTCCCCCCCGGGCAGCTCTATGTTCTCCCGCTTGAGGGCATCCTGCACGTCGGCCACCGTGATGCCGCGGGCCGCCATGTCGGCGGGGCGCAGCCTCACATACATCACCTGGGTCAGATCGCCGGAGAGTTGCACCTCGCTCACCCCGTCCACCAGGCTCAAGGGATCCACCAGCATGCGATTGGCGTAGTCGGTCATGGCGGTGCGGTCCATCTGGGTGCTGCTGAAGTTGAGCCAGATCGCCACGTCACCGTTGCCGTTGTCCTTGGTCACCATGGGCTCGTCCGCCTCGTCCGGCAGCTTGGGTCTGGCCCGGGAGATGGCGTCACGCACATCCGAGGTCCCCTCCAGCATGTTCCAGCCGAGCTTGAACTCCACCGTGATGGAGGATCGTCCCTTGCGGGTCACCGAGTTGATGTTCTTGATGCCGCTGATGCCGGAGAGCTGATCCTCGATGGGCTTGGTGACCTGACTCTCCATCACCTCGGGGGCCGCCCCCTCATAGGTGGTGGTGATGGAGACGGACGGCGTCTGCACGTCCGGCATCTCCCGCACCGTCAGCTTGGCGAAGGCCACCAGGCCGAATACGGTGAGCAGGGCACTGATGACCACCGCCACCAGGGGGCGGCGCACTGAGATATCGGAGAGCCACATCAGCCTTTTACCTCGGTCAGGTCGCGGACCAGGGCACCGTCACGCAGGTTGACCAGCCCCTCCACCGCGATGCGATCGCCGACGTTCAGCCCCTTGATGACCCACACTTCCTCGCCATGGGTATCGCCAAGCTCCACCGGAATGCGTTTCACCCGGCCGTCCGCCTCCAGGCGGTAGACGAAGCGAAGCTCCCCCGCATACTCCACCGACTGGGCGGGGATCAGGGTCATCTTCTGGGCGGGCAGAGAGAGATCTACATTCATCAGCATGCCGGGCCTCAGCTGGCCGTCCGGGTTGGGAAGGATGACCCGCGCCTTGATGTTCTGGGTATCGTTGGAAACGCGGCTGTCGAGGGTTTCCAGCACGCCGGAGAAGGATTGATCCGGCCAGGCCGAGCTGGTGGCCGTCACCGTCATGCCGGGTTTGAGGAGGGAGAGGTAGCGCTCCGGCACCGCCAGATCGAGCCGCAATCTGGCCAGCTCGTCCAGGTGGAGCAGCACGTCGCCGCTGTTGACCAGGGCCCCTTCGCTGAGATCGATCAGGCTGACGGTGCCGTCGAAGGGGGCCGCCAGGGTACGCAATGACAGCTCATAGCGCGCCGCGTCGACCCGGGCCTGGGCCTGGGCCACGGTCGCCTCCTGCCCTTCCAGCTCAGAGGTGGTGATGGCACCGCGCGCCACCAGTCGGCGCATGTCCCGCAGCTTGCGGCTCTCGTCGCGCACGCTGGCGCTCTGCTCGGCGAGTTCGGCCTGCTGCTTGCCCGCATCCAGGGCGATCAGGGTCTCCCCCTGCTTGACCCGCTGACCGGAGCGCACCGCAATCCTGACGATGCGTCCCGTGACCTCGGGGCTGACCACCACGGAGCGATTGGCCGCCAGCTTGCTGACCAGCTTGATGGAAGGCTCCGCCAGGCTCTGCCTGACCGTTTCCGCCCTGATGTTGACCTGTCTGGGCTCGGGCTTGCTGACCGGTTTGGCCTGCCGGAGAGCCCAGGTGCCGGCCCCCAGCAGCAGGAGAAGAGGAACAAGCCACAGCCATACGCGCATTTTCATCAAACAATCCATGCAAGGTAAGAGATAAGAAGAAGAGGGAACTTCATCAATGATGGCACCATGTTACCCCCTGACTATGCCGTGACTATGTATAAATGTGACAAAACGTAACAGCCCATGGGATAGATCATCAAACTCGCCACTGACGGGGACGCTGAGACGTTTCTGCCCTAAACTGATGCACCGATATCACTCATGGTCCCGGTCTGCCCATGTCCAAACTGCCTCATCCCCTCGCCAGGTATCGCCGTCTGCAATGGCTGGTGCTGGTCTTGGTGACACTCCTGCTGGCGCTCTCGCTGCAACACACCTTCACCCAGATCACCGACCTGAATCGACGCGACACCATCCACACGGCGGCCCGGTTGGGATCCCAGTTCCAGCAGATGGAGACCTTTCTTGAAGCCATGCGTGGTCAAGCCGAGGAACGCCTGCGCAGCCATTCCCAGTCCCCCCTGACCCACCAGCTCTACCGGGCTCTGCAGGTCACGCCTGCGCTCGGGATCACGCTGGACAAGGTGCCTGCCGATCTGCCTGCCGGCCTCACTGGCAATCTGACCGGTCAGGGCCCGCTGCCGGCCCCAGGCAGCGAGCGAGAAGACAGATTTCATCTGGCGCTCAGCCTCTCTCCCCTGCTCTCGACCACCAGCAAGATACTGGGCAAGGAGGCAGCCTGGATCTATTTCACCGGGGTAGATCATTTTATCTACCTCTATCCCTGGGTGCCCTCGAGCCAGTTTCGTTTCGATCCAGCCATCTATCAGAAGTCCTTCTGGCAAGACGCCCTGGCACAGCAATCCCACACCCGGAACGCCACCCTGTCACGCCCCTATCAGGATCTCGCCGGACAGGGGCAAATGATCACCCTGTCCCAACCCATTACAAAGGCACAGACCCTGGTCGGGGTGATCAGCATCGACATCCTGCTCGGTCGCCTCGAGCAGCATCTGCGTCAACCCGCCCCCCAGGCGGGTACCCTGTTTCTGGTCAACCAGCACAGGCAGATCCTGGCTCGCAGCCAGCCGGGCACGGCGCCGCCCCTGACCCCTGACGAGGCGCAGGATGGCTATCACTGGCAACAGGGAGCCTTCCAGCTCACCCATGCCATTCCCGGCACCCCGCTGACCCTGATCCACCGTATTCCTCTATTGCCCTTGCTGCAGACACTGATCTGGCAGTCCGCCACGGCGCTGCTCACCCTGCTCTGCCTGGTGGTGGCCGCCATCTCCAGCCTCAGAGCCCGGTTGCTGAACCGGCAGCTGAACTACCTGTCCCGTCACGATGCCCTCACCGGCGCCTTCAATCGCCACCATTTCAACGCCTTCGAGCAACGGCACGCCCTGGCTGGCACCACCCATATCGGCGCCATCATGTTCGACTGCGATCACTTCAAGCTGGTCAACGATCGCTTCGGTCACGGGGTGGGCGATCAGGTACTGATCCAGCTGGTGCGGATATGCCGACCCTTGCTGGGGAGAGGCAGCATCCTGGTCCGCTGGGGCGGCGAGGAGTTTCTGCTGCTGGTCGCAGACAGGGATCTCCCCCTGGCTCAGCTTGCCGAACAATTGCGGCTACGCATTGCGGAACACGACTGGGCCGAGATAGCCCCCGAGCTGAGGGTGACCGTCAGCCTGGGCCATTGCCGCCAGGGCCCCGGCGTTCGTCTGCAGGAGGTCATCCGCCGTGCCGATCTCGCCCTCTATCGGGCCAAGGCCAATGGCCGCAACCGCAGCGAAGGCTGGCAGGGTGACGCACAGGAGAAGCAGGAGTAAGCTGGAACCCCAACTCACAACAGGAGACGCACAGTGGCACGAAAACCCCGCCTTGGCCTGGCCCTTGGCAGCGGCGCCGCCCGCGGATGGGCGCACATCGGCATCATACGGGCGCTGGAGCGCCTCGGAGTCAAACCGGATCTGGTGGCCGGCTGCTCCATCGGCAGTTTCGTCGGTGCCGCCTATGCCGCCGGCGAGCTGGACAAGCTGGAGTCCTGGGTGCGCGGCTTCAGCCGCTTGCAGGTGATGGGGTTGCTCGATCCCGCCCTCTCCGGCGGCCTGTTCCGCGGTGACAAGGTGTTTGGCATCGCCGCCAGCCACCTGGGGGATCCCGCCATCGAGAGCCTGCCGCTGCCCTTCGCCTGCGTCGCCACCGAGCTCGATACCGGCCGCGAGATCTGGCTGCAAGAGGGGCCACTGCGCCAGTGCGTGCGCGCCTCCTGCGGCATGCCCGGCATTCTGACCCCGACCCGGGTTGATGATCGCTGGCTGGTGGATGGCGCCGTGGTCAACCCTGTGCCCATCTCCCTGGCCCGGGCCATGGGGGCCGAGGTGGTGATCGCCGTCAACCTCAACACCGACCTGCATCAGCCCTGGACCGACGAGCCGGACGAGCCCGCCCCGGGAGGGATCTTCAGCCAGTGGCTGGGCCGGGGAGAACCCAGCACTCCCGGCATGTGGGGGGTGATGACGGGCTCCATCAACATCATGCAGGAGCGGATCACCCGCGCCCGCATGGCCGGGGATCCCCCCGAGATCCAGCTCTGTCCGCGCCTTGGCAGCCTCTCCATCATGGACTTCCACCGTGCCAGCGATGCCATCAACGAGGGGGAGGCTTGCGTCGAGCGCAACCTGGACCAGCTCAAGGAGGAGCTCTCCCGACTCGGCCTGATATGAGGGCACCATCGGGACACCCCAATGAAAAAGAGCGCCATCAGGCGCTCTTTTTCTGTCCGGACCGTGAGGTCAGAACAGCCCCAGCCCCTTGAGCATGACGATCAGGATGAGCGGCGGCGACACGTAGCGGATGATGAAGAACAGCGGCTTGAGGATGGCCAGCTCCAGCTCGCCCCCATTGGTCAGCGCCGCCTTCATCCGCTCGAAGCCCCAGACCCAGCCCACGAACAGGCAGAGGAAGATGCCGCCAAGGGGCATCAGCACATTGGAAGAGACGAAGTCGAACAGATCGAAGAAGGTCTTGCCGGCTATCTGCACGTCCGCCAGCGTGCTGTTGGAGAGCGCACAGGTCGATCCGACCGCCCCCAGCACCAGCAGGTTGATCAGGGTCGCCCTTCTTCGGCTCATGTGGAAACGCTCGGAGAGCACCGAGACCGGCACTTCCAGAATGGAGAGCATGGCCCCCGTGGCCGCGATGGCGGAGAGCACGAAGAAGAGCACCATGAAGAGGTGGCCGAACGGTATGCTGGCAAACACCGCCGGAATGGTGATGAACAGCAGGGAGGGGCCGGCGGTCGGCTCGAAGCCGAAGGCAAACACCGCCGGGAAGATGGCGATCCCCGCCAGCATGGAGACGAACAGATCGGCGCACATCACCCGGACCGTGGTGAGCGGTATGTGCTGATCGTCCCGAAAGTAGCTGCCATAGGTCATCATGCAGCCCATGCCGATGGAGAGCTTGAAGAAGGCCAGCCCCATGGCAGTCAACACCACGCCGGCGGTGACCTTGGAAAAATCGGGGGAGAACAGGAAATTCAGCCCCTCGCTCGCCCCGGGCAGGGTCAGACTGCGAATGCCGATCACCAGCAGCAGGATGAAGAGCACCGGCATCAGCCGCTTGGTGACGGCCTCTATCCCCTTCGACACCCCCATCAGCAATATGCCTCCCATCAGCGCCAGCACCAGCCACTGCCACAGCAGGCTCTGCAAGGGATCCGTGATGAGCGAATTGAAGGCCGCCCCCGTGACGGCGGGATCGGTCGAGAGGATCTCGCCGCTGGCCGCCTTGAAGATGTAGGCAAACACCCAGGCCGCCACTTCGGAGTAAAACGACATGATGAGGAAGGCCGCGCTCACCCCCATGGCCGCGATCAGCCACCAGGGTTGTCCCTTGGGCGCCAGCTTGATGAGCCCGCTCACCGCATCGGATTTCGCCTGACGCCCCAGCATGATCTCCGAGATCATCACCGGCAGCCCCACCAGCAGGGTGGCGATGACATAGACCAGCAGAAAACCGGCGCCCCCATTTTCCCCGGTCAGATAGGGAAACTTCCAGATGTTGCCAAGGCCGACCGCCGAGCCCAGGGTCGCGGCAAGCACGCCGAAGGTGCTGGTAAAGCCATCTCTGGCTTTGGGAAGGGTATTGCTCATGCGTGTCTCGCTTTGTGGATCAGGGGCCTGAAATTAAAGGGTCGGAATTTTCCGGGGATTAATCCAGCTTGCCAAGGTGATTTAGTTGAAATCGCCACATGAAGCACACAACGCACTCTGTATTTAAATAAATGCCTGTTTTGACAAATAAAAAATGCCGCCTCGCGGGCGGCATTTTTATCAAGGCTCAGGCAATCAAGCCTTGGCAATATCGTCCGGACCGATCTGACCGATTTCGGCGACTTTCTTGTCGGCCAGCAGCCAGAGGGTGAACTTGTGCAGTTCCGGGTGATGAGCCAGGGCGACCAGGAAGGCGCCTCCAACTTCACGGTAACCCAGTTCATAGTTCTTCAGGGTAGTCGGGGGGACGCCCAGCAGATCGGCAAACTTGGGACGGCTCAGGCCAACCGCTTCGCGGATCTGACGGATCTTCTTGCCAACAGTTACGATATTTGAATTCATGTGTTCCATACTCCGTTCGGCGGATTCACTCCACCTTTATTTTTCGCGACGACTCGTAGTCAAGTGTATCAGTTTTGAACGGACTCGTTATGGTCGAGCCTCTATCTTTAATAAGCGTCTTTCGACGACAACCCTAACAAACCTCGGGGATGGTAATCGCAGAGTCGCCTCAGGTAAACAGTCTCGAAGAGAAACCTTTATTGTTGCCACGGCCATAACTCGTATAATTCGCCGGTTATCCCTTAGAGAGTATTCAGCATGGCATTTCCCGGCATCATCTCCCGACTTCACCCGGATTCAGACCCCGATTCCCTCCCCCGCCAGCTCCGTCAGAGTCAGCAAACCCGGGCCGAGGCTCTCTGGCTGCCCGCCGCCATGCAGAGCGAGGCCGCATCCGTACTGGCTTCCCTTCCGGACAAGTGCAGCCTCTATCTCGAGCAGGCCGCCCCCCTGCCCCTGCGCAGCCACGACGGCGTCCTGCAGCCAGATGGCAGCCTGCTGCTCGGCAATGGTAACCGCATGACACTGGCGACGGAAAAAGGGGATGGTGGGCTGGTGCCCGAGCAGGGCCTGCAGGAGATGGCCCAGTGGCTTGAAGCCGGCCATCAACATTTCATCTGTTCAGCCGCGATTCAGCCGGTGGCCAGGGCCATCCTCAATATCTGGCCCCTGGACCCCTATCTCGCCCGCCATTTTTTACTCGGCTTCACACCCTTGCTGTGCGAAGCAACCGAGGCCGACTATCTCGCGGTGTTTGCGGCCAGGGACGCTATCGCCACCCCGCAGCACGCTTGGGTTGAGGCCTATATGAAGCTTGAGCGAAAGCTGCATCGCGCCTACTTGGATCACTAATAAATCCAGATAAACAGCCAGTTATCCATACGACACAATCTGCCCCACAGATTATCTGTGAGCTTGATCATGTTTTGAAATGAGCATAAAGTGCGCCACGTCATCGGAATGACATCGGCTGTTCGTGGCGAAGTATGCGCTCTCGATAGTGCAACTCGCCCACCTGTGCACCCAGATAACGTGCCTCCTGGATGGATCTAGGATCCCTGCTCGGCGCAACCCTTGTTGCCCGGCAGAGCCAGCAGCTTACATAAATTACAAAGTGCGAAGCACGTGAACAACGTGCCATCTCAACGAGGATTAATTTTATGATGAAAATGGCTCCTTCCCTGATCGCCATCGCCATGGCTGCCATGGGTGCAACTGCTGCACACGCCGCTGATGATATCTACTTCGGTGCCGGTGTCGGTGCAACTCACTTCAACGGTCTGAACAAGATCGAAGGCGTGAACACTGGTGAAGAAGACGCGGCTGCTGCCAATGCCTTCGTTGGTTACAACTTCAACGAGTACTTCGGTTCCGAACTGGGCTACCAGTACACCGGCCGTGGCAACACCGATGGCAACCGTTACGAGAGCCAGGGTGCCACCCTGTCCGGTATCGCTCGTCTGCCGCTGGGCAACGACTTCTCCCTGTTCGGTGAAGCTGGCGCCTACTGGGGCCACACCGACGGTATGGGCACCAGCGATACCAAGGTATCCCCGCTGGCCGGTGCCGGTGTGACCTACAAGGTCAACGACGCGCTGGATCTGCAAGCTCGTTACCGCTACATGTGGGACGTGGCTGACCTGCACGCCGACAACGTACGCTACAAGTCCAACCAGAGCGTTGCGACCCTGGAAGCCGTTTACCACCCGTTCCGTACTTCCTACGTAGCGCCGGCTCCGGCTCCTGTTGTTGAAGAAGCGCCGGCTCCTGCTCCGCAGATCGTTGAAAAGAACTTCGCCCTGAACTCCGACGTGCTGTTTGCCTTTGGCAAAGACAGCCTGAAGGCCGAAGGCGTGGAAGCCCTGAACGCTCTGTACCAGCAGATCGTCGAGTTCCAGCCGAAAGACGGCAACGCCGTTGTTGTTGGCTACACCGACCGTATCGGTTCCGACGCTTACAACCAGAAGCTGTCTGAAGCCCGTGCCCGCACCGTTGCCAACTTCCTGGTCAGCAAGGGTATGGCTGCCAGCAAGGTTGCCATCGAAGGTCGTGGCGAAGCCAACCCGGTTACCGGCACCAAGTGCAACGGCGTAACCGCCAAGGCTCAGCTGATCTCCTGCCTGGCCCCGGACCGTCGCGTAGAAGTACGCGTATCCGGCGTACAGGAAGTTCAGCAGTAATCTGACTCCGCTCAGATAACGCGAAAAGGGGATGCCACGGCATCCCCTTTTGCATGTCTGTCGCCTCAAACGTCACCCTCTGTCTCATCACACTCTCCCCGCCCCCTCTCTGATCAGGCCGCGCCCCGTCGTGCCAGCGCTGCATATCTGACCAGAAACTTGATCAAGCCGATTCAAAAGAATACAGTAGCAACGCTTGTAAGACATTGGATGAACTATTAAAAGTCCCCATTGCCCGGTTAGTTGTCCATGGAGAAACAGCTTCATGAGAATCCAGGTTACCATCCATTTTTTATTCAAGCCGTCCGTGACGAGATCACGGAATCGCAACATGACAACATGAAGTGTCATCTGCGATCGGTATAACAAAGAGTGCGCAGTACGCCCATAGCACGGCAACTCAACGAGGATAAAATGATGAAAATGAAAGTGGCTCCAACCCTGATTGCTCTGGCTATTGCAGCCATGGGAACTTCCACCGCCCAGGCGGCTGATGACTGGTACACGGGTATGGGTGCAGGTTGGGCTTATGGCCATGACCTGGACTCCTTCGGTCTGGATGCTGACAAGGACGCCACCGCGATCTCCCTGTTCGGCGGTTACAACTTCAACGATTACTACGCGGCCGAGCTCGGTTACCTCTACGCAGGCAAGGGTGGCGTCGATGGCGTCGACTTCAAGACCCAAGGTGCGACCCTGTCCGCCCTTGGCCGTCTGCCGCTGGGTGACATCTTCTCCGTGTTCGCCGAAGGCGGTGCCTACTTCAACCATGTCAACGGCAATGGCGAGAGCGACAACGGCACCTCGCCCCTGGCCGGCCTGGGTCTGACCGCCAAGGTCTCCGATCTGCTCGATCTGCAGGCCCGCTACCGCTACATCTGGGATCTGGGTGACGAGCAGAAGACCTGGAAGACCGACATGAGCGTCGCCACCGTGGAACTGGTGATGCACCCGAACCGCAAGGCCTATGTAGCCCCAGTGGCCGCACCGGCTCCCGAGCCGGTTCCCGAGCCCGTCATGGTCGACAAGAACTTCTCCCTGAGCTCTGACGTGCTGTTTGCCTTCGGCAAATCCACCCTGAAGCCGGAAGGGACTGCCGCCCTCAACACCCTGTATCAGCAGATCGTTGACGTTCAGCCGAAAGATGGCAGCGCCGTGGTAGTCGGTTACACCGACCGTATCGGTTCCGACGCCTACAACCAGAAGCTGTCCGAAGCCCGTGCCCGCACCGTGGCCGACTTCCTGGTCGGCAAGGGTCTGCCGGCAGGCAAGGTCGCCATCGAAGGCCGTGGCGAAGCGAACCCGGTCACCGGCACCCAGTGTGACGGCGTCAAGGGCAAGAACCAGCTGATCGCCTGCCTGGCACCGGATCGCCGCGTCGAAGTGCGCGTCACCGGCGTGCAGGAAGTCCAGCAGTAAGCGGTCAATCCGCACCTGAAAAAAAGGGGCCGTACGGCCCCTTTTTTTGTTGTCCTCCACGCCTGCCCAAGGCGCCACACTTGCCTGCTTCCTCACAAATTTTCCATATAGATGCGCCACTTAAGTGGTTAAACCTCTTATATCGCCTATACATAATGGTGGCTATACATAACAAAGGGCTGGGAGCCCTATAACACCCAACATCGACGAGGATACGCGATGAACATAAGACTGAAACCCGTGTGGATTGCATTGGCATTGGCGACGAGTGCCGCCCAGGCGGCGCCTATGCACGACTGGTATATAGGGGCAGGGGGAGGCTGGGCCATCGCCCACGACATCAATGATTTCAGCCAGGGGGTCGACAAGGACGCCACCGCCATCGATGCCTTTGTCGGTTACAACTTCACCGAAAACCTGGGCGCCGAGCTCGGCTATCTGTCGACCGGTGACTGGGACATCGCCGGCAACGACTTCAACAGCCAGGGTGCCACCCTGTCGGTGATAGGCAGACTGCCCCTTGGCGACATCTTCTCGGTGTTCGCCGAAGGTGGCGGCTATCTCTACCACGTCGACTCCGTCAACGGCGGCGATGACAACCTGGCCCCGCTGGCGGGTCTGGGGCTGACCGCCAGGCTCACCGACTGGGTCGACATCCAGGCGCGCTACCGCTACCTGGTGCGGGTCGGGGACGATCCTGACAACGACAAGCTGGGCAGCGGCACCCAGCGCTGGGTCAGCGACATCAGCACCGCCACCCTGGAGCTGGTGCTGCACCCCAACCGCACCGTGGCCGCAGTGCCGGTGGCCGCCCCCCTGGTGGTGACCCCGCCGCCGCCTCCCGAGCCGGTGGATCAGACCTTCAACCTGAGCTCTGACGTGCTGTTTGCCTTCGGCAAGGCCGAGCTCAAGCCGGAAGGCATGGCCGCCCTGGACGATCTCTACCAGCAGATAGTCGACGTCAAGCCCAAGGATGGCAACGCCCTGGTGATGGGCTATACCGACCGCATCGGCTCGGATGCCAACAATCAGGCCCTATCGGAGGCCCGCGCCAGCACGGTCGCCAACTTCCTCATCGGCAAGGGGCTGCCCGCCGACAAGGTGAGCATCCAGGGCAATGGCGAGAGCAATCCGGTCACCGGTACCCAGTGCGATGACGTCAAGGCGAGAGCCGCCCTCATCGACTGCCTGGCCCCGGATCGCCGGGTCGAGATCCGGGTGACCGGCGTGCAGGCCGCCGCACCAGCGGCCACCGAGCCCGCGGCCGAACCTGCTGCCGAGCAACCGGCACAATAACCCCTCATCCGCCTCTGCCGTGCACAAAAAAAGGGATGCTTGCGCATCCCTTCTGCTTTTGCGGCCTCTTCGATCAGAACGAAGTGCGACGATAGCGGCGGTATTCCGGCCGCCAGAAGTTCGCCTCGATGGCCTGATCTATCACATCATCAGGGGTCTGTACCGCCTTGCCCTGCAGCATGGCGGTCTTGGCCACCATCTTGGCGATGTAGCGGGAGACCCGATGGATATCCGCCAGATCCGGCAGCAAGGAGCCCTCCTCTCCCTTTACCAGCGGCGAGCACTCCGCCAGCGCCCGGCTGGCGGACATCAGCATGGCGTCGGTCACCCGGGTGGCGCCCGAGGCGATGACGCCAAGGCCTATCCCCGGGAAGATGAAGGAGTTGTTGCACTGGGCGATGACGTAGCGCTTGCCCTTGTACTCCACCGGCGCGAACGGGCTGCCGGTGGCCACCAGCACCTGGCCGTCGGTCCAGCGGATGAGATCCGCCGGCGTCGCCTCCACCCGGGAGGTGGGGTTGGAGAGCGGGAAGATGATGGGGCGGGAGCAATGCTTGTGCATGGTCTTGACCACCTCTTCGGTGAACAGGCCAGGCTGGCCGGAGACCCCGATCAGGATGTCCGGACGACCGTGCTCCATCACCTCCAGCAGGGAGATGTTGTCCCCCACCGGCCACTCCTTGATCCGCTCCAGCGGCTGGGAGAGCTTGCGCTGGAAGTCGAGCTGGTTGGGGATCTTGTCGGTGATGAGGCCGAAACGGTCCACCATGAAGACCCGGCCGCGGGCCTCCGCATCATTTAGCCCTTCGGCCTTCATCTGCGCCACTATCTGCTCGGCGATGCCGCAGCCGGCGCTGCCCGCACCGAGGAAGGCGACCCGCTTCTCGGAGAGCTTGGCCCCCGAGGCCTTGCAGGCGGCGATCAGGCTGCCGAGCGTCACGGCGGCGGTGCCCTGGATGTCGTCGTTGAAGCAGCAGAGCTCGTCCTTGTAGCGGTTGAGCAGCGGGGTGGCATTGCCCTGGGCGAAGTCCTCGAACTGCAGCAGGATCTCGGGCCAGCGGCGCTTGACCGCCTGGATGAAGGCATCGACGAACTCGTCGTACTCCTCGCCCGAGATGCGCGGATGGCGCCAGCCCATGTAGAAGGGATCGTTGAGCAGTTGCTGGTTGTTGGTGCCCACGTCCAGCACCACCGGCAGGCAGTAGGCGGGGGAGATGCCGCCGCAGGCGGTGTAGAGGGAGAGCTTGCCGATGGGGATGCCCATGCCGCCTATGCCCTGATCCCCGAGGCCCAGGATCCGCTCGCCGTCGGTGACCACTATCACCTTGACGTTCTGCTTGGTGGCGTTTTGCAGCATGTCATCGATCCTGTCCTTGTCCGGATAGGAGATGAAGAGGCCGCGGGCACGGCGGTAGATGTTGGAGAACTCCTCGCACGCCTTGCCCACGGTCGGGGTGTAGATGACCGGCAGCATCTCGGTCAGGTGGTTGTTCAGCAGGCGATAGAACAGGGTTTCGTTGGTGTCCTGGATGTTGCGCAGATAGATGTGCTTGTCCATGTCGTTGCCAAACGCCATGAACTGGCGATAGGCGCGTTCCGCCTGCTCTTCGATGGTTTCGATGTTCTGGGGCAGCAGGCCTTCCAGATTGAAGCTGCTGCGCTCCTCGCTGGTGAAGGCACTGCCCTTGTTGAGCAGCGGGGTTTCCAGCAGGGCCGGGCCGGCGTAGGGAATGTAGAGGGGACGTTTCTGATTATTATCTTCAAACATGGATCTGTACCTTGACTGTGTGGCCCGCCGATCCTATGGGCTTGGGCCAACAATTTCAAAGGGTTTGCACCTCAGTGACAACAGGTTTGCGACCCAGGCGACGAAAGGCGCCGGGGGTCTGACCAGTGAGGCGGCGAAAACGGTTCGCAAAGTTGGCGCCGTCGCTGTAACCGACCCGGCTGGCCAGCTCAGCCAGCGGCCAGTTGGTATAGAGCAGCAGCTGGCGCGCCTTGTTCATCCGAAGCTGAGTCAGCCAGGCCATGGGCCCCATGCCGAACACCTGCCGGCAGAGCCGATGCAGATGGGGCACAGAGCAGGCCATCTGGCTAGCGAGCAGGGTTACGCTCCAGGGTTCATCGAGGCGCGCCTCCACCTGGCGAAACAGCGCCTGCAGCCTGAGCTCGGGGGTGCCGCGCACCTCCCCCTGCAGGGTCCTGTCCAGCAGGGCCAGCAACAGGCTGAGCAGCTGGGGCTGCAAGGGCGATCGCACCCCCTCCCCCTGCATCAGGCTGAGCAGATGGTAGAGCTGATCCCCCTCCTCCCCCTGCCAGATCCGGTGGCCTAGCCGATGCAGGTGCTGCCAGCGCGGCACGTCATCCAGCAGGATCCAGCTTGTCTGCCAGCCCTCGCCAATGAGCCTGAGCCCCCCCGGCACGGCCGCCGGCAGGAAGATGAGCGAGCCCGCGGGGATGGGCTGCTCCCCCTGATCCGTCAGCAGGGCCCCGCCCTCGTCGTGGCTCACCATCAGGATGTGGAACTCGGGTCTGTTGCGACGAATAAGGTAATGATCCCGCAAGCGGGAGAGGCCGGTCAGGAAGATGCCTGCCTCCCCCAGCAGGGGCAAGCCTTCGCGCCCCAGCATCCGCTCCTCGCAGCCGGGAGCTATCTCAAGACACTCGCTGACAAATGCCATAACGCCTCAACATGATAGTTTTGAACAAGAAAGCCGAGAGGTGCTCACAGTGAAGCCTCCCGCCACTACCCCTATCATACCCATGACAAACCTTGCTTTTCACATACCCGGTTAACATAAATGAATTATTGGCAAGCGATTTTAAAACAAACCACCGATCGTGAGTTCATGACCCGACTGTGGCGGCTGGCCCTGCCGGTGTCGCTGCAATCCATGATGTTCTCCCTGCTCGGTCTCATCGACATCATGATGGTGAGCCAGCTTGGCACCACGGCTGTGGCGGCGGTCGGCTTGGGTAACCGGGTCTTCTTCTTCAACCTGCTGGTGATAGCGGGGCTCTCTGGCGGGGTCTCGGTGTTGGCGGCGCAATACTATGGCCGGGGCGAGCTGGCCGGGGTGCGCCGCTCCCTGGCCCTGGCCCTGGTGGGCGCCCTGCTGGTGAGCCTGCCGTTTGCCCTCGTCTATGTGCTCTCGCCGGGCAGCGTGCTCGGCTTTGCCAGCCAGGATCCCGCGCTGCGTCTGCTGGCCGACGAGTTTTTGATGATCACAGGCGCTACCATCCTCTGCACCGCCATAGTCGTGCCCCTGGAGGCGGCCCTGCGCTCGGTGGGCAACGCGGCGGCGCCGACCAGGATCGGCATCATTGCCATCATCGCCAACGTCATCCTCAACTACGCCCTCATCTTCGGCAACTTCGGCTTCGAGGCCATGGGGGTCGCGGGCTCGGCCTGGGGCACCACCATTTCACGACTGCTGCAGACGGCGCTGCTGCTCATCTATGTGCTGCGTCAGGAGCCGCGCCTGGTGCCGCGCAGACAGGACTGGTGGGACGCCTTTGGGCGCAAGGAGGTGGTGCGCTTCACCCTGATCGCCCTGCCGCTCCTGTTCCATGACGGGCTCTGGGCCTTCGGCATGCTGCTCTACGGCTTCCTCTACGCTCACCTCGGCACCGACTCCCTGGCCATCATGACCACCCTCGGCACCCTGGAGAGCATCCTTATATCCCTCTTCTTCGGGCTGGCGGTGGCCTGCTCCACCCTGCTCGGTCACCGGCTCGGTGCCGAGGAGTACGAGGCCGCCTGGCAGCACTCCCAGCTGTTCCTGCTGCTCGCCCCCATAGGCGCCCTGCTGGTGGGGATAGCCGTCTGGCTGCTGCAGACCAACCTGCTGCAGTGGGTCGGCAACCTGCCGGGGGAGCTGATGGGGGAAGCGGGCCAGGTGCTTGCCATCATGTGCCTCGGCATGTTGCTCAAGGTGTTCAACATGGTGGGCATAGTCGGGGTGCTGCGCTCGGGGGGGGACGTGAACTACAGCATCTTCATCGACATAGTCGCCATGTGGTGCATAGGCCTGCCGCTGGCCTGGGTCGCGGTCAGTCTGCTCGGCTGGCCCCTCTCCTGGGTGGTGGCCGTGGTGCTGCTGGAGGAGCTGTGCAAGGTGCTGCTGGTGCAGCGCAGGATCCGCCAACGTCACTGGCTCAAGAATCTGGTGATGGGGTGACGGCAACCCGCAGCCGGGTAAAAAGCGGGGTCATATCAATGACAGAAAATCCCCCCTTGCAGTATGCTAGCCGCCTCTTCAATCAGCGGCTGGGCACACCACGCCCTGCCAGTAGTCGTTTAAGGAGACGCACATGAAACCACAAAAAGAGCTGATCACCGAGACTGCCCTGCTGGAGATGGCCAACGGCATCATCAAGAGCCACGAAGACTTCATCCACGGCATGCGTGCCGATGCGGTGGAGCAGAAGGGGGAGATCCTGGTGTTCAAGGGGGAGTTCTTCCTGGCCGAGGATGGCACCCCGACCGGCAAGACAATGGCGGTGTTCAACATGTTCAAGCTGCTGGCCCAGCAGTTGTCAGGCAAGTATCGGCTGAACTGATAGCGCCCCCCAGACAAGATGCCGCCCTCAGGCGGCATCCGTCTTTGTGGACCCGGGCTTGCCCGGCGTCTTCGCCAGCTCGCCCACCACGCAGTTTCGCCCCGCCATCTTGGCCATGTAGAGGCACTCGTCCGCCCGGTTGAGCAGCTCCTCGACGCTCTCCCCGCGCAGGGACAGGGTCAGGCCTATGCTCACCGTCACCTCCAGCAGTTCATCCGATGTCGGGCTCTTCACCAGCCGCGCCTCCACCGCCACCCTCAGTCGCTCGGCGACCCGCTTCGCCTGGGCCAGCTCGGCGCAGTTGGGCAGCAGTATGGCAAACTCCTCCCCCCCGTAGCGACCGAGCACCATGCCGGGCTCCAGCTGCTCCGCCAGGGTCGCCGCCACCTCTTTCAGCACGGCGTCCCCCGCCAGATGGCCGAAGGTGTCGTTGATGCGCTTGAATCTGTCCAGATCCAGCAGCAGCACGGCAAAGGAAGCCTGCTTGCGGATCATGCTGACCCTGGCCTTCTCGAGCTGCTTCATCAGCAGGCGGCGGTTCATCATGCCGGTCAGCTCGTCCGTGGTGGACTCCCGATAGAGCTGCAGCAGCATGTTGAGCTGGCCGCACTGCACCCAGGCACTCGCCACCGTGAAGAGCCCCAGCAGCCAGACCTGGTTGAGGGTCTGCACGCTCAGGAGCGGCTGGCCCACCAGGAGCCAGTTGCCCGCCAGCATGGTGATCAGTATGCCCCCCGCCAGTTGCAGGCTGAGGGAGAGCGGTATGGGGAAGATGGCAAACAGGCTGATGAGCAGATAGGGGAAGGCCATGTAGCCCGCCTGCAGCTCCTGATCCGTCCCGAAGCTGTGCAGACAGATGAGGGAGAAGAGCATCATCACCGCCATCAGGTAGCCCAGGGCCAGCTTCATGCGCTCACGCTTGAAGTGGATGAGATAGGAGAGGGGGATCAGGGGAGAGAGGGCCAGCAGGCAGAAGATCCTGACCTGAAACAGCTCGTCAAACTGGGTGGCGGGCAGGGTCAACCAGTCCACCAGCGCCCAGGCAGGCAAGCCCACCATCAGCAGGCAGGTGAGCAGGCGCAGACGCACCGTCATAAAGCCCATGCGGGTCAGGGTGAAATCTTCGGAGTGGGCACGGGCACTCCAGAACTCCGACAGCTTCAGCATCCAGAGTCTCCATTTTACAACTGAGGGCTCATTCTACACCGTCCCTCCCTGGATGCATCAGCATGTCCCCCATTTATCACGAGAACTGCCTCACACAAACCGGCGGATCATAATCGCCGCGCGCAAACGTTTCAACCCATCGAAAAATAAACCGGTTATTGCTCCAATTAGCGCTGGTCAGCCCAGGTTCAGCCACTAGAATAGCGCCCAATTTTCTCCCCCACCCCACACTCAGAGGTATTTATGGAACAGGCTGCCGCCGTGCGCGCGACTCCAGAGACCCACCCCCCCAGGCGAGCCCACAGCGAGCTCATCTATGGCATAGACGAGGTTCCGCCCCTGCCCCAGACCCTGTTCGCCGCCCTTCAGCACATGCTCGCCATGTTTGTCGCCATCATCACCCCGCCCCTCATCATCGCCAATGCCCTGGGCCTCCCGGCCGCCGACACCCGCTACATCGTCTCCATGTCCCTGGTCATGTCCGGCATCGCCTCCTTCATCCAGACCCGCCGCTTCGGCCCCCTCGGTTCGGGCCTGCTCTCGGTGCAGGGCACCAGCTTCAACTTCCTCGGCCCCATCATCGCCTCCGGCCTGGCCCTCAAGCAGGCCGCCATGCCCACGGAAGATCTGCTGGGCACCCTGTTCGGCACCATGCTGGCGGCCGCCCTCACCATAGTGGTGATGAGCCGCTTCCTGCATCTGGTCAAGCGCATCATCACCCCCCTGGTGACCGGCATAGTGGTGCTGCTCATCGGCCTGACCCTGATCAAGGTGGGCCTCATCAGCATGGGTGGCGGCTATGCCGCGCTCTCGGACGGCAGCTTCGCCAGCCACACCAACCTCTTCCTCTCCCTGCTGGTGCTCGGCCTCATCGTGTTGCTGCAGCGCAGCCGCAACCCCTGGCTGCGCCTCTCCGCCATCATGATCGCCATGCTGGCGGGCTACGCCGTCGCCCTGCTGCTGGGCAAGGTCAGCCCTCCCACCTTCGAGGGCCCCCTGGTGATGGTGCCCATCCCGCTCCACTACGGCATCGGCTTTGACTGGCAGCTGTTCGTGCCGCTCGCCATCATCTTCGTGGTGACGGCACTGGAAGCCATAGGCGACATGACGGCCACCTCGGACATCTCCGGCGAACCGCTGGACGGGCCCGTCTACATGGCGCGGATCAAGGGGGGCGTGCTGGCCGATGGCGCCAACTCCATGCTGGCGGCTGTCTTCTCCACCTTCCCCATGTCCACCTTCGCCCAGAACAACGGCGTCATCCAGCTGACCGGGGTCGCCAGCCGCCATGTCGGCCTCTTCATCGCCGCCATGCTGGCCCTGCTCGGCCTGTTCCCGGCGGTGGCGAGCCTGGTGCAGCAGATCCCCGAGCCCGTGCTGGGGGGCGCCACCATCGTCATGTTCGGCACCATAGCCGCCGCCGGGGTACGCATCATCTCCCGCGAGGAGCTGGACCGCCGCGCCCTGATGATACTGGCGGTGTCGCTGGCCATGGGGCTGGGTGTCGCCCAGGTGCCCGAGGTGCTGCAGCATCTGCCGGAGCTGGCCAGAAGCGTGCTCTCCTACGGCGTCGCCACCGGCGGCCTCACCGCCATCGTGATGAACCTGCTGCTGCCCAAGCGCGGCGGCGCACAGGCCTGACGCGCTCCAGAGCGAACAGGTAAAGCCCCGCAGTGCGGGGCTTTACCTTGTTTGTCGCCCCGGGTACTGTGCTGGGCAGCCTCTGCTCAGGATGCCCTACATGCCCTATACCCTGCTTCCCCCCCTGCCCGCCCGCCACACCCCGGATCAGATACTGGCCGAGGAGCAGCGCTGGCTGCGGGAGTGCGCCCATGACGGCCAGCCCCGCGCCCACCTCTGGCAGGCCCCCCAATGCCTTGTCGTCACCCGCAAGGACGTGCGCCTGCCCCGCTATCAGGCGGCCTGCGAGCAGCTCGCCAGCGAAGGCTGGCCCGTCCATGTGCGGGACAGCGGCGGCACCGCCGTGCCCCACGGGGCCGGCATCCTCAACATGTCTATCTTGCTGCCACGTACCACCACGGATCTTGGCCACTACTACCAGCTGCTGGGGGCGCCACTGCTGGCCCTGCTGGGCGAATACGGTCTCGAGGGAAACTATGACTTCGTGCCCGGATCCTTTTGCGACGGCCAGTACAATCTGGTGATCGGGGGCCGCAAGGTAACCGGCACAGCCCAGCGCTGGCTGGCGCCGGGCCAGGATCACGGGGGAGCCGTGCTGGCCCAGGCCATGTTGCTGGTGGCCGGTGATGTGGACGAAGGCACCCGGATGGCGAGCCGCTTCTACGAGCTGGCGGGCGGGGAGCTGCGTTTCTTGCCCGGCACCTCCACTACCCTGGCGCAGCAGATCCATTGGCAGGGGAGCGAGGAAGCGCTGGTGGAGAGAGTGCGAGGACGGCTGGCGCGACTGCTGACGGAGAGTCCGATACCTTCCCCCTGATCCCCCCGGAGGGAGCGCCTCCTCCATGCGCCATTCATAAAAAAGCCACGACTCGGGTCGTGGCTTTGCTTTTCCGCATTGGTCGGGCACAGATTCAGGCGGTCTGCGGCTCGGGCTCGGACTCCGTATCGCGGTCCCGGTCCCGACTGAAGTAGGCCCGGGTCTCGGCGATCACCACGTGACGCAGGCCGATGAGGCCGATGAGGTTGGGTACCGCCATCAGGCCGTTGACGATGTCCGCCAGCAGCCAAATCAGGTCCAGATGGAGGAAGGCGCCGCTCGCCACCAGCACCAGATAGATGAGGCGGTAGGGCTTGATCGCCTTGACCCCGAACAGGTACTCGGTGCAGCGCTCGCCGTAGTAGTTCCAGCCGAGGATGGTGGTAAAGGCGAAGAACAGGAGGCCGATGCTCACCAGATACTGGCCTATATGGGCGTCCAGCCCCTGGGCAAAGGCCTGGCTGGTCATGGCGGCGCCGCTCAAGTCACCGCTCCACACGCCTGTCACCACCAGGGTCAGGCCCGTCATGGTGCAGATGATGATGGTGTCGATGAAGGTGCCGGTCATGGAGACCAGCCCCTGCTCCACGCAGGAGTCCGTCTTGGCCGCCGCCGCGGCTATGGGGGCCGAGCCCAGCCCGGATTCGTTGGAGAAGACCCCCCGTGCCACCCCGGACTGGATCGCCAGCATGATGCCGGCCCCGACGAAGCCGCCGGTGGCCGCATGGCCGGTGAAGGCGCTCTCGATCACCAGCATGACGGCGTCGGGCAGGGCGCCGGCGTTGTTCACCAGCACGCCGAGACAGGCGAGTATGTAGAAGATGGCCATGAAGGGCACCACCTTGCTCGAGACGCTGGAGATGGACTGGATGCCCCCCAGGGTCACCAGGGCCACTATCAGGGTCAGCACCACCGCGGTCACTTCACGGGGTACCGAGAAGGAGAGGCTCATGGCATCACTGATGGCGTTGACCTGAGGGAAGGTGCCGATGCCGAAGAAGGCGACGCCTATGCCGAACAGGGCGAACAGCTTGGCCAGCGGCCTGGAGCCCAGCCCCTTCTCCAGATAGTACATGGGGCCGCCCGCCATCTGGCCGTTGGCATCCTGCTCGCGGTATTTGACCGCCAGCAGGCACTCGGCGTACTTGGTGGCCATGCCGAACAGGGCCGCCATCCACATCCAGAACAGGGCGCCGGGTCCGCCGAGCTTGATGGCGGTGGCCACCCCGACGATGTTGCCTGTGCCTATGGTGGCGGAGAGGGCGGTGCACAGGGCGGCGAAGCTGGAGACATCCCCCTGCTTGCCCTGACCCTGATCCCGGCCAAAGACCAGCTTGAGGGCGAGCGGCAAGCGCACGACCTGAAGCAGACCCAATCGCCAGGTGAGATAGATACCGGTCCCGACCAGCAGGATCAGCAGGGGTGGACCCCAGACAAAGCTATCGATGGCGGCGAGCGCCGATTGAATTGATGACATGCATCCTCCTTAAAAAACAACGATTAAGGAGGAGAAGGATGATCTTCCCATAGGTGTCGCGATCGGCCAGAGGCGATCGGATGCGGGCCAAAAACGTGTTCACACTCTTACTGCGAGGCCGTGATCAAGGCTCATGCGCTGCTCGGAAGCCTCATGTATTCACATACACTCCGGTTCCTGCGCTGCTCTTTACCTTGCTGACGACCTCTCGTGACAGATCGTGAACAGTTCCAAGCTCAGGTACAACCATCCCATCCCCTCTGTCCTTTTGCCTGAGAGTTTCCGGCGCCAGCCAGCCCTTGCGGGTCGTCATGGTGCCTTGCTCCTTCGGCGCCCGATCTAACGGGTCTCTCCAGAGTATCGTCCAGTAGCAGTCCACACCGGTTGCCCGGTACCTGAAAGATTCACTTCTTCGGTGGATGGTCCCCCATCGCTCTCCTGCTACCTTCATCCGAACTAGTTTGGATTAGGAAGCGGGCATGTTAATCCAAAAAATGTGAGCTGTCTCCCACTCGGCCAGCCATGGCGCTGCTTTTTTCTGTCCAGGCCATGAGCGGAGCCATGTTAAATGTTCGTTAACTATCAATAGCTTATGAAGTCTTCTCTGCCAATGCTGCACACCGGCAGGGGCAGACTGCCCCATATCAAGATGATGTTTCGTCTCGACCAGAAATACTTGCCAACATATCCAATCAAAATGCTTGCACACAAACTCAATAAGTCGATAATCCCGCGCATAACTAAGCACTTTGCAAGGGAGTTATGCATTGTGCCTGGTCGGTCCCTCCGGACCACTCGCCTGAGCCGGCCGTCGCCGGTTCAATCGCATATGGCTTGGGCATATCACGCCCCCTAAGGATGATCAAAAGAGAATGAACGAGACCCTGGTCGCACAAGATTACCGTCAGCTGGTTGAACAATTTGGCTCCCCCCTGCTGCTGCTCGACAAGGCAGCCGTCCGCAAACAGTATCGGGCCCTGGTGGCCGCCCTGCCCGATGTGCGCTTGCATTATGCACTCAAGCCCCTGCCCCATGAGGCTGTGGTCTCTGTCTTGAAGGAAGAGGGGGCCTGTTTCGATCTGGCCACCAATGGCGAAGTGGATCTGGTGCGCAGCCAAGGGGTTCGCCCGGGACGCTGCATTCACACCCATCCCATCAAGCGCGACAGCGACATCCGTTATGCGCTGGAATTCGGCTGCACCGTGTTCGTCTACGACAACCCGCTGGAGCTGGAGAAATTCCTGCCCTACAAGGACGAGGTCAAACTGCTGCTGCGCGTCAGCTTCCCGAATCCCGAGACCAAGGTCGATCTCTCCAAGAAGTTCGGCTGCACCCCGGAGCAGGCGCTGCCGCTGCTGCAACTGGCCCAGGCCAAGGGGATCAAGGTGATGGGGCTGTCGTTCCACGTCGGCTCCCAGGTGCCCCACCCCCGTCGCCACGTGCAGGCCATCGACGCCTGCCGCGAGATCATGGAGCAGGCCTGGGATCTCGGCCTCAAGCCCTGGGTGCTGGACATCGGCGGCGGTTTCCCGGTGGACTATGAGGGTGGCGAGTTCGACATCGACGGCTTCTGCGCCCCTATCCGCGAGGCGCTGGCCAAACTGCCCGCCACGGTGCAGAAGATTGCCGAGCCGGGCCGTTTCATCAGCGCACCGGCCATGACGTCGGTCGCCAGCGTGATGGGCAAGGCCCACCGCGGCGACAAGATCTGGTACTACCTGGATGACGGCCTCTACGGCAGCTACAACGGTCAGCTCTATGATCACGTCACCTACCCGGTGAGCACCCCCTACGCCCAGGGCCCGCTGCACAATGCCGTGCTCTCCGGCCCCACCTGCGACAGCGTGGACGTGATCCGCGACGGCATCATGCTGCCGGATCTGGCCATCGGCGAGCTGGTCATAGGCCGGGTGATGGGTGCCTACACCTGGGCGTCGGCCTCCACCTTCAACTTCTTCCCCAAGGCGAGCATCCTCATCCTGGACAGCGCCCAGAAGCAGAAGCTGGTAGCAGTGGCCTGAACGGTTTGACCACGCCGGCAACATAGAGAAGGGGAGCCATTGGCTCCCCTTCTTGTTTGTCCTGCCATGCCCTATCAGAACTGGCTGGTCAACAGCCAACCGGTATAGGCGACGAAGATGCAGAGCAAGATGCCCCCTTCCACCCTGTTGATGCGGCCCTGTCCCTTGCGACCCAGGCACATCACCAGCAGCAGCAGGGTCAGCCCCATCATCAGGCTCCAGTCGCGGGAGAGCACCGCCGGGTCCACGTCCAGGGGCGCTATGCCGGCGGCGATGCCCACCACGGCCAGGGTGTTGAACAGGTTGGAGCCAAGCACGTTGCCGAGGGCCAGATCGTGCTCCTTCTTCTTGATGGCCATCAGGGAGGAGGCGAGCTCCGGCAGCGAGGTGCCCACCGCCACTATGGTCAGACCGATGACAAGGTCGCTGATGCCAAATGCCTGGGCTATGGTCACCGCGCCCCACACCAGCAGGCGGGAAGCGCCTACCAGGAGTACCAGGCCGACGATCAACCAGAAGATGGCCTTCTTGAGCGGCATGGCTTCGCTGTCGATCTCCACGTTCACGTCTTCGTCCAGGGCGTCTCCCTTGCCCTTGATCCCGGTCCAGATGGACCAGCCCAGCAGTGCGATGAAGACGCCACCCAGAATGAGGGCGTCGCCACGCCCCAGGTGACCATCGATGAGCAAGGCACCGGTCAGCAGGGTGATGCCGAGCAGTATGGGGATCTCCTTGCGCACCACCTGGGAGGAGACGGCGATGGGGCTGATGAGGGCTGTCAGCCCGAGAATGAGGGCGATGTTGGTGATGTTGGAACCATAGGCGTTGCCGAGCGCCAGGCCCGGGTTACCCTGCATGGATGCCAGGGCCGAGACCACCATCTCGGGAGCCGAAGTACCAAAACCGATGATCACCATGCCGATCAGCAGCGGCGGCATGCCGGCATAACGGGCGGTGGCGGCGGCGCCGTCCACAAATTTATCCGCACTCCAGACCAGCAACGCCAGTCCGGCAATCAGGGCAACAAAAGCCAGGGTCATATTCTTCCATCTCGTCGACTGCAAACACGAGAGCCAGGCGGCTAGCCTGGCTCCATCCAAACGCGGCCTCAGTGTATCGAGCCGCCTTGCTATTTCAAGCTGAAATCAAACGGCGATTAACAATTCACAAGGCGGCCAGCAGGCTCTGTGCATCCGACACCTCGAACTTGCCGGGAGCCTCCACGAACAGTTGCTCGACCACGCCATCATTGGCGATCAGGGCAAAGCGCTGGGCACGCAGGCCACCGAAGGCGCCTGTCTCCTTGGCAAGGCCGAGGGCCCGGGTCCAGCTGCCGTCCCCATCCGCCAGCATGGTGATGGCGTCGGCATTCTGGGCCGCCTGCCACGCCCTCATCACGAAGGCATCGTTGACCGACAGACAGCATATGGCATCGACGCCCTTGGCCTTGAACTGATCCGCCAGCACCACATAGCCCGGCAAGTGGGCGTTGGAGCAGGTGGGGGTGAAGGCCCCCGGCACCGCGAACAACACCACCTTCTTGCCCGCAAACAGGGCCTGGGTATCCTTCACCTGCTTGCCCTCGGCGGTGATGAAGGTAAATTCCCCTGCGGGCAGGGATTGACCGACCGTGATCATGATGACTCATCCTTCTGTGGTTCAAAGAGGCCCAGTCTACTCCAATCCACCCACAGGTGAACGGGTTCATCCGGGCGCAGTAAAGATAACGCGCAACAAGCGCTTGCGGCCGCTAACCCCGGCCTGCTTGCGAGCGTCGCTGCTGCCAGGTGGCGATGGCCAGCAACATATTCAACGTGAATTCGGCAACCTGCATCTCGCCCTTATTGCGAGCGTCGCGCCTGCCAGGTGACGATGGCGAGCAACACATTCAACGTGAATTCGCCAACCCGTACCTCGCTCTTATTGCGAGCGTCGCGCCTGCCAGGTTGCGATGGCGAGGAGGGAATCCGGCGTGAACTCATCGGCCCGTTCGGCTATCTCGGCCAGGCTCATCCAGTGCACCTCGCTCACCTCCTCCGCCTGGAGTTGCAGCGGCCCCTGATAATGGCAACTGAACAGACCGCCCCAGACCCGATAGCCTCCCCCGCTCGCCTCCCCCTCGGCGTAGAAGGTGCCGAAGTCGTGCAGGGGCACGTCGTGGATCCCCAGCTCCTCGGCCAGCTCGCGCCGGGCGGAGGGCTCCATCGCCTCCCCAGTGGTCACCACGCCACCGGCGCAGGCGTCCAGCATGCCGGGGCAAAAATCCTTGCTCGGAGTGCGCCGCTGCACCAGCACGCGCCCGGCCTCATCGAGCACCAGGATATAGCTGGCGCGATGGCGCAAATTCTCCTGACGCACCCGGGTGCGCTCGGCCACCCCGATCACCCTGTCCTGCTCGTCTACTACGTCCACCCACTCCACGTGCGGCACCTTGTCCATCCTGCGATGGCCGCAGTATATCGGTGCCGGGGCCGGGGGCTGCACTACTTTTTCAATGCCGGAAGCAGGGGGATGGCACGCCATAACAAGGATTCATACAAACCTTCATCAAGTGTCACATCAGTGTCATGGTGAGGCGGCATAGTGTGCCCTGTCCAAACAACAGGGTCTCTTGCCATGAAGGTGTTCAAGCAGTTGTCTCCTCGTCGAATTGCCCGCTATATCAAAAGCTTCCATCACGGCAGCTTCATGGTAGAGGCACTGGGACGATTCGAGTTTCAGGGGGGAGTCATCGATGTGAAGACGCTGGACTGCCGTCAGGCGCTGAGCCTGGCCCGGCAGATCAATCTGGCCGTGCGCGATCTGCGCACCAGCACCCTGTTGCCGGGCTGACATACTCCTTTCCGTTTGTAGTCTGCTTTCATGCATGTCTTTGCCCGCCGCTCACCGAGCCGGCGGGCTATTTTCAATGGGGTTGGCCCCGTCTGACCCGCATCAGTGCTGCAGGATCTGGGAGAGAAACAGCTTGGTCCGCTCCGACTGGGGGTGGTCGAAGAACTGATCCGGCACGTTCTCCTCGATGATCTGGCCGCGGTCCATGAAGATCACCCGATCCGCCACCTGCTTGGCAAAGCCCATCTCGTGGGTGACGCAGAGCATGGTCATCCCCTCGTGGGCCAGCTCCACCATGACATCCAGCACCTCGCGCACCATCTCGGGGTCGAGCGCCGAGGTCGGCTCGTCAAACAGCATCACCTGGGGATTCATGCAGAGGCTGCGGGCGATGGCGACCCGTTGCTGCTGACCGCCGGAGAGCTGGCCCGGGTACTTGAGGGCCTGCTCCGGGATCCTGACCCGGCGCAGGAAGGTCATGGCGATCTCCTCGGCCTCCTTGCGTGGCAACTGCTTGACCCAGATAGGGGCCAGGCAGCAGTTCTCCAGCACCGTCAGATGGGGGAAGAGGTTGAAGTGCTGGAACACCATGCCCACTTCCCGGCGTACCGTCTCTATGTTCTTGAGATCCGACGTCAGGGCCGTGCCCTTGACCAGGATGTCACCGCTCTGATGCTCCTCCAGCCGGTTGATGCAGCGGATCATGGTGGACTTGCCCGAGCCAGACGGCCCGCAGATGACGATCTTCTCCCCCCTGCCCACCTGCAGATTAATGTTGCGCAGCACATGAAACTCACCGTACCACTTGTTGACATCCTTGAGTTCTACCACAGCGTCCGTTTTCATCTCGAAACTACTCCTAATGCTTGTGACCGGTGTTGAGTTTGCGCTCCAGATAGATGGAGTAGCGGGACATGCCAAAACAGAACATCCAGAAGATCATGGCGATGAACACATAGGCCTCGGTGGAGAATCCCAGCCAGGCCGGATCCGCCAGCGCCACCTTGGAGATGGCCAGCAGATCGAACAGCCCTATGATCAGCACCAGGCTGGTGTCCTTGAACAGGGAGATAAAGGTGTTCACCAGGGAGGGAATGGTGATCTTGAGGGCCTGGGGCATGATGACCAGTCCCATCACCTTCCAGTAGGAGAGCCCCAGGGCTTCACCCGCCTCGTACTGCCCCTTGGGGATCGCCTGCAGCCCGCCCCTCACCACCTCGGCCACATAGGCCGCCTGGAACAGAATGATGCCGATGAGCGCCCTCAGCAGCTTGTCGAGCTCCACCTCGGTACTCATGAACAGCGGCAGCATGACGGAGGCCATGAAGAGCACCGTGATGAGCGGCACTGCCCGCCAAAACTCGATATAGACGGTGGAGAGGCTGGAGATGACCGGCATGTGGGAGCGGCGCCCCAATGCCAGCAGGATGCCGAACGGCAGGGCGACCACTATGCCCACCACCGCCAGCACCAGGGTCAGCATCAGGCCGCCCCAGCGGTTGGTTTCCACCACCTCGAGACCGGCCCCGCCGTGGATCAGCACGAAGGCGATGACAGGGAACACCAGCAGGGTAAAGAGCGCCAGCCAGCCCTTGCGCGGGGTGCGCGGCCAGATCAGCAGCGCCAGCAGCACGGCCAGACCGGCGAAGGCCAGATTGATGCGCCAATACTGATCGACCGGGTAAAAGCCGTAGAGGTATTGCCCCAGACGGCTCTCGATAAAGACCCAGCAGGCCCCGCCCTGGGCGCAGTCGGCACGGCTGCTCCCCTGCCAGTTGGCGGAGAAGATGGCCCAGTCCAGCGCCGACCAGAGCAGTGGCAGCAGCAGATAGGCCAGCACCAGGGTCAGCAGGCCGTTCCACCAGTTGGGGAAGAGGTTCTGCCTGACCCAGGCGACCAGCCCCCGGCGATGATTGGGAGGCGGCAGCGCCTCCTGCAACTCGTTCACAAACATGACAGCTCCCTAGCGCTCGACCAGCGTCATCCTGCGGTTGTAGATGTTCATCAGGACTGAGGTGGTGATACTGATGATGAGATAGACCCCCATGGTCATGGCGATCACCTCGATGGCCTGCCCGGTCTGGTTGAGGGTGGTTCCCATGAACACAGAGACGAGATCCGGATAACCGATGGAGGTGGCCAGCGAGGAGTTCTTGGTGAGGTTCAGGTACTGGCTGGTCAGCGGGGGAATGATGACCCGCATCGCCTGGGGAATGACCACCAACCGCAGCGTCTTGGTGGACGAGAGCCCGAGGGCGGAGGCGGCCTCGGTCTGCCCCTTGCTGATGGCCAGTATGCCGGATCGCACTATCTCGGCGATGAAGGCCGCCGTATAGATGGTGAGCGCCAGCAGCAGGGCCGCGAGTTCCGGCAACACCGTCAAGCCCCCCCGGAAGTTGAAGCCCTGCAGTATGGGCACACTCCAGGAGAGCGGGCTGCCTGCCAGCAGGAAGGCGATGGCGGGGAGCAGGATCACCAGAGCGGCCGCACAGCGCCAGAACGGGAAGATCCTGCCGGTCAGCGCCTGACGGCGCCTTGCCCAGCGACTCAGTCCCCAGCTCAGGACGACAGCGACCAGCAGGGCCCAAAGCACATAGCCAAACCCCTCTTCAAACAAGGGTTTGGGCAGATAGAAGCCCCGCACGTTCAAGAAGGCGAGCCCTCCGAGCTCCACGCTCTCACGGGGAGACGGCAGGGTGCGCAGCACCGAGAAGTACCAGAAGAAGATCTGCAGCAGCAGCGGAATGTTGCGAAACGTCTCTATGTAGACGGTGGCTATCTTGGCTACCAGCCAGTTGCGGGACAGACGCGCTATCCCGAGCACGAAGCCGAGCAGGGTGGCAAACAGGATGCCGAGCACCGAGACCAGCAGGGTATTGAGCAGGCCGACCACGAAGGTGCGACCGAAGCTATAGGTCTCGTCGTAGGGGATCAGGCTCTGCAGGATGCCGAACCCGGCGGTGTTGCCCAGAAAATCGAAACCTGTGGTGATGCCACGGGTCGCCAGATTGGTCAGGGCATTGTTGATGATGTAGAACAGAAACGCGAGAACGGCCGCAATGGCCAGGCACTGGAAGATCTGCGCCCGCACCTTAGCGTCATACCACCAGCGGCCCTGTTCTTTCCTATGGTTTGATGCTTGTATCGCCATGAGGATGACTCCGACAAAGCCAGGGCAAGGGGAAATGGGGGGCAGGGCCCCCCGACAGCTGTCTAGTTAGCGGATGGGCGGGGCATACATCAGGCCACCCTTGTTCCAGAGCGCGTTGATGCCGCGGTCGATCTTGAGGGGAGAGCCGGCGCCGACGTTGCGATCGAAGGACTCGCCGTAGTTGCCGACCTGCTTGACGATGTTGTAGGCCCACTTGTCATCCAGCCCCAGCACATTGCCCTTGGGCTCTTCCAGCCCCAGCAGGCGACGGATGTCCGGGTTGGTGGATTTGAGCATCTCGTCCACGTTGGCGCTGGTCACACCGGCCTCTTCGGCGTTGAGCATGGCGTAGAGACTCCAGCGCACCACCTTGAACCACTGCTCGTCACCCTGGCGCACCGCCGGGCCCAGCGGCTCCTTGGAGATGACCTCGGGCAGCACCAGGGCATCTTCCGGCTTGGTCAGCTTGATCTTGAGGGAGTAGAGCTGGGATTGATCCGAGGTCAGCACGTCACAACGCCCCGCCTCGAAGCCCTTGACGGTCTGATCCGAGGTGTCGAACACCACAGGGGTATATTTCATGCCGCCGTTGGCGCGGAAGTAATCCGCCAGGTTGAGCTCTGTGGTGGTGCCGGACTGGATGCAGACGGCGGCTCCGTCCAGCTCCTTGGCGCTCTTGACCCCGAGGGACTTGTTGACCAGGAAGCCCTGACCATCGTAGTAGTTCACCCCGGCAAAGGTGAGGCCCAGCGAGCCGTCCCGGGTCAAAGTCCAGGTGGTATTGCGCGACAGCAGATCCACTTCGCCGGATTGCAGGGCGGTGAAGCGCTCCTTGGCGGTGAGGGAGACATACTTGACCTTGCCGGCATCCCCGAGCACGGCCGCAGCGACGGCGCGGCACACGTCCACGTCGAGCCCTGTCCAGGTGCCCTTGGCGTCCGGGTTGGAGAACCCGGGCAGGCCATCACCGACCCCGCACTGCACGAACCCCTTCTTCTTCACGGCATCCAGGGTACCCTCTGCCCAGACATTGGCTGCCGCCAGCGACAGCACTATCACCATACCTGCCTTGTGTATCTGCTTCATGTCACTCTTCCCTGTGGTTTGATTCGAATTGGCACCCGAACCGAGCAAGATGCCATCGTTTCCCTGCTTTTTTGCAGCTTATCCAGCGCTTCAAAAACCTGTCAATCGGTGCAACCCGGCACAACTGTGGTGCAACAGCACAAAATATTCGAACGATGTGATATGCACTCTCAGAATCAAAAGTAGACCCTTATTCACCAAATAGCCTGCTGTTAAAGGCCATTCCCACTGTGAGGATTATTTTCACAAAAAAATGGGACGCACCGGGATGGGGCAGCGAAATCGGACTCCAACTGACTCATCAGACTCACTTTTCTATCGGCAAGCCCCAACGCGGGGAGTCAGGGGCAAATATTGGGCTGCGTCGAAATGGTGCCATGGCGGGGGGAGAACAGGCTCCAGCACTCAATCTTCGGGTGGGAGGCGAGGCCGGGACAAGGGGACTCAAGATAGGGGCGCCGACCCGGGGGCGGCACTCGGCGGTTCAACCGCCGCGGGGGCCGTCTTCAATCTCGGTGATGACGCCGTTTTCGACGGTGACAAACTGCATGAATTCGCTCCTGCCGAAGTTGTAGGTCCAGCGCTCGGCATACTTGACCGTCATCCGCGCCCCGAAGCCGTTCTCCTCGTAGCGTGTCAGATCTTCCTTGAGCATCGGCTGACCACAGCGGATCAGCAGCTCGGCCGTGGTGTCCCCCTCGGTCAGCAGGGCGCTCTTGCAGCGCAGGGTGCCGGCATCCACCGGCAGCGTCGCCACCAGCAGCAACCACAGTATTGGCTTCATTTTGCGCTCCATTTGAACAATGCCGCCCCCAGCGTGATGCACACCAGGGCAAACACCATGACCTGGGCCAGCATCCCCGCCACCGTCTGCCAGCCCGCCCCTTCCAGCATGACGGCGCGGGCCGCCTCGATGATCTGGCTGAGGGGCAGACGGGCTGCCACGGCCTGCAACCAGGGGGGAGATCCCTCCAGCGAAAACCAGACACCGGACAAGAACATCATGGGCAAGCTGATGAGATTGAGCAAACCGCTCGCCAGCTCCTCGTTCTGAATGCGGGCGGCGATGAGCAACCCGAGGGAGGCCATGGCGGCCCCGCCGACCAGGGCGATGAAGAGCAGCAGCCAGCCAGAGCCGAGCAGGGGCACATCCAGCAGCCAGTAAGCCACCAGGAAGACCAGCAGGCTCACCACCAGGGTGATCAACACCCGCGACAGCAACTGGGCGCAGAGAAACTCGGCCGCCGACAGCGGGGTGGCTCGCAAGCGCTTGAGCACCCCGTTCTTGCGATAGCGCACGATGACGAACCCCACCCCGAACAGACCGGAGAACATCAGGTTCATGCCGATCACCCCGGGCAGCAACCAGTCGCCATAGCGGATGGCCCGGCCGCTCAGGGCCTCTCTTTGCAAGGGCTCGCGCACCGCCTGGCGCAGCAGGTACTCGGCCATGGCCCCCTGGGGCGCATCCGGGTTGACCCAGTAGTGGCCGCGCACCGGTGACAGCAGCAAGTCCAGCTGATGGTGGCGCACCTTGAGGATCCCTCTCGCCTCGTCGTCATAGGGGAGGAGCTTGAGCAGAGGGATATGGGTCAGGGGCTGATAGGCCGTCGTCAGCTCCCCCACCACCCCTATCTGCACCAGCGGCTTGGGGGGACCCGAGAAGATGAGGGAGAAGCCAATCACCAGCAGGAGCGGAAAGAGCAGGTTCCAGACCAGGGCTGCCCTGTCGCGCACGAACTCCAGGGTGCGGGCATAAAAGAGGGCGCCTATGCGCCTTAGGGATCCAGTCATCTTTCGCTCCTTGCACAGGCTGACTTCGGCGGCATGCCGGCAGGTGCCGCAGTTGGGCACCGCCATGGGGCGGCGTTCATGCGCCGCTCCGGAGGCTGTGGCCGGTCAGGTGCAGGAAGAGATCCTCCAGGTTGGGGGAGCGCACCTGCATGCCGGTCAGCGGCACCCCCAGGCCCAGCAGCCGCGGCAGCAAGGCCGCCACGTCGGGGCAGTTAAGCTCCACCTGATCCCCGTGGGGCCGCAGCGGATAACCCAGGCTGGCGAGGGCCGGGTGATCCGCGAGTCGCACCAGCACACCGTCGAAGTGCCGCGCCAGCAGGGCCGCCGGCGTGTCCAGGCTGAGCAGATGGCCGTGATCCACGATGGCGATGCGATCGCACAGTTGCTGGGCCTCGTCCATGTAGTGGGTGGTGAGCACCACCGTCTTTCCCTGGGCCTTGATCGCCTCGATCCGCTGCCAGAAGTGGTGACGAGCCTGGGGATCCAGCCCTGTGGTGGGTTCGTCCAGAAACAGCAGTTCGGGATCCCCGAGCAGGGCCAGGGCCAGCAGCAGGCGCTGACGCTGGCCGCCGGAGAGCTTGCGGCTGTCCCTGTCGATGAACTCCCCAAGGGCGCACAGATCGATGAGCAGTTCCCGTGGCAGGGGGTTGGGATAGAGGCTGGCGAACAGGCGCAGGGTGTCGCGCACCGTCAGAAAATCCTGCAGCGCCGTGTGCTGGAACTGGATGCCGATGCGGGAGCGATAATCGGGGCCGCGGGGGGCGCCATGAAACAGGATCTGCCCGCTGTCCGGGGTGAGGATCCCCTCGAGCAGCTCTATGGTGGTGGTCTTGCCCGCCCCGTTCGGGCCGAGCAGGCCGAAACAGCTCCCGGCGGGAATGGCAAAGCTGAGTCCGTCCACCGCCCTGACACCGGGAAAGTACTTGATGAGATCGACGACTTCGATGATGGCAGCCATGGCCTGTCTCCCTGGGTGGCCGAGAGTGCGACGTCCTGACTATATCCAAATCTCCCGAGAAGGCCATGGCTCATCCACCAGGGCGTGGCGGCGCGCAAAAACAAACGGCGACCCAAGGGTCGCCGTTTGCATCACGCCAGCCGGATCACAGGATGTCCAGCAGCTCCACTTCGAAGACCAGAGCGGAGTAGGGCGGGATGGAGCCGGCGCCACGGGCACCGTAAGCCAGATCCTGCGGAATGTAGAGCTTCCACTTGGAGCCAACCGGCATCATCTGCAGCGCTTCCACCCAGCCGGCGATGACGCCGGTGACCGGGAATTCGGCAGGCTGGCCGCGAGCGACCGAGCTGTCGAACACGCCACCGTGGGTGAAGGTACCGTGGTAGTGCACACGCACGGACTGACCGGCCACCGGCACGGCGCCGTTGCCTTCTACCATGACTTCGTATTGCAGACCGGAGTCGGTCACTTTCACGTCGGCGCGCTTGGCGTTGTCGGCCAGGAAGGCTTCGCCATCGGCGGCGGCGGCCTTGGCAACGGCTTCCTGCTCTTCCTGCATGCGGGCGGTGATGACCTGGAAGGCATCATTGATATCGTCACGGCTGACCGCGAACTCCAGGCCGTTCAGGGCATCTGCCAGACCTTGTTGCAGGGCAGGGATATCCAGACCGGCGAAGGCTTGCTGCGCCAGCTGATCACCCATGTTGCGGCCGATGCCATAGCTGGCCTTCTGTTCGATAGAGTCGTATTGGGACATTGAGATGTTGCTCCGGGTCCTGAGGGTAAAAGAGACGGGATAATATCAGACTTTTTGGCGAGGTGCTGCCGGCGGCCATCCTGATTTCCCCGCCCGTGGGAGAGACTTCACATCCCCCTCATCCCCGACCCTTCTCCCGCGAGGGGAGAAGGGAGAGGAGACGGCCCAACCACAGGCTGGCTCAGGCGCGATCCAGCAAGGCCCGCACCGCTGCCACCTTGGCACCGTCGGTGATATTGACCCGGCCATCGTCCGATGGTGCCCATGTTCACACACATGAGGAGGCACCATGCCGCCGCGCGGCACCTATCAGGCCTTGTCCAGCAAAGCCCTCACTGCGCCACCTTGGCGCCGTCGGTGATATTGACCCGGCCGTCGTCCGAGGTACCCATGTTCACACACATGAGGAAGCACCATGCCGCCACGCGGCACCTATCAGGCCTTGTCCAGCAAGGCCCTCACCGCAGCCACCTTGGCGCCGTCGGTGATATTGACCCGGCCGTCGTCCGAGGTACCCATGTTCACACACATGAGAGGCACCATGCCGCCGCGCGGCACCTATCAGGCCTTGTCCAGCAAGGCCCGCACTGCGGCCACCTTGGCGCCGTCTGTGATATTGACCCGGCCGTCGTCCGAGGTGCCCATGTTCACCCCGTGGGGCACCATACCGCCGCGCCAGCCCATGCCGGACATGTGCACCTCGCTCACCCCGGTGAACTCGAGTATGGTGCGCACGTTGTCGGCATTGACCCCGGCGCCGGGCATCAGGCTGGCGCGGCCCGCCAGGGTATGCTGCATCGCCTGCAGTGTCTCCAGACCCGCCAGGGCGGTCGGGGCATGGCCGGAGCTCAGGATCCGCTCACAGCCGGCCGCCACTATGGTCTCCAGATCGGCGCGCCAGTTGGAGCTGAGATCGATGGCGCGATGGAAGGTGACACCCAGGGGACCGGCCGCCTCGACCAGCTGTTGCAACTGGGCGGCAGGCACCCTGCCCCCCTCGTCGAGCAGACCCACCACCACCCCTTGCAGGCCCGCAGAGCGCGCCGCCGCGATATCCAGCAACATGAGTTCGAACTCGGCGGCACTGAAGCAAAAATCCCCGGCACGGGGGCGGATCATGGCGTAGACGGGAATGGTTGCGTGGCGCGCCACCTGTTGCATGAAACCATAGGAGGGGGTGAGACCACCCAGCCCCAGCGCAGAGCAGAGCTCGATGCGATCCGCTCCGGCTTGCTGGGCGGTGAACAGGGATTCCAGGTTGTCGATGCAGATTTCAAGACGGGTCATGATGACTCCTTATCTAGGGAGATCAGACCCAGTGCCTGATCTCATAAATTGAGCAGGGCGGCGCCACGCACGCCCCCGGCGCCGCCGAAGCGGGCCTGGCGGATAGCCGGCAGGGCGACGCCGGGCAGCAGATGGCCGGGCAGACGCTTGGGCAGCTCTTCATAGAGGGCGGGCAGCCCGCTGAGGCCGCCTCCCAGCACCACCACCTCGGGGTCTATCACCGAGATGGCGGTGGCGAGCCCGGCGGCCAGGATCTCCAGCCAGCAGTCGATGGCCGAGAGCGCCGCGGGTTCCCGGGCCTCGGCACGGGCGACTATCTGGTGGCCGCTGGCGCGCTCGCCGCGGAAGTGGTGATAGAGCCGCTCCAGGCCGGTGCCCGAGGCGTAGGTTTCGAAACAGACCAGGCGGCCGCAGCCGCAGCGGGGACGGGGCAGGTCGGGGTATTTCATCAATATGGTGGCCGGCAGCGGGTAATGGCCTATCTCCCCCGCCAGCCAGTTGCGACCCTGGATGAGCTTGCCCGCCAGGTAGATGGCACCACCTATGCCGGTGCCAATGGTCACCCCCAGCGCACTCTCGGCCGCGGCGGCGGCACCCTGGTGCACTTCGGACCAGAGGAAGCAGTTGGCGTCGTTGTCGACGCTGACGGTGCGCGCCAGTCGTGCGGCCAGATCCGCGCCCAGATGACGACCGTGAATGGCGGGCAGGTTTGCCGCCACTATGCTCCCATCCAGGCGATTGATGATGCCGGGAAACCCGATGCCGACGGCGCCTTTCGCACCGAAGCGGGCGTCCGCCGCCTCGACCCGCGTCAGGATCAGCTGCAACAGCCCCTCGTAATCATTGCCGGGGGTGCTCATGCGTTCTTCGTGACAGAGATTCAGACCACCGTCATACACCGCGAAGGCAATCTTGGTACCACCAATATCAAATCCGTAATACATGCCACACTCCCTTGCCGGTGAACCGGGTCACCTCAGTCTGTCCAGATGGGGCACATTGTATTAATTCGCAAAAAAAATAAAGTAACCATGGGCGAAAAACGGGAGCCAGCTCAAAGCAAACGGAACATTTGTCGCTGAAGACAGGGTTGTCCCAGGCTCGTCAGGGTGCGCTCCTGGCCGTCAAACACGAAGCCGCGGCGCAGGTAGAACCCCTCGCCGATGTGATTGCCATCGAGCAGCCAGAGCCTGACGCACTCGCAGCCGGCCCTGCGCATCTGCACCGCCACCGCCTGCCACAGCCGCTTGCCATGGCCCCGACGCCAGTGTTCCGGGTGCAGATAGAGCGCCCGGATGCGCGCCGTCATCATCCCCTCCTCGTGGGCTGGGTGCCAATAGAGCAGGCCGATGACGACCTCGTCCTGGCAGAGAAGCATGGGAGCGGGGGCCGGCTCGGCGAGCCGGCGGCGCCAGATCTGCAGATGCTCGGTGACCGCCAGCTGGGCCAGCAGATCCTCACCGAGCACGCCGCCATAGGCCGCCAGCCAGCTGGCCCGCTGCATCACCGTCATGGCGGCGGCATCGGCGGGACGGGCCAGCCTCAGGCTTATGCCTTGCACTTGGGCTCCAGCCCTGCCGCTCGTGCCTGCTGATACAGGGGCTGCACCTCGGCCTGCTGGGCCTGCAGTTCGGCGATGCGATTCTCGTCGCTTGGGTGGGTGGAGAGCAGCTGGGGCGGCGCCTTGCCACCGGCGGCGGCACTCATGTTTTGCCACAGGGGGATGGCCTCGGCCGGATTGAAACCGGCGCGAGCCATCAGCTCCAGACCGAGTCTGTCGGCCTCGCTCTCCTGGGTCCTGCCATAGGGCAGGGTGATCCCCACCTGAACCCCGAGCCCGAGCGCCGCCATGGTGGCACCGCCTCCCTGGCTGCTGCCGATGGCCGCATCGGCCACCGCCAGCCCTATGCCGGTCAGCTGATCCCGGGAGAGGCGTTCGTTGGAGTGCTGTGCCAGCACGTGGGTCAGCTCGTGGCCGATGACGGTGGCGAGCTGATCCTGATTCTTGGCGACCTTGAGCAGTCCGCTGTAGACGCCGATCTTGCCGCCAGGCAGGGCGAAGGCGTTGACCTCCTTGGAGTCAAACACCACCACCTCCCAGCTGGTGATGCCATAGCTGGCAGGCACCTGGGCGGTGACCGCCTTGGCCACGCAGGAGACATAGGCATTCACCCTGGCATCCTTGCTCACCTTCTCCTGCTTCTTCATCTGCTCGAAGGAGTCGGCCCCCAGCTGGTTCATCTGCTGGGGGGAGAAGAGCAGCATCTGGCTGCGGCCGGTCGGCGACTGGGCACAACCGGCCAGCAGGGCGCTGCACAAGGCTGCCAGGCCGAATTTGGACAGGGAAGATGCACGCATGAGAGGGTCCTTTACCGTGAAGTTGCCCTATTCTCGGGAATGCCGCCCTCCGGTGCAAGCCAGGCGCCACCCCATGCGACCAAAAAGATCCCATGGCGCCAAAATAAAAACGAGCCCGTGCGGGCTCGTTTGTTTGCGGTGCAGAAGCGGGATTACATGATGCCCAGCTTCTTCAGATCGGCTTCGGCGATCTTGGCAGGAACCGGTACATAACCATCCTTGGCGACTATGGTCTGACCCGCCTTGGAGAGCATCATCTTCACAAACTCCTGCTCCATCGGGGAGAGCGGCTTGTTCGGAGCCTTGTTCACGTAAACGTACAGGAAGCGGGAGAGCGGGTACTTGCCGGTCAATGCGTTGTCTGCGGTCGCTTCGACGAAGGTAGTGCCGTCCTTGGAGAGCGGTACGGCGCGCACGCCGGAGGTGACGTAGCCGATGCCGGAGTAGCCGATGCTGTTCAGGGAAGCGGAGACGGATTGCACCACGGAGGCGGAGCCCGGCTGCTCGTTCACGCCGCTCTTGAAGTCACCGTTGCACAGGGCGTGCTCCTTGAAGTAACCGTAGGTGCCGGAGACGGAGTTGCGACCGAACAGCTGCAGATCCTTGCTGGACCAGTTGCCATCCAGACCCAGATCGGACCATTTGGTGGCGGCCTTGGCTTCGCCGCACTTGAGGGTGCTGGAGAAGATGGAGTCAACCTGCTGCATGGTTAGCCCCTTGATGGGGTTGTCCTTGTTCACGAACACCGCCAGGGCATCAACCGCGACGCGGATGGCAGTCGGCTTGTAGCCGTAGCGCTTCTCGAACGCCTCTTCCTCACCGGCCTTCATGGCACGGCTCATGGGACCAAACTGGGCGACGCCCTCGGTCAGGGCAGTCGGGGCTGTGGAAGAACCGGCGGCCTGGATCTGCACGTTGACGTTGGGGTAGACACGCTTAAATTCTTCGGCCCACAGGGTCATCATGTTGGCCAGGGTGTCCGAGCCCACGGAGGACAGGTTGCCCGAGATGCCACTGGTCGGGGCGTAATCCGGCAGATCTTTATCCACACCGGCAGCCAGGGCGCTGACGGAAAACAGGGTTGCTGCGGTGAATCCGATTACACCAGCCAGTTTGTTGAGTTTCATCCAATCTCTCCAAAGTTACAGAAGGCAATTGCCAATACATGGCGCCGATTAACACTGTCTTGCGGTGGTCAACCCGACTGCATCAGTCAGATTGTTAAGTTCTATTCCGTCCCCTCTTTCCCAAGGTGACGCTGGGTCTGTTCTTAAGACGGCGCCAGTATCTGACCTGGCAGTGACAAATTTATGGAATTTATATGACACTTTGATGACATGGGCCGGGCGCGGCACAAATGCCAAGGGGGCCGCTCTCGCCGCCCCCTTTCTTATTGCTAACCATTTGTAAAAAAAGACTATTTAACCACCACCATACGGCCGGGGATGAGGAAGCTGAAACGGCTGCCCTGGCCGACCCGGCTCTCTATCTCGAGCTGGGCATCGTGATGGCTCAGGGCATGCTTGACGATGGCGAGGCCAAGGCCGGAGCCGCCGGTGTGGCGGGATCTGGCCTTGTCGACCCGATAGAAGCGCTCGGTGAGCCGCGCCAGGTGTTCCGGGGCTATCCCCTCCCCCTCGTCCTGAACCACAAAGAGCGCCATGGCCCCCTGCTTGCGCCACTCCACCGTGATCTTGCGACCGGCCGGGGTGTAGTGAATGGCGTTGTAGACCAGGTTGGAGACGGCGCTGCGCAGCTGGTCCCTGTCCCCCTTCACGAACAGATTGGACTGCACCTGGAACTCTATCTGATGGGCACTCTCTCCCGACAGGGCCCGCGCCTCCTGCTCCAGCAGCCCCAGCATGGCGGGCATGTCCACCAGATGGGAGAGATCCACGGTCGGGGCCGCCTCGATGCGCGACAGGGTGAGCAGCTGATTGACCAGGTTGTCCATGCGGATGGTCTGCTCCATCATCACCTTGTGCGCCTTGGCCCACATGGCGGGGGGGGGCGGCTCCTCGGTCATCTCCAGATAGCCCTTGAGCACGGTGAGCGGGGTGCGCAGCTCGTGGGAGACGTTGGAGACGAAGTGCTTGCGGGTCTTCTCCAGGCTGCGCAGGCGGGTCACGTCCCGCACCACCAGCATGGCCTGATCCTCGGCATAGGGCATGATGCGAAACTCGAGAAACTTCTCCTCGTTGATGGGGGAGCTCATCTCGAACGGCTCGTCATACTGCCCCTTGCCGAGGTAGGCGACGAAACCGGGGTGACGGATGAGGTTGCCGATGTGCTGGCCGGCATCCTCGGGCCAGCGAAAGCCGAGCAGCTGCTCCGCCAGCCGGTTGCACCAGAGGATGCTGCCGTCGGTGCGAAACACCACGGCGGCATCGGGCAGGGCCTCTGCCCCTTCCCGAAACCGGCGGATGAGGCCCGCCAGCTCGCGGCGCCGGGCCCGGTGGCGCTGCTGCAACTTGTAGATGCCATTGAAGATGTATTCCCAACTGCCGCTGCCATGGGGCGGCACCAGGCTGCGATCGTGCCACAGCCAGTCCGACAGCCGCTTCTGGAAGCGGTAGTGCCAGCCCAGGTGCAGCACGGTCGCCACCAGCAGGCAGAGGGAGAGGTGTTCTATCAACCAACCTACCAAGACGAAGGGGGCGTAGAAGAACGCCATTCGCCACAACTGTCGCCGCCAGGCGTAAGGTTGCAACATGTTATCCCCTAGAGACGGGTTGAGAAGCGGTATCCGGCTCCACGCACCGTCTGGATCAATCTGTCGTGCCCGGTCTCTTCGATGGCCTTGCGCAGGCGACGGATGTGCACGTCCACCGTCCTGTCTTCTACATAGACATTGGTGCCCCAGACATTGTTCAGCAGTTGCTCGCGGCTATAGACCCGCTCGGGATGGGTCATGAAGAAGTGCAGCAGCTTGAACTCGGTCGGTCCCATGTCCAGCGCCTTCTCCTCGGCGCTGACCCTGTGGGAGACAGGATCCAGCTTGAGTCCCTGCACCTCGATCACCTCGTCCACCGAGGTGGGGGAGACCCGGCGCATCACGGCGTGCAGGCGGGCGGTCAGCTCCTTGGGAGAGAACGGCTTGGTGATGTAGTCGTCGGCACCCGCCTCAAGGCCGCGCACCTTGTCCTCCTCCTCGCCGCGGGCGGTCAGCATCACCACCGGGATCTGGCGGGTCACCTCGTCCTGCTTGAGCTGCTTGATGAACTGGATGCCGCTGCCGCCTGGCATCATCCAGTCCAGTACGATGAGCTCGGGGTAAGGTTCACGCACCTTCGCCAGTCCATCGGCATAATCTTCTGCCTCAACCGTCTCATATCCTTTTTGCTCGAGCACGAAGCAGAGCATCTCGCGGATTGGTGCCTCGTCCTCGACCACCAGAATTCGCTTAGCCATATCCCTTCTCTCTCCTCTGTGAAGATGGGTGCGCCAATTATTAGAACTTTCTGTGACACTTTTATGACTTTATGACAGGCGGGATGATAAACGTTTTCAGATTCAACTGGCAGCAGCGAGTTGCAGCAGGTCCCAGCGGTTGCCACTGATGTCCTCGAACACCACCACTGTGCCATAGGGCTCCTGGCGGGGCTGTTCACAAAAATGGACACCGTACGCCTGCATGCGCTGGTAATCCCCCCAGAAGTCGTCGGTCTCGAGGAACAGGAAGACCCGGCCTCCTCCCTGCCGCCCGATGGCGGCCTGCTGTTCGGGGGTGGCCGCACGGGCCAGCAGCAGGGCAGAACCGGGAGCGCCTTGCGGAGCGACCCGCACCCAGCGCTTGCCCGGTTTGCCCGGCTCGTCGAGGGGCGTGTCTTCGAGCAGCGCGAACCCCAGCCCCTGGGTGAAGAAGGCGATGGCCTCGTCATAATCGGCCACCAGCAGGGCCAGGGCGCCCAGGTGTTGTGACATGGAGATACTCCTCGATGGATGAGTGAAGGGGGCCAAGCCCCGGCTGGGGCGCATCATAACGGCTGCAAGGCCAGTGCTCCAGCCGCAATCACCTGCGCGAAGGCAAGGCACTTCGCCGGTTGGCAGGGCTGCGCCCTAGCCCACCTCGACCCGGTTGCGACCCCGCTCCTTGGCCTGATAGAGCGCCTCGTCCGCCCGTTTGAGGGTCAGCTCAAGGGAGTCCCCGCGCCGCTCCGCCACCCCGAAGGAGGCGGTGATCCTGAGTCCCAGGGGCCACTCCCTGTAGGCTTCCAGCGCTCCCCTCAGCCGCTCGGCCAGCCTCTCGGCCCTCGCCTGCTCATGGTGCAGGCAGACCAGCACGAACTCCTCTCCCCCCCAGCGCACCAGGCGGCACAGGCTGTCACAGTGGCGCAGCAGCTCGCTCACCATGTGCTTGAGCACCTCGTCCCCCATGGGGTGGCCGTGGGTGTCGTTGACCCCCTTGAAGTGATCGATGTCGATGTAGATGAAGGAGAGCGGCATCTCCCCCAGCTCGCTCAAGAGCTTCTCGCCACCGAGCCGGTTGAGGGCCCCGGTCAGGGGATCGTAGCGGGCCTCCTCCTCGGTGCGGCGATACTGCTCGCACAGGCTCTGGCTGAGCGCCTCCGCCGCCAGCCGCGCCTCGCGGGCCTTGCGCAGCTTGTCTCCCATCAGCAGGTACTGAGTCAGAAACAGCAGTATGCCGTATACCAGCCAGCCCAGCAGCAGCTGGCGGTAGAAGTCCCCCGGCTTGCCCCAGCGGCCATAGAACTCCAGCTTATCCAGGATCAACCGGTAGTCCCCGGGCTGCATCCTGTCGTCGGTGGCAAGCTCGATGGCATAGACATGGTGCAGATCCGTCCCCTGCTGCGCCAGCGGGATCCGGTACTGCTGCACCCACCAGGAGCTGGGGGCGAACACCTTGAGGGGGATGTCCTGGATGCGGCCGTAATCGTCGGGACGAAAGAGTACCTCGTTGAACTTGTGGGAGATCTCGTCCCCGGCTATCGAGTAGGCGGGATCATAGTTGCGCAGATAGAGGCGCCAGCTCTGCGGTTCGCCCCCCTCCACCCTCAGCTTGACCCGCACGCCGCTGAAGTGGGAGAGATCCAGCCCCCACTCGGGGGCTGACAGGGTCAGGATCAGCTCACAGAAGGGGGAGCTGTGGCCCGCGCGCAGCTTGCAGTCGATGGCCGGCTTGTCGCCCCCGGCGATCAGCGTGGTGACCGATTGGCCCCCATGGGCGCGGTCATCCTGGGCCCTGGCGGCTATGCTGGCCTGACCCAGTATGTCCAGCCGCTGCTCTGGCCCGAACTCGAACACCAGGATGGCCAGCAGGCTGCCGAGCAGCAGGCTCCAGAACAACATATTGGTCACGCGGGAATAGGATGGGGTCATGGCGATCACACCTGAAAAAGAGCTTTTACTCTACACCTTGGAATTCCGCACCGTGCTGATCCAGATCCAAGGTTATTACACACGCCCTCGTGGGCGCAGGGGCATTGGTCGGCTCAGCCCGCGCGCAGGGCGTCGCCTGCCATCCGCCGGGCTGAATCCTGTCGGCATTGCACCGCAAGAGGCGGACGCCAGCTCCTGGGGAAGCGGGTTCCCGATGTCATCATTCCTTTCACCACTGAGCGCTCCATGCCATGGAAAAATAAAGAAAAATCATCGCAGAGCCCCAGTCTACACAAGCAAGCGGTACGGCAACACCCCCTAGCCCTCTTCCCGCAGCGCCCGATAGAGGGTGGTGCGGCTGATGCCGAGGCGGCGCGCCGCCTCGCTCACGTTGCCACCACACTCCGTCAGGGTCTGCTGCACCCGCTGCCGGCTCTGCTCGCGCAGGGTGGTGGCACCCCGGGGAGCCGGCATGGCGGCCACCTCGGGCAGGTGCAGGTGGGCGGGGTCAATCCAGCCCTGCCCCTCCGCCAGCACGCAGGCCACCTCCAGCGCCTGCTTGAGCTGACGCACGTTGCCGGGCAGGGGATGGGCCAGCAGCTGTTGCTCAGCCTGCGGCGTCAGTTGCAGGGCCGGGTCCATCTCGGCGAGCAGGCGCCGAATCAAGCCCAGGCGCTCGCCCTGGGGCCAGGCCCGCAGCGGCGCAAGATGCTGGCGCCAGCCGCAGATGCGGTAATAAAGATCCTCGCGAAACCCGCCGCCCTGTACCATGGCCGCCAGATCCCGGTGGCTGGCGCTCACCAGCCAAAAGTCCACCGGCTCAGGTCTGTGGCTGCCCACCGGGGTGACGGTGCGCTCCTGCAGCACCCGCAGCAGCCGGGTCTGGGCCGGGAGCGGCAGCTCGCCGATCTCGTCCAGCATCAGGATGCCCCCATGGGCGGCGCGCAGATAACCCTGGCTGCCCTGGCTGCGGGCGCCGCTGAAGGCCCCGCCCACGTAGCCAAACAGCTCGGCCTCCACCAGATCCGCTGGCAGGGCACCGCAGTTGACGCACACCAGAGGCTTGTCCCGTCGGCTCGACCCTCGGTGCAGGACGCGCACCAGGTGCTCCTTGCCGCTGCCGGTCTCCCCCTCGATGAGCAGGGAGATGCCCCGCTCCAGCATCTTGAGGGGCACCCCGGCGGTGGCGGGCGGCGTTGCCGGCAGGGACTGGGTTTCGGTTTTAATCACCACGGGATCGGGCACCAGCCGCAATCCGCGCCGATCCCGCAGCAGCTGCTTGCCGTCAAACGGGTGCTGGCCTAGCCAGAGCCGTCCGGCCCGGTTGGCCCCGAGCAGCTCGCCCCCCTCCCCCAGCAGCAGACGGGCAGACCAGAGACTCTGGGGATCGAGATCCACCAGCCAGCCCGGCTGGCGCGCCAAGAGTGCGTTCTCGAGCGTCATGGCCAGGAGCCGCACCGTGCCCAGCATATCGCCATCGTGGTGGGCCGCATCGGTTGAGATGTCGAGCACGCCGAGCAGTTGCCCGTCCGGCCCGAGCAGGGGGCAGGCGCTGCAACTGAGGAAGCTGTGCTGGGCGAAGAAGTGCTGGGCCCCCAGCACCTGCACCTCGCTCTGCTCTGCCAGCGCGGTGCCGATGGCGTTGGTGCCCTTGCTCGCCTCCCCCCAGCGGGCGCCGCTGCGCAAAAAAATGCGCTCGGCGTGGCGGGCAAAGCCGTCGTCCCCGCTGGCGGCCAGAATGGCCCCCTCACCGTCGCACAGCAGCAGGCGACAGGGCCTGCCCGCCAGCAACTGGGCAAACAGCGGCAGCACGAAGCGCTGGAAGCAGGTGATAAGGGTTCTGTGCTGCTCCTGGCGGGCCGACAGCTCCCCCTGGGGCAGCAGATCCAGCTCGGCGCTCTGCTGACGGAGCAGGCCCTGATGCAGGCAGCGCTGCCAGGAGCGTTGGATCGGGCTGGGACTGGGACTGGATTGAGGTAACTCGCTCATCACGCCTCCTGCTCATACAGAACATGAATAGGGCCGGGACTAGATTGGGGTAACTCGCTCATCACGCCTCCTGTTCACAAAGGGCACAGTGTCACGGCCACTGTCCAGAAACGGCACAGTCTCATCGGCACCGCCGCGGTCACTGGTTAATCAAGATACGCCGCCGCACCCCGTTTGATAACGTTTTTGTAACTTTTCGTCCTCTGGTCAGACCCTCTGGCACGGCCCTTGCGATACAGAGAAGCAACCGGACTGCCCGCCAGGCCGGTCAGGACCACACACATAAGGATGATGAGATGATTTATACCGCTCCCGGTCAGGCAGGTGCCCTGGTCAGCTTCAAGTCCCGTTACGACAACTTCATCGGTGGCGACTGGGTGGCGCCGCGCGCCGGCCGCTATTTCGAGAACGTCTCGCCGGTGGATGGTCGGGTGTTCTGCGAGGTGGCCAGATCCGACGCCGCCGACATCGAGCTCGCCCTGGATGCCGCCCACAAGGCGTTCGCCAGCTGGAGCAAGACCAGCGTCACCGAGCGCAGCAACCTGCTGCTGCGCATCGCCGATCGCATCGAGCAGAACATAGAGGTGCTCGCCGTCGCCGAGACCTGGGAGAACGGCAAGGCGGTGCGCGAGACCCTGGCCGCCGACCTCCCCCTGGTGGTGGATCACTTCCGCTACTTCGCCGGCTGCATCCGCGCCCAGGAGGGCTCGGCCGCCGAGCTGGATCAGCACACCGTCAGCTACCACTTCAAGGAGCCCATCGGCGTGGTCGGCCAGATCATCCCCTGGAACTTCCCCCTGCTGATGGCGGCCTGGAAGCTGGCCCCCGTGCTCGCCGCCGGTTGCTGCAGCGTGCTCAAGCCCGCCGAGCAGACCCCGGTCACCATCATGCTGATGATGGACCTCATCAAGGACATACTGCCCCCCGGCGTGGTCAACGTGGTCAACGGCTTCGGCGCCGAGGCGGGCCAGGCGCTCGCCACCAGCGACCGGATCCAGAAGCTCGCCTTCACCGGTTCGACGGAAGTGGGCGCCCATATACTGCGCTGCGCCGCCGACAAGCTCATCCCCTCCACCGTGGAGCTGGGCGGCAAGTCCCCCAACATCTACTTCGCCGACGTGATGCAGCATGAGAGCAGCTACATCGACAAGGCGGTGGAAGGGATGCTGATGACCTTCTTCAACCAGGGGGAAGTGTGCACCTGCCCCTCCCGCGCCCTGGTGCAAGAAAGTATCTATGACGACTTTATGGACAGGGTGCTGGCCCGCGCCCGCACAATCGTGCAGGGCAACCCGCTCGATACCAATACCCAGGTCGGCGCCCAGGCGTCCCGCGAGCAGTTCGACAAGATCCTGAGCTACATGGAGATTGGCCGCGGCGAAGGGGCCAGGATGCTGATCGGCGGCGGCCCGGCCACTGTGAATGGCCTGGAGGGGGGCTTCTACATCCAGCCCACCATCTTCTCGGGCCAGAACAAGATGCGGGTGTTCCAGGAGGAGATCTTCGGGCCGGCGCTCGGGGTCACCACCTTCAAGGACGAGGCGGATGCGCTGGCCATTGCCAACGACACCCAGTACGGGCTGGGGGCGGGCCTGTGGACCCGGGACAGCAACCTGGCCTGGCGCATGGGGCGCGGCATCCAGGCCGGCCGGGTCTGGGTCAACTGCTACCACGCCTACCCGGCCCACGCGGCCTTCGGCGGCTACAAGAAGTCGGGGATAGGCCGCGAGACCCACAAGATGATGCTGGACCACTACCAGAACACCAAGAACCTGCTGGTGAGCCACGACATCAACCCCCTCGGCTTCTTCTAAGCCCATCCTGTGATCCACAAGGGCGCCTGCGGGCGCCCTTTTTCATGCAGCTCAGGCCACGGGTTGGCCCAGCTGCTGGCGATAACGCTGGGGGGCGCCCCCCTGCTCCCGCTGGAACATGGCGATGAAGGCCGAGGTGGAGGTGTAACCGAGGCGCCAGGCTATCTCCTGCACCGGCATCTCCCCCCGCAGCCAGTCCAGCGCCTTCACCAGCCGCAGCCGGGTGCGCCACTGGCCGAGGCTCATGCCGAGCTCCTTCTGGCAGCGCCGCGCCAGGGTGCGCTCCGTGGTGTGCAACACCCTGGCCCACTCGGCCAAGGTGCGGTTGTCCTCGGGGGCCGCGTGCAGGGCGGCCAACAGCGGTGCCAGCAGGCGGTCCCGACTCTGGGGCAGGTAGCTTGGCTGGCAGCGGGTGCGGGCCAGCTTCTCGATGAAGAGCTCCCCCTGGCGCGCGTCCCACTCGTCTTCCAGATGGCCGACCCGACGCTGGGTAAAGTCCTCCAGCAGGGCGCGCAACAAGGGAGTCAACGCCAGCAGCTGGGGTTCCCTTGGTAGGCGCGGCGCCAGCGCGTGGCTCACGTAGATGGAGGTGTAGTCCAGGGTCTGCTCGTTGAAGGCGCTGTGGGGCAGGTTGGCCGGCACCCAGATGAGGTAGTCGGCCGGCGCCACCAGCCGCTCTCCCCCGACCTCCACCACCATGACCCCCAGGCTGATGAGGCTGAGCTGGCCCCAGGGGTGGGCGTGCTCGGCGCAGGCGTTGCCTCCCTGGATCTGGCTGTAGCGAAAATAGAGGGGGTTGGGGTCGGCCAGCAGGCGATCCTGCTCGGCCAGGGTGAGGCTGCCCATGAAGATTGTCCCAAAGCGGTTATGACATGTCTTATTTACGCTACTTGCATCGTTCAAGACAAGGCTAGACTCTCCCCATCGTATCAAGGAGTGCCTATGCCCTTTCTCTTCCCCCTGTTCGCCATCCTGATCTGGGCCGCCAATACCGTGGTCTCCAAGGCCGCCGCCGGCGTGCTGGATCCCGCCGCCATCTCCTTCTACCGCTGGGTGATCGCCGCCCTGGCGCTCTCCCCCTTCTGCCTGCCGCAGCTGTGGCGCCGCCGGCGCGATCTCCGCCCCTGGCTCGGCAAGCTGCTGGTGCTGGCAGCCCTTGGCATGGTGCTCTACCAGTGCCTGGCCTACTACGCCGCCCACAGCACCTCGGCCACCAACATGGGGGTCATCGGCTCCCTCATCCCGCTGCTGACCCTGCTGCAGAGCGCCCTCTTCTTCGGCCAGCGCCCGGGCAAGCAGGCGCTGCTCGGCATGAGCCTCTCCCTGTTCGGGGTGCTCTGGCTGCTCGGCAAGGGCAACCCCCTGGCCCTGCTGCACGACGGCATCAATCCGGGGGATGGCCTCATGCTGCTCGGCTCCGCCAGCTATGCCCTCTATGGCCTGCTGATCCGCCGCTGGCAACTGCCGTTCGGCCCCTGGCTCAACCTCTATCTGCAGATCCTGCTGGCGGTGCTGCTGCTGATCCCAGTCGCCCTGAGTGCGGACTCCCTGGCGGTGCCTGCCGAAGGCTGGGGTCTGGTGCTGTTCGCCGGGCTCGCCTCCTCCCTGCTGGCGGCCTACTGCTGGATGCGCGGCCTGGCCAGCCTGGGGGCGGAGCGCACCTCTGTGTTCATGAACCTGATGCCCCTGTGCACGGCGCTGATCGCCGTCATCTCCCTGGGTGAGCCCATCCACGGCTATCACCTGCTGGGCGGCGGCCTGATCCTGACCGGCGTCATGATCTCCCAGTTCAAGCCAAGGCTTCGCCGCCCTCTGCCCGAAGGGGCATAAGCGTGCGAACGCCGCTCTGGCGAGATGAAAGAAGGGAGCCTCAGGCTCCCTTCTTTCATCTGCGGGTTAGCACCATCTCAGCTGCTGCGGCGCCAGTGGTAGCGGCGCTCGGGGCGGCCGCGCTGGCCGTAGTTGAGATCCACGTCCAGCTTGTCTTCGGACTCCAGAAATTCCAGGTAGCGGCGCGCCGTGGTGCGGCTAAGCGACAACCGCAGCGCCACCGTGTCGGTGGAGAAGGCGGTGTCCGGCTCCCCCGCCAGCAGCTCCAGTACCTGGCGCAAGGTGATGGCGTCTATGCCCTTGGGGGTGTCGCGCACCTCCCTCGGCTGAATGCGCCCCTTGCCCATCAGGCGGTCGAGATCGCTCTGCTCCAGCAGGCCGCGCTCGCACAGACGGCGATGCAGGGTCAGGATCTCGTCCAGGCTCTGCTGGATGCGAAACAGCCGCAGCGGCTTGATGATGTAGTCCTGCACCCCGAGATTCAGGGCCTGCTGTATGGTCTCCACGTCGCAGGAGGCGGTCACCATGACCACCAGCACCTCCCGGTTGTGGCTGCGCAGCCGGTTCACCCACTCCAGGCCCGAGCCGTCTGGCAGGGAGATGTCCACCACCAGCAACTGGGGTTCGGTGGCACGCATCATGAGATCGGCCTGGGCCAGGCTCTCGGCCCGCCCCAGCAGGGAGTAGCCCGGGGTCGAGGAGATAAGCTCGGCCAGGATGGCGCCGATCCGCTCGTCGTCCTCGATAACAAGAGTGAAGATTGGCTTCATGACTCACACCAATTGGTTTTTATTCAAATAGATACCGAACAAAGTGGTCTGTTCGGCGGTGCGGCGCCATTCTATCACACCCCCGCGGCGGGCCACCGTCTTCTTGACCAGGAAGAGGCCGACCCCGTGATCCCCGGTCTGACGGCTGACCCCATAGTCGAACAGGTGATCCGCCAGCGCCTCGTCCACCCCCTCGCCACTGTCCTCCACCTCGATCACCAGCCGGCGCCCGAAGTCATCCACCGAGATGAGCACCCGGGGGGCGCACCGCTGGCGGTTCGCCCAGGCGGCCCGGATGCCGTTGTCCAGCAGGTTGCCGATGCAGGTGATGAGATCCGCCGACACCTCGGCCGGGTACTCCCCGAGCGCCGAGCCGGGATCCAGCACCAGCTCGACCCCGAGCTCCCGCGCCCGGCTGAACTTGCCGAGGATGAGACCGGCCACCGGCTTGTTCTCGATGGAGCGCAGCAGATCCTGCAGCATGGTCTGGCAGGCCTCGTTCTCCTGCTGGATGAGCTCCACCGCCTGATCCACGTGACCGAGCTGCAGCAGGCCGGAGAGGCTGCTCAGCTTGTTGGCAAACTCGTGGGTCTGGATGCGCAGCATCTCGGCATACTGGCGCAGGTGGGTCACCTGCATGCCGAGGCTGCCGGTGCCGTCCGGCCGGCTGAAGATCAGCATGCGCCCCGGCTCGCGGCCGCCGAGCTCCTGCCAGTGGCCGACGAAGGCCTCCCCCTGCACGGTGAAGTTCACCCCGCCCTCCTGCTCCAGGGCGGGCAGCAGGCTGGGGGCCAGCTCGGCCAGGGAGTGCCCCAGCAGGGCGTGGCGACCTGTGCCCGGCAGCCGCAGCTGGTAGAAGGCCGCGCTGTTGAGCATCTTGATGCGATGGTTGCCATCGAGGGCCACTATCCCCTCCGAGATGCTCTCCAGCACCAGATCCTGCTGGGCGAAGCGGTTGACTATGGTCTCCGGCTCCAGATCCAGCAGGGTGCGCCGCAGCCGGTGCTGCAACCAGAACGCCAGCAGCAGACCACATCCCAGCACGGCGCCGATGGCGCTGATGAGCAGGGCGATCCGCTCCAGATAGATGCCCTCCACCGTGCGCATCAGGTAGCCCACCGCCACCGCGCCTATGGCGCGCCCGTCCGCCCCTATCACAGGCGAGAAGCAGCGGATGGCCGGGCCGAGGGTGCCCGCGTCCCTGGAGCAGTAACTGCGCCGCTCGTGGATCGCCGGCCAGATATCCTCGCCACGGAAGGTCGCGCCGATCAGCTCGGGGGAGGGGTGGCTCAGGCGGCGGGCATGCTCGTCGGTCACCACCATGTAGGCGGCATCGGTGCGGCTGCAGATCCCCTGTACATAGTCCCGCAGGCCGGGATCGCTGCCCTGCTGCAGGGCCTGCACCACCCGGCCGTCCGCCGCCAGCACCCGGGCCAGATCGCTCCCCTTCTCCTCCAGGTTGCTCTCCAGCAGGTGGCGGATGAAGAGGGCGAGCAGGCCCCCCAGGATCAGGATCAGCAGCAGTGACAGCCCGAGGGAGAGGGTGACCAGTTGGTGGCGCAGTTTCATCGATTCACCTTGCAACGTCAGGAGGCGGACCAATAGTGCGGGCGCCACCAGGTCTGGTCAATGAGCGGCGCGGGATCACCGTCAAAATCCGCCAGCCCCTCCTCGCGGGCGGTCAGGGCCACGGCCCTGGCGACGGCGCGGGCCACCTCCCCCACCTCCTCTATGGGGGGCAGCAGTCGCCCCTCTGCCAGCGCACAGGCGCCCACCGCCCGCACCGCCGCCTGCAGCATGCCATCGCTGATGCGCCGCGCCTTGACCGCGCAGGCGCCCAGGCCAATGCCCGGGAACACATAGACGTTGTTGCACTGGGAGACCACCCGCAGCTCCCCCGCCACCTCGACCGGGGCGAAGGGACTGCCGGTGGCGAGCAGGGCGCGCCCGCCCGTAGCCCGCCACACCTGCTCCGGAGTCGCCTCGGCGCTGCGGGTCGGGTTGGAGAGGGGCAGTATCACAGGGCGCTCGCACGCCTCCCCCATGGCCGTCAGCACCGCCTCGTCAAACAGGCCCCCCTGACCGCTCACCCCGATCAGCACCCCGGGGTGCAACCGGGCGATGAGCTCGGGCAGAGAGGTGCATGCCTCCTCTGCCGGGCGGGCGAAGGGCTGCTGGGAGGGAGTCAGGTTGGCCCTGTCCAGACAGACCAGGCCGTCCTGATCGAACAGCTGCACCCGCTGCGGGCTGCTCGCCAGCCGCGCCAGCATGGCGGCGATGCCGCAGCCCGCCGAGCCAGCCCCGACGATGAGCACAGGGGTATCGGCGAGCGTGCTGCCCGCCTGCTGCAACCCAGCCAGCACGCAGGCCGAAGCCACCGCAGCCGTCCCCTGGATGTCGTCGTTGAACATGCACAGCTCGTCTCGATAACGAGCCAGCAGATTGGCGGCATGCTTGCCGGCGAAGTCTTCAAACTGCAACACCACCTGGGGCCAGCGCGTGCGAATGGCCGCCACCACCTTGTCCATGAAGCTGTAGTAGGTCTCGCCGTCGATGCGCGGGGCCTGCCAACCGAGGTAAGAATCATCCTCCAGCAGCTCGGGATTGTTGGTGCCCACATCGACGCACAGCGGCAGAGTGCGCGCCGGGTTGATGCCACCGGCGGCGCTGTAGAGCGCCAGCTTGCCGATGCAGATCCCCATGCCGCCGATGCCGAGATCGCCGAGCCCCAGCACCCGCTCACCATCGGAGATGACGATGACGTCCACCTCCTGCTCCACCGCGGCAAAGATGGCGTCCAGCTCGTCCCTGTCGTGCCAGGAGAGGTAGAGACCGTGGCTGCGCAGGTAGAGATCGCTGTGGCGCTGGCAGGCCTCCCCCACCACTGGGGTGTAGATGATGGGCAAGAGCTCCGGCAGGTGGTGGCGCACCAGATCGTAAAACAGCACAGGGTTGTCCTCCTGCAACTGACGCAGCAGCAGGTGCTGGTCGAAGGGGCTCTGCATGGCGGAGACCAGGCGGTAGATGCGGCGGCGCTGCTGGGAGAGGGACTCCTCCTTGTGGGGCATGCGCCCCATCAGGCCCTGACGCTTGCGTTCGGCATAGGGCAGGCTGGTGCCCATCATGATGTCGTTCATGTCGTTTTCCTGTATCCGGTCGTCACGCGAGCAGAGAGATGAGGGCGGTGGCCAGGATCAGCATCACGGCCCCGCCGAGGCGAGAGGAGATCTGGGCGAAGGGCATCAGCTTCATGCGCTGGGCTGCCGACAGCACGGCCACGTCACCTGTGCCCCCCATGTTGGCCATGCACAGGCCGCCGGTGATGGCCGCCTCTATGGGATAAAAACCTATCATGCGCCCCACCAGGGCCGCCCCCAGGGCACCGCCCACCACTGTGGTCAGCACCATGATGAAGTAGTTGATCGAGAAGGCGCCGATGAGCTCGGGGATGCTGGTGTAGGCCACCCCTATGCCCACCAGCAGGGAGGGGGTGAGGTTGCTCACCACGAATTGATACCAGTCGGCGGCCGCCTGCTCGTAGCGGCGCGGCAATACACCGCTCACCTTGATAAAGGCCACCGCCAGAATCATCAGGGCGAAGGGGTGCATGGGGATGAAGTTGCCGAGCAAGGAGCCCAGCACGAACATGCTGGAGCTGATGAAGAGGCCGAGCCCCAGGCTCTGCAGGGTCGGCGCCTCGGCCTGCTCGTCGGCGACGCTCTGGCTGTTTTCCTTGACCATCAGCTTGCCGTTGCCGGTCAGGGAGGGGTAGCGGCGACCGAGGCGCGCCAGCAAGGAGCCCACCAGTATGGCCAGGGTGTTGGCGATCACCACGGCGGGCACCATGCGCGACAGCAGGTCGGCACTGGACATCTGCAAGGGGCCGGAGAGGATCTCCACCAGCGGCACGGCGCCGGCGCCCATGCCGCCCCCCATGATGGGCAGGCCGATGAGCAGCACCGCATTCTTGAAGCCGTACCCCATCAGGGAGCCGACCAGGCCGACGCTCAGCAGCGCCAGCGCCACGCCTCCCAGGATCACCGGCAGGTAGCGCATGGCGGCGTTTTTCAGCAGGGCGCCGCTCATGCCGAACACCGAGCCGGTCACCAGGCTGGCGATGAAGAAGTTCAAAAAGCCCCCCTCCTTCATGAAGCGGGTGATCACCTCACCCGCCTCGGCCGGCAGTATCCTGTACTCGAACAGGGCGGCGCCGCCGAAGATGGCGAGTATGGTGCCGCCCCCCAGGTACTCCCGTATCGGGGGGATCCGCTCGCCGAGCTCGCTCAGCAGGGTGCCGAGCACGAACATCAGCGCCAGGGCGCCGACCATGCCGAGCGGCAATGAGCCGTTCCAGCCGGCGTAGAGGACGCAGGTGGCGAGCCCGAGGAAGATCATCATGGGCATGCCGGCGATCTGCTGGTCGCCCCAGGCGCCCTTCATCTGTACTTCGGAGGTAGAGAGGTTTTTCATTGTTATGCTCCAGCTTGTGGTGTGGCGCCACTCTACGTATCCCCTCCTCTGCTGTCGGTTAGCGGCCCTGCAAAGCCATATAAAAACATTGAAACCTTAAGCACCATTGCCCTCCCCGCGTCCCCGGCCCCGAGACTGAATGTGAGCTGAATCACGCTTTACTTAGCCTGCTAAATAAATATAATGCTTAGCAGGCTAAGTATATGAGGTGTCTGCCATGAAAAAGGATCTGGAGATGTTGCGCGAGCTCTCCCTCGCCGAGCGAGTCGGACGATTACACCGACTGTGGCGCACCGTGGCCGATATCGAGCTGGCCCCCTTGGGGTTGACCCATCCGCGCTGGACCGCGCTCTGGAAGCTGAGTCGCCTCGGCGGCCACCTCAGCCAGAAGACCCTGGCCGAGGCGCTGGAGATAGAGCTGCCCTCCCTGATGCGCACCCTGGGTCAGCTGGAAGAGCAGGAACTGGTGGAGCGCCACTGCTGCAGCCAGGACAAGCGCGCCCGCATCGTCACCCTGACCCCGGCCGGCAAGGCGCTGCTCGACCAGATCGAGGATCGCATCATGGAGATACGCCGGGAGCTGCTCACCGGCATCAGCCAGCAGGAGCTGGCCCAGTTTGAAGAGATAGTGCACCGCATCTCCGCCAACGCCCTCGGCAAGATCGGTGCCCAGCATGAAGAGAGAGAATAAGATGACCCCGGATCAACAATTCAAGCGCTGGATCAAGTGGGCCATGGCCTGTTTCGTCCTGGTGTTCGGCTACTTCCTGCTGGCCGACATCAAGATGCCCCTCACCCCCCAGGCCATGGCCACCCGGGTCGTCACCAAGATGGCGCCCCAGGTCAGCGGCAAGGTGGTCGAGGTGGCAGTGGTGAACAACCAGCACGTCAAACAGGGGGATCTGCTGTTCGTGCTGGATCCGGCCCCCTTCGAGCTCGCGGTCGAGCAGGCCAGACTCGCCCTGGATCAGGCCGAGCAGCAGAATCGCCAGCTGGATGCGACCCTGAACGCCGCCGCCGCCGACTTCAGCTCGCTGCAGACCCAGACCGCCCAGAAACAGCGGGAGGCCGAGCGCATCGATACCCTCTATCGCCGCCACATGGTGTCTGAGCAGCAGAAAGATGACGCCGACAGCGCCGCCCGCACCGCCCGTGCCAACCTGCTGGCCAGCCAGGCCCGCATGGAGCAGGCTCGCGTCAACCGCGGCCTGGCCGGTGACGACAACCTGCTGCTGCGCCAGGCGCGCAACCGCCTCGCCCAGGCCGAGCTGAACCTCACCTACAGCCAGGTCCATGCGAGCCAGGATGGCATCATCACCAACCTGCAGCTCAAGCCGGGCAGCGTGGCCACGGCGGGCGCTCCCCTGCTGGCCCTGGTCTCGGAGCAGGTGGACGTGATCGCCGATTTTCGCGAGAAGAGCCTGCGTCACATCACCCCGGAAAGCCGCGCGCTGGTCGCCTTCGACGGCGAGCCAGGCCGCCTCTATCCGGCCCGGGTCGCCAGCCTGGACGCCGGGGTCAGCGCCGGCCAGTTCGACGCCAACGGCCTCTTGGCCAACCCCATCGAGTCCGACCGCTGGGTGCGGGATGCCCAGCGACTGCGTCTGCACCTGACCCTGGATCAGCTGCCCGCCCATCTGCCGGCCGGGGCCCGCGCCACTGTCCAGCTGCTGCCGGACAACGCCCTCAGCGCGTTCTTTGCCCGCGGCCAGATCCGCCTGCTCAGCCTGCTGCACTACATCTACTGAGATGACGACCATGAACCTGTGGCACAGACCCCTCACCGCCAACGAGCTGCGCCAGTGTCTGCGCATCGCCTTCGGCTGCACCCTGGGGTTTGTACTGTGCAAGATCTTCGGCTGGAGCAACGGGGTCTTCTTCACCGTCACCCCTGTGCTGCTGCTCGGCATGATCCCCGTGATGAACGGCCACGCCGCCCGCCAGCTCATCGCCTCGGCCGCCATGTGCGGGCTGGAGGTCGGCCTGCTGGGCGGCCTGTTCGGCAGTCATCCCGGGCTGATGACCCCCCTCGTCTTCCTGCTGTTCCTCTACCGTTTCGCCGCCATGTCCCGGGGCAGCCTCTTCCTGTTCGGCGCCAACGGCGTGCTCAGCCTCAGCATCATGCTGCACTTTGCCAGCTATCCCGGGACAGATCTGAACGATCTCATCTTCAGCAACCTCTGGGCCAGCATCCTGTCGGTGCTCATCGCCTACCTGATGACGGCCCTGATCCCGGACGTGGAGCCCCGGCCTGCCCCCGCCCCCTCTCCCAAGGCGCCACACCGGATGCGCCACGAGGCCCTGCTCGGTGCCAGCATCGCCACCCTGTCGTTCCTGGTCTTCCAGCTGTTCGATCTGCGCGACTCCATGTCCGCCCAGGCGACCACACTGCTGGTGCTCTTCCCCATGCACTGGGACGGGGCCCTGAGCTACGCCCGCAAGCGCGCCATGGGCACCCTGCTGGGGGTGAGTTTCGGCATCCTGGGGCAGCTGGTGCTCTACGACTGGTCCGGTCTGCTCCTGCTGGTCACCCCCCTGCTCTGGCTCGGGGCCATGCTGTTCAGCCATGCCCATGTGAAGGAGGCGAGCGGCTCCGGGGTCGGCTTCGGAGCCCTCACCACCCTCGGCATCCTGTTTGGCCAGTACCTGACCCCGGGCAACGATCTGGTGTTCAGCGCCCTCTACCGGGTGAGCAGCATCCTCTTTGCCATCGTCGCCACCCTGCTGGCCTGCTACCTCATTCACCGCCTGCTCAACCGTTTCGAGGCGACCCGTTTCGGTTATTGATCCCCTTTCCAATGGCCAAGGATGTGCTGTCTTTCGCCCCGCAACCCTGCGGGGCGTTTTTTTGCCCGCCGGTTGCACAGGGGACGGACGCATCCCGACGCACGGCCCCCACCATGAGGTTGCACTCATCCCCCAGCCTGTTAGGCTCAACTCCATATGACACCGACAAAGGATGCGACATGAAACACGCCAAGCTCTTTCTACTGGGGATGGGGGGTATGATCCTGCTCGGCGGCTGCGATCTGGGGGCCGGCAAGCTGGGGGTGACAGGGGGCGATCCCGTCACCTATCTGTGCGAGCAGAACCAGAAGGTGCAGGTGCGCTACTTCTCCCTCTCGGACGAGAGCCTGAACTTCGTCAAGCTCGCCCTGCCCGATGGCAAGGATTACACCCTGCCCCAGGCGGTCTCCGCCTCCGGCGCCCGCTACACCGACGATCACGAGGTGGTCTGGTGGAACAAGGGGAAGGAAGGCTTCGTGGAGATGCGTGATGACGCCGGGGAGTGGCAGAGCCGCTACAACGACTGCAAGGAGCAATAAGCCCCGCAGGCAACCACGCCCCCGCAGTGACAAAGACCCCGGCCAAGGCCGGGGTCTTTGTCATCTCACTTCGACGTCATATCGGACCACAACCCGTACCGGGATGGCTTGCGGATTCTGCTCGGACACCCGATAACGCACCTGCGCCAGCCCTGAGATGGCGATGAGATCCAGCACGCCGGGGGGCTCGGATTCCAGCACCTCGGGACTGAACAGATCGCCATTGGAATCGATGAGGTAGCGAAGGGTCACGCAGCCCTTCACCGGCCTCTCTTTGGGCAGTCCACCGACCGGATTGAAGTCGCCGATCTGCTCCACCTGAACCCAGTATCTGGGCAGATCTTCCCAGACGATATCCACCGGAGGCTGATTCAGCTTCGCGGTGGGGCTGGCGCAGCCCCCCAGCATCAGGGCGACCCCCAGCAGCACTAGCTTCAAACCCATTCAACTCTCCTTGTCCTGTGACCGCTCGGCTCCTTGAACGGCGAGCCAGTGTCAGACAGTGAGGCTCATTCGGGAAGTCCCCATCTGGCGAGGCACTCTCGCGGGCAATAAAAAGGCCAACCTCAGGGTTGGCCTTGTTCGCAAGGGGATGACTCAGGCGCGCTTGTCGCTGACCACCAGCCAGAGCGCATGGACCATGCCGGGCAGGCCGCCGAGCAGGGTCAGCACTATGTTGATGAAGAAGTGCAGGCTGAGCCCCACCTGGATAAAGGCACAGACCGGCGGCAGGAAGATGGCCAGCAGGATCTTGAGCAAATTGTTCATCTCATGGTTCCTCATGAAAGATGTCATGTGATTCGGATGGGCTAACCATAAACAGCCTTGCCCACAACTGCAAACCACAGCGAACAGCTTTCGCGCCTTTCTCGCCCGGGATTGAGCCCGGGTTCAGCTGACAGTGGCTGGCGCGCACCTAGCCCCCGGGCAGCGCAATGATCAGGCCAGCAGCTGGCAGGGGATCCGGCTCTTATGCTCTCGCTCCCGCCAGGCGTTGAGGTCGTGGATGATCTGGTTGCTGCTGCCGCGCCAGAGCAGGCCGGGATCCGCCAGCTCCTTCTCGAACTTGCCGTCCACCAGCACATCCAGCAGGGCGACCAGCTCGCACTGGGCCGGGCTAAGCTCGCCCAGCAGGTAGCCGGTCCAGCACCAGATGTCCTTGCCGGGGCACTCTGCCCGCACCCGTTTCACCAGCGCCAGCACCTGGGACAGGTTGGCGGGGTGGAGCGGATCGCCGCCCGAGAGCGACAGACCTCGCCGCTTGATGCGTGAATCCTTGAGATCCCTGATGACGCGATCGCTCATCGCCTCATCGAACGGCTTGCCGCCATCGAGACGCCAGGTGCTCTGGTTGTAGCAGCCCGGGCACTGGTGCTCGCAGCCCGAGACGAACAGGGTGGCCCGGGTGCCTGGGCCGTTCACCACATCGACCGGGTAGTATTGGTGGTAGTGCATCTTCTCACTTGCTCAACAATGGCTGTCACTTATCCTGGCCTCGGGTTGGAGTGGTCTCCCCCTCATCCCCAGCCCTTCTCCCGCAAGGGGAGAAGGGAGCAGATCGTCGCCAACAGCTCCTCGAACGGCCCCCTCTCCCCTGGGAGAGGGGGCCGACTTGCCCCTTGTTAAGGGGAGGCTGGGGTCCGCTCTGGACTCACATATGCTTGACCCGGCGCTTCACCTCTTCCTGCTTGCCCGCATTGAAGGGGCGCGCATCCGGGCTGCCGAGGTAGCCGCACACCCGGCGGGTCACCGACACCTTGGCGGGGTCGTGGTTGCCGCAGCGCGGGCAGGTGAAGCCCTTGGAGGTGCACTCGAACTCGCCGGTAAAGCCGCAGTCGTAGCACTCGTCTATGGGGGTGTTGGTGCCGTAGTAGGGCACCTTGTCATAGCTGTAGTCCCAGACGTTCTCGAGCGCCTCCAGGTTGTGCTGGATGTTGGGGTACTCGCCGTAGCAGATGAAGCCGCCGCTGGCGATGGGCGGATAGGGCGCCTCGAAGTCCAGCTTGTCATAGGGGTTCACCTGCTTCTCCACGTCCAGGTGGAAGCTGTTGGTGTAGTAGCCCTTGTCGGTTACGCCTGCCACCACACCGAACTCCTTGGCGTCGATGCGGCAGAAGCGGGTGCAGAGATTCTCGCTCGGGGTGGAGTAGAGGCTGAAGCCGTAGCCGGTTTCCTCTTTCCACTCGTCGGTCGCCGCCTTGAGCCGCGCTATGATGGCGATGGCCTTCTGGCGCAGGGTCTCGCTGTCGAACAGATGGACATCGGTGCCAAACAGGGCGTTGATGGTCTCGTGCACCCCGATGTAGCCGAGCGAGATGGAGGCGCGGCCATGTTTGAAGATCTCGCTGACGTTGTCGTCCGCCTTGAGGCGCACGCCGCAGGCCCCTTCCATATAGAGGATGGGGGCGACCCGCGCCTTGACGCCGTCCAGTCGCTTGATGCGGTACATGAGCGCCGTCTTGGCCACCCGCAGTGCCGCATCCAGCTTGTCCCAGAAATCCGCCTCGTCGCGGGATTTGAGCGCGATGCGCGGCAGGTTGAGGCTCACCACCCCTATGTTGTTGCGCCCTTCATGAATGAGCTCGCCATTTTCCTCGTAGGCACCGAGGAAGGAGCGGCAGCCCATGGGGGTTTTGAAGGAGCCGGTCACCTTCACCACCTGGTCATGGTTGAGGATGTCCGGATACATCCGCTTGGAGGCACACTCCAGCGCCAGCTGCTTGATGTCGTAGTTGGGATCTCCCAACTTGTGGTTGAGGCCATCCTTGATGGCGAACACCAGTTTCGGGAAGACGGCGGTCTTCTTGTTCTTGCCAAGGCCGGCGATGCGGTTGCCGAGGATGGCGCGCTGGATGAGGCGCGACTCCCAGCTGTCGCCGAGGCCGAAGCCGAAGGTGACAAACGGCGTCTGACCGTTGGCGGTGTGCAGGGTGTTGACCTCGTACTCCAGGGACTGGAAGGCGTCGTAGCACTCCTTCTCGGTGCGGGCCATGGCGTAGGCGTCCACGTCGCTGATGCCCCACTCCTCGGCCACTTCCCGGTGTTTCTGCCAGCTGATGGTCACATAGGGAGCCAGCACCTCGTCGATGCGGTTGATGGTGGTGCCGCCATAGATGTGGCTCGCCACCTGGGCGATGATCTGGGCTGTCACGGCGGTGGCCGTGCTGATGGATTTGGGGGTGTCGATCTCCGCATTGCCCATCTTGAAGCCGTGGGTCAGCATCCCCTGCAGATCGATCAGCATGCAGTTGAACATGGGGAAGAAGGGGGAGTAGTCGAGATCGTGGAAGTGCAGATCGCCGCTCTCATGGGCCTGCACCACCTCGCGGGGCAGCATGTGGCTGATGGCGTAGTGCTTGGCGACTATACCCGCCAGCAGGTCGCGCTGGGTCGGGATCACCTTGGAGTCCTTGTTGGCGTTCTCGTTGAGCAGGGCCGCGTTGGTCTGCTCCACCAGGCCACGGATCTCCTGGGCCAGCCGGCCGCGGGCCTCGCGGGCCTGATCCCGGTCGTGACGGTACTCGATGTAGGCGCGGGCGATGGCCTTGTCGTCGGACGCCATCAGATGGTTCTCGACCCGGTTCTGGATCTCGTGGATATCCACCTCGCCCCGCCCTTCCAGCTCCTGGCTGACAGCGCCTGAGATGCGCAGTGCCAGCGCCGGATTGGCCTGATTGACCGCTTCCGCCGCCCGGCTCACCGCCTCGGCGATCAGCTGGCCATTGAATGGTGCGCGACATCCATCACGTTTGATCACTACCGGTTTCATCGATTTTCCCCGCATTAAAGGCCTGGCAGCCACCCTGGGCTCACCCTTGTTGAGTCCCCTTCTCCACACCCTATCCCCGGCGCACATGCATTCAGCCGGGGCCTGAGAGGCCCGGGCTGACGCTGAGAGGGAGACGACTTATGCACAGCTTGATAACACTATATATGGGTGTTTTTTTTATGCTAACCCCTATATGTGGTAGCTATTAGGCCCCAAAGCGATGACCCGTTTCTTGATCCAGGACAGGTTTTGGAAGGAGTGGCGCAGTTCACAATCAGCGCCAGAAGAGGCCACTTGTGCGCATCCCAGACGGGGTGCGGGCTGGCGCCCGATGGAGGACCCTGGGGAAGGATGGCACCATCTGACAACAATTGACCGAGGCAACCAACAGCCGGAACGCACATAATGGGTGCAGTGTCCTGCCAATGGAAAATGAACGTGACCAAGGTGTGGCTTCTGTTAGCCCTATTCCCGCTTCAGCTGCTGGCCGCCGAGATCCTGGTGATCAGCAGCTACCATCAGGCCAATCTGTGGGATCAGAGCTACAGCGCCGGCCTGAAGACGCACCTCAAGGGCGAGCACCACATCAGCCACCTCTACCTGGATACCAAGCGTCAGCCTCAGCAGACGCAGGAGCAGCTCGTCAGCCAGGGGATGGCGGCCTATCAGGCGCGCAAGCCGGCCCTGGTGGTGCTCGGCGATGACAACGCCATCAACGCCCTCGCCCGCCCCATCGCCGCCCTCGGCACCCCTGTGGTGTTTCTCGGCATGAACGAAAACCCGCGCCCCAAGGGGCTGGTCGGTCACCCTCTGATCACCGGCGTGCTGGAACGCCCCCTGCTCAAGCGCAACATCAGCGAGATGAGCCAGCTGATGGGCGGCATCGGCAAGGCGCTGGTGCTGTTTGACGAGAGCGAGGTGTCGCGCATCGCCATCGAGGAGGAGTTCAAGGCGCGCAGCGAGCTGCGGGTCGGCCAGACCCGGGTGAGCAGCCGGCAATTCAACGACTACGGGCGCTGGCAGGAGGCGGTGCTCGCCAGCCGGCAGAACGGCTATGAGGCTCTCTTCCTCGGCCTCTATCACACCCTCACCGACGAACAGGGGCTGCATGTGAGCGAGCAGCAGGTGCTGGCCTGGACCAGCGCCCACAGCCCCGTGCCTTTGTTCGGTTTCTGGGAGTTTGCGGTGGGGCCGGGCCGCACCATAGGCGGCCTGGTGCTCGATGGTCGCACCCAGGGGGAGAAGGCGGCAGAGCTCGCCAACGCCATACTGGCGGGTACGGCGCCACAGGCCCTCTCCCCCCGCGCCGCCCAGCGCGGTGAATACCTGTTCAGCAAGAGCGAGCTGGCACGCTGGCAGCTTGAGGCCCCATCAAGATGGCAGGGGCGGGTGAGCTATGTCGACTGAGCCCGAAAACGACAGACCCGGCCATCTGGCCGGGTCTGTTTTATTGTGCCCCTGTCAACTCAGGGCTGGATCGCCGCCTGCAACTCTTCTTCGGTCCAGATGGTGATGCCGAGCTCCTGCGCCTTGGCGAGCTTGGAGCCGGCGGCTTCCCCTGCCACCAGCACATCAGTCTTGGCCGACACCGAGCCCGCCACCTTGGCCCCCAGGGCCTGCAGCGCCGCCTTGGCATCGTTGCGGGACAAGGTGGTGAGGGTACCGGTCAGCACGAAGGTCTTGCCAGCGAAGGGCTGCTGCGCAGCCTCCCTCTTCTCGATGGCCGGCCAGTGGATGCCGGCGGCCAGCAGTGCGTCGAGCACCTCTATGTTGTGGGGCTGGCGCAGGAAGTAGTAGACGTGCTTGGCCACTATGTCCCCCACGTCGGCCACTTCCAGCAACTGCTCTACCGAGGCGGCGCGCAGGGCATCCAGGGTGAGGAAGTGGTTGGCGAGGTTCAGCGCCGTCGCCTCCCCCACCTCGCGAATGCCCAAGGCAAACAGGAAGCGCGGCAAGGTGGTGCTGCGGGCCTTGTCGATGGCGGCCACCAGATTGAGGGCAGATTTTTGCCCCATCCGCTCGAGACCGGCCAACTGGATGGCGTTGAGGCTGAACAGATCCGCCGGGGTCTTCACCAGTCCCTTGTCCACCAGCTGCTCCACTATCTTGTCACCCAGGCCGTCCACGTCCATGGCGCGCCGCGCCGCGAAGTGCTTGATCGCCTCCTTGCGCTGCGCCTCGCAGAACAGGCCGCCGGAGCAGCGGGTCACCGCCTCCCCTTCCAGCCGCTCCACCGCCGAGCCGCACACCGGGCACTGGGTGGGGAAGAGGATCTCGCGGGCATCCGCAGGGCGCTGGGCCTCCACCACGGCCACTATCTGCGGGATCACGTCCCCCGCCCGGCGCACTATCACGGTATCGCCGATCATGACGCCAAGGCGCGCGATCTCGTCCGCATTATGCAGGGTAGCGTTGGAGACGGTGACACCGCCGACGAACACCGGCTTGAGCTTGGCCACCGGGGTCACGGCGCCGGTACGGCCCACCTGGAACTCGACGTTCTCAAGCTCCGTCATCTCCTCTTCTGCCGGGAACTTGTGGGCCGTGGCCCAGCGCGGGGCCCGCGCCACGAAACCGAGCTCCTGTTGCAGCGCTATGTCGTCCACCTTGTAGACCACGCCGTCGATCTCGTAGGGCAGCTCGCTGCGGCGGGCCAGGATGGCGTCGTGGAACGCCTGGCAACCGACCGCCCCCTCCTTGAGCTTCACCTCGGGACTGAGTGGCAGCCCCCAGGCCTTGAGCTGGTTGAGGCGAGCGAAGTGGGAATTCCCCAGCTCGTCGCCGCCTATGCCCACGCCATAGGCGTAGAAGCTCAGAGGACGGCTGGCGGTGATACGGGAGTCGAGCTGGCGCAGGCTGCCGGCGGCGGCGTTGCGCGGGTTGACGAACACCTTCTCCCCTGCCGCTAGCGCCCTGGCATTCATCGCCTCGAAACCGGCCTTGGGCATGAAGACCTCCCCCCTCACCTCTAAACGAGCGGGCCAGCCAGTGCCCCGCAGGACGAGCGGAATGGCCTTGATGGTGCGCACGTTCTCGGTGATCTCCTCCCCCGTGGCGCCATCGCCCCGAGTGGCCGCCTGCACCAGCTGGCCGTCCACATAGAGCAGGCTGACCGCCAGACCATCCAGCTTGGGCTCGCAGCAGAAGGTGAAGTTCAGCTCGCGCTTGAGGCGATCGCGCATGCGCTGCTCGAAGGCCTGCAGCTCTTCGGCGCTGAAGACGTTGTCCAGGCTCAGCATGGGGATCTCGTGGCGCACCTGGCTGAAGGCCGAGAGCGGCTGACCGCCGACCCGCACGCTCGGGGAGGCCGGGGTTTTCAGCTCGGGGTGCTCGGCTTCCAGCGCGATCAGCTCGCGCATCAGGCGATCGTATTCGGCGTCCGGCACCGTGGGGTTGTCCAGCACATAGTACTGATGGCCATATTCGGTGAGCAGTTCACACAGTTGACGGTGGCGGGAGAGGATGTCGCTCATGAATGAAGTCTCGAAGTGTGATGGAACAATCAGTCTGGGGCAGAAATGAAAATGCGGCACCTGGGTACCGCACTTTTCATGGCTGAGGCCAAATGGCGCATCAGTCGCGGCTGGCCTCGTAGGCGGCCAGCTCATGGCGATAACGGGCAATGTCATCGTCACTGAGCGGGCTGCGCGAGGCATCGGTCAGCATGGCATCGAGATCGCTTGCCAGCTGATCCGCCGCCTGCAGCATGTGCTCGAACGCAAAGGCCGCGTTGCTGCGCAGGGGCAGTTGCATGAAGAGGGACACACCCGGGGTGCTGAACTGCTCCATGCGGTAGGGGTTGAAGGTACCCGGCTTGACCATGTTGATCATGGAGAAGAGCACTTCACCCTTGCCGTTGAGATCCTCGTGACGGTGGAAGATGTCCATCTCGCCAAACTTGAAGCCCAGCGCCAGCAGGGAGGAGAGCAGGGTCGCCCCTTGCAGATCGTGACCAGGACGGGCCATCAGGTTGATGACATAGACATCCTGCCAGATCTTCTCGACCGGCGGCAGCTCCTGGACGGGCTCAGCCACCTGGACCGGCTCTTCGTAGGCGGGCTCGTCATCATAATCGGGCTCTTCATACGCAGGCGCGGGCTGGGCATAGCGGGCTTGCTGCTGCGGCGCGGGCTCGCGGGCACCGAAGGTCGGCGCCTGGGCGTAAGCTGGCTCCACCAGCGGCTCGTCGTCCAGTGGCTGCATCATGGGTTCGCGCTGGGGGCGGGAGCGGTGCACCGGGGTGCGGCGGATCACCTGGGCAGGCTTGCGTACCGGCGCGGCAGGCACCTCTTCGACAGGCTCGGCGCTCGGCTCCTCATACTCGTCTTCTTCTTCATAGACGGGGGGCGGCGTCACCGGACGGGGGGCAGGCTTGCGCACCACAGGTGGTGGCAGATCGTCATCCTCGTCCTCATCGAAGGCGGGCACTGTGGCGGCACGGCGGGGTTCCGGCTGATGGGCCTCGTCGTTGCGCAGCTTGGGCTCGGCACGACGGCCACCGCTGACCACGCGCACCTGACCGATGCCATCGCTGTCAAACGCATCGCTGTCACGATCCCGTGACTTGGATTCCATCCGACCCAGGGGTTTTTCCTTGATCGGTGCCTGACGGTTCTTTCTGTTGCTCCACAACCCGTGAATGAGCAATGCCGCGATGGCAATACCGCCCAGGGCAACCAAGATGTAACGCAATTCCTGCATTAGCTGCTTCTCTTTCTAGTTTTGCTCAGCCAAAGCGACGGCTTCACCGATGTCAACCGACACGATGCGAGAAACCCCGGGCTCTTGCATCGTGACGCCTATCAGCTGCTCGGCCATCTCCATGGAGACCTTATTATGACTGATGTAAACGAACTGTACTGTGCTCGACATCTCTTTGACAAGAGAACAGAAGCGACCCACGTTCACTTCATCGAGCGGTGCATCCACCTCATCCAGCAGACAGAAGGGTGCTGGATTGAGTCTGAAGATGGCAAAAACCAGCGCAAGGGCGGTTAACGCCTTCTCCCCCCCGGAAAGCAGGGCAATGGTAGCATTCTTCTTGCCCGGAGGTCTTGCCATGATGCTCACTCCGGCTTCCAAAAGATCGTCCGAGGTCAGCTCAAGCCAGGCACTGCCCCCCCCGAACACTTTCGGGAACAGGGATTTTAAATCTTCGTTGACCTTATCGAAAGTGTCGCGGAAGCGTATTTGTGTTTCTTTATCAATTCTTTTAATGGCTTGGCTCAGGGTTTCCAGCGCCTGCTCGAGATCCTGGCACTGGTTTTCCAGGTAGCTTGCCCGGGTTTTCGCCTCTTCATACTCCTCCAGCGCCGCCAGGTTGATGGCGCCAAGTGCCTCCACCTGTGTCTCCAGGGTCTGGATCTCCTGGCGCAGCTTGCCGCGATCGGCGGCGATCAGCACCGCTTGATCGAGATCCACCAGACGCACGCCCAGCTCTTCGAACTGCTCGTGCAGCCCCTGTCGCCGGGTGAGGTTGCGCTCCCGCTCCAGCCTGAGCTGGGCGAGCTTCTCCTGCAGGGCCACCAGCTGCTTGTGGTCGGCGCTTCTGGCCTGCTCCAGCTCGGTCAGCTGACGCTCCAGCTCGGCGAGCCGCTGATGGCAGGCGAGCTGCTGCACCTCCAGGTTGCGTTGCTCCGCCAGCAGGGGCGAGATGTCCTGCACCGCCTGGGCGTCAGGACCCTTGAGCTCGGCCAGTTCCAGCCCGAGCCGGGCCAGCTCCTGCTCGCGCAGGGCGATGAGCTGCGCCAGATTTTGCTGCGCCAGCTGCCAGCGCTGGCAGCTTGCCTGCTGCTGCTCCCGGCGCGCACGCGCCTCCTCCAGCGCCCGCTCGGCACTGGCGACCCCCTCCTGGGCCAGCAAGAGAGCCTTCGCCAGCGGCTCCCCCTGCTCCTGCAGCTCGGCAAGGTGCGCCTCTTCCAGCTCGAGCTGCTGCTGGGCCGCAGCCAGCCGCTCGGCTTCCTCGGCCTGCTCCTTGTCCAGCCGGATCAACTCTTCCCCCAGCTGGCCGAGGCGCAGCAGCCGCTCCTGACGCTGACCCTGCTGCAGGCTCCAGGCTTCCCGCAGTTGCTGCCATCGCTGCTCCTGCTCGCGCAGGGTGCGCTGGCTCGCCTCAAAGGTGCTGTGCAAATGGGCACGGTCGGCATCTGCGGCCTTCAACTGGGCATCCAGCTGAACCAGCGCCTGCTCCCCAGCGGCCAGTTCGGTGTGTAACCGCTCACGTTCACCGAGCAGCGCCAGGGTGCCGAGAGCGCCGACCTGGCCGAGATCGGCCCAGTTCGGGCCAAACCAGTCCCCCGCCGGGGTCAGCACAGACTCACCGGCCAGGAGGGATGACTGGCGGACCAGGGCCGCCTCCCTGTCATCGGCCAGCCAGATGACGTTGAGGAAGGCGGGGATGTGATCCCCCTCGAGCCGGGCCGCCAGGGTACCGGGCACCGCAGGGTGAGCCGGGCCTATCCAGAGCCCGCCCTGCTCGAGGTTGCACTGGTCCCCCGGCTGGGCGGTGAGCCAGCGCCCGAGCACCTTGTCCAGCGCCTGGGCCCACTCGGGGGCGACCTGCAGCCGATCCGCCAGGGTCGCGCCCTGCATCTGCTCCCCCAAAATCTGATCAAGGGTTGTGAGGCGGGCGCCGAGCTCGCGCAGCAGGCCGCCCTGCCGATCCCGCTGTCCCTTGAGGGCCTCGTGGCTGGCCACGCCGGCCTGCCACGCCTGTTCCAACGCCTCGTGGCGGGCGCGAGAGAGTGCCAGCTCATCCGACAGGGCATCCAGCGCGGGCTGCAGGCTCTCACCTTCCACGCCGAGGGGGCCGGCCTGTTCATCCTCCAGCTTGAGTCGCGCCAGCCGGGTCTTGGCCTGCAGCTCCTGCAGGCCACTTCGCCGGGCACGGGTCTGGTTGAGCCTGCCCTGTGCCTGACCGAGCTGCTGCTGCCACTGCTGCTGGTGTTGGCGGGCCAGCTCAAGCCGCTCGCCAGCCGCGAGGCGAACGGCCTGCTGATCGGCAAGTAACTGCTCACACTGCTCGAGGCGCGCCGACTCAACCTCCCCCAGGAGGACGCCCTCGGCCTGCTGATCCTGCTGGCTGGCCAGCTGGGCCTTGATGGTCTCGATGCGCTCGCCGAGGGCCTGGCGCCGCACCTGCCAGTCGCGACCGAGCTCGGTCTGGTGAAGCTGCTGCTGTTCGAGACGGGCGATGGCCTGGCCGCCGAGGAAGATCTGCTGCTGACGGCTCGCCTGCTCGGCCTGGGCCTCCTGGCGGGCCACCGACAGGGTGACGTGGCGCCCTTCGCCCGCGGTGCGCTTGGCATCGAGCGCCGCCAGCGCCTGCTCTGCCTGGGCCAGCTCGTTCTTGGCCTCGCCGAGGCGGGTCTCCAGCGCCCACAGCTCGGAGCCGATGAGCTCGGCCCTTGCGGCACGACTGCGGCTCTTGAGCTGCTTGTAACGCTCGGCGGTTTCGGCCTGGGATTTGAGATGCTCGAGGCGGGAACCCAGCTCGCCACGAATGTCGCCGAGGCGCTCCAGATTCTCCTGGGTGTGACGGATGCGCTGCTCTGTCTCCCGGCGCCGTTCCTTGTAGCGGGAGACCCCGGCGGCCTCTTCCATGAAGAGCTTGAGGTCCGCCGGGCGCGACTCCACCAGCCGGCTGACGGTGCCTTGCTCTATGATGGCGTAGCTGCGCGGACCCAGGCCGGTGCCGAGGAAGAGATCGGTCACGTCCTTGCGACGGCACTTCTGGCCGTTGATCTGGTAGTGGTTGGAGCCGTCACGCAGCACCTCGCGGCGCACCGAGATCTCGGTATAACGGCCAAATTCACCGGGCACCCGGTTGTGGGGATTGTCGAACACCAGCTCCACCGAGGCGCGGCCATGGGGGCTGCGGTTGATGGAGCCGTTGAAGATGACATCCGTCATGTTCTCCCCGCGCAGATGGCGGGCCGAGCTCTCCCCCAGCACCCAGCGCACGGCGTCGATGACGTTGGATTTGCCACAGCCGTTGGGACCCACCACGGCGGTCATGTCGGCCGACAGTTCGATGCGGGTCGGCTCGACGAACGACTTGAAGCCGGCGAGTTTGATCAGTTTCAGACGCATGGCGACCCGTGTCAGTGGCGAAATGAAGAGGCGGCGGGCGGGCAGTCAGCCCACGAATATCATCCAGCATCCGGCCTGACTGGACGGGATATCGGGAATAGTTCGCGACTTTACCAGATCCGAACCCGGCCTTGTTGGTCGTGCGCAGGCAGTCAGCCCACGAATATCATCCAGCATCCAGCCTGACCGGACGGGATATCGGGAATAGTTCGCGACTTTACCAGATCCGGACCCGGCCTTGTTGGGACTACGTAGGCAGCCAGCACACCCATATCATCCGACGTCCGGCCTGACCGGGCGGGATATCGGGAATAGTTCGCGACTTTACCAAATTGGAGGCTTGTTTGTAATATGCTGGCACCCTACCCCTTCATTGATGGATCTCAGATGAGCCAATCCCCTCACATGGTCAAAGATTCGGTCAGCGGTGCAGACTACTTCCTGCGCGGCTTCTCCCTCATTCGCCAGCCGGGCATCCGCACCTTCGTGCTGATCCCTCTGCTGGTCAACTTCGTGCTGTTCGCCGGCGCCTTCTATGCCCTGCTGCTGCAACTCGACGGCCTGTTCGCCTGGCTGCACCAGCAGATCCCGAGCTGGCTCTCCTGGCTCGACTACCTGCTGTGGCCCCTCGCCCTCATCACCATACTGGTGGTGTTCTCCTTCATCTTCAGCTCGGTGATCAACTGGATAGCGGCCCCCTTCAACGGCCTGCTGGCAGAGAAGGTGGAGCAGATCCTCACCGGCGAGGCGGTGAGCGACACCGGCATGCTGGACGTGGTCAAGGACGTGCCGCGCACCTTCAGCCGCGAGTGGACCAAGCTGAAATACTACCTGCCCAAGGCCATCGGCTGCCTGATCCTGTTCCTCATCCCGGTGGTGGGCCAGACCCTGGCTCCTGTGCTCTGGTTCCTGTTCAGCGCCTGGATGATGGCGATCCAGTATGTGGACTACCCGTTCGACAACCACAAGATCGACTTCATCACCATGCGCGATGCCTTGAAGCAGCGCCGCGGCAAATGCCTGAGCTTCGGTGCCCTGGTCACCCTCTTCTCCGCCATTCCCGTGGTCAATCTGTTCGTGATGCCGGTCGCCATCTGTGGCGCCACCGCCATGTGGGTGGATCAGTATCGCAGCGAGCAGCTTCGCCGCTGAGCCGAGCACTCATAACCAAAAACGGGGGCATAGGCCCCCTTTTCATTACTTAATCTAATGCAAACATGAGAGTGCTTGTCGTGCCAGACCAGGCTTGTTAGGATGCGGGCCTTTCTCGCACCCTGGGATAACTCATGTTACATGCACTCTTCTTGCTCGGCCTGGTGGCCGAAGGGATGACTGGCGCGCTGGCGGCGGGTCGGCGGCGGATGGATCTGTTTGGTGTCGTCATCATCGCCTCGGCGACGGCCATAGGGGGAGGTACCATCCGGGATGTGCTGCTGGGCCACTACCCCCTGCTCTGGGTGGAGCACCCCGAATATGTGCTGCTGGTGGCGGGGGCGGCCATGGCAGGCGTCATCTCGGCCCCGCTGATGCGCTATCTCGGCAAGCTGTTCCTGGCCCTCGATGCCCTGGGGCTGGTGGTCTTCTCCATCTTTGGCGCCGCCCGGGCGCTCGAGATGGGCCACGGGGCCGGCATCGCCTGCATCATGGCGGTGGTCACCGGCGTCTTTGGCGGCGTGCTGCGGGATCTGCTGTGCCAGCGCATCCCGCTGGTGTTCAAGCGCGAGCTCTACGCCGCCGTCTCCCTGGTGACGGCCGCCCTCTACTGCTTCGCGCTGGATCAGGGCCTGCCCAATGACTGGGCCGCCTTCGGGGCCATCGGCATCGGCTTCGTGCTGCGGCTGCTGGCGGTGCGCTTCAAGTGGGGACTCCCCACCTTCAATTACCAGTACGCCACCCACTGAGCGCGCCAGTTTCTGGCCAGATCGGCTGGATTGCACGCAACAAAAAAGCGCCGGATGGCGCTTTTTTGTTGCTGATGACAGTGAAAAAATTGACTCAGTTGATCCCTTCCGAACTGAAGAAGGTGGCCTTGTCGGCGATGAAACGGATCTTGATGTTCTTGCCCTCACCGCCCCAGATACAGCTGGTGGTGCCGAGCGCATCGTCGCAACGCTCCGCCTTGCCGAGGATGGCGCTCGCCTCGGCATAGGTGATCCCCATCTTCAGCTTGTCGTAGTTTTCCCGGTTCAGCTTGCTGCACCCGGCCAGCAGCAGGGCGATCAGCCCGCCAAGCAAAATATGCTTCATCTGTCTCTCCTCTGGATAGTGTCCAGAGCCTAGCAGCTCGAGGCCACCCTGTGCCAACCCGTTACCAGCTGCGCACCGGCCCGGTGTCCAGGTGGACGAAGTTGTCGGAGGGGTAGTAACCCACGCCGCCGACCTTGAGGTTCAGGGCCGCCTTGCGCAGGTGCGCCAGCTGCACGCCGGGGATGCGCACATCCACCGCCTGCCCCAGGGTGTGGTAGCTGTGCTTGGCGACACCACGGCTGCGCTGGCGCTTCTGGCGATTGGTGGCCGGGGAGCGATACCCAGAGATGAGCTGAATTTCCCCCTTGCGGCCCAGCTTGTGCTGCAGCAGGAACAGCTGATCGAACAGCTTCCTGTCGATGTTGAACACCTCGTTGCGGCGATAGTCGCGGAAGATATGGTTGAGCTCCGCCAGGCCATCGTTCAGATAACGGCCATTCTCCCAATAGCTGGCGTTGACCCGCTCGCCGGTATTGAGGTTGAAGAAGCTGAGTTCACGCCCCGTCGTGCTGCGGCTCGCCACGGCCGGGAACGACAGCAGGCTGGCCCCCATCAGGCAACCAGCCCCCAGCAGCAGACGGCGTCGGCTTATCTCTTGGTCCAGCATCCGTTGTCCGTCCATTCCAGAGTGAAGTAACAGTGGTGAATGAATATGATACAGAGGCCGAAACTACCCGCCCGTAAAAGTCATGTCAAACCGCAAAGGCCCATGAAAAAGCCCGGCAGGAGCCGGGCGCTTCACTCTGTGGCGGGGATCACAGCAAGCGGCTCTGGAAGCTAACTCGATCGAATCCGTAAATGTCATTGCGCAGTTGCTGGCGCCCCTCTTCGTCGATCCAGCTGCTCCAGTAGACGGTGAAGACAGGGATAGGGGTGGTCAACGGCAGCCACTTGGTCTGGGTCTCTTTCAGTATGCTGGCCACCTTGTCCGGCTGATAGCGGGAGTCGGCGAGCAGCAGCTCGGCCAGATCGTCCGCGTGCTCGACCCGGATACAGCCGGAGCTGAAGGCGCGCGCCCCCTGCTCGAACAGGGCCTTGCGCGGCGTCGAATGCAGGTAGATGGCGTCGTTGTTCGGCAGGTAGAACTTGTAGCGCCCCAGGGCATTGTGATCCCCCGGCTTTTGCCGCAACCGGTAAGGGAAGCCCGACGCCAGCGCATGGTGCCAGCCATCCTCGCTGAACTGCACCGGATTGCCCTCGCCGTCGATCACCTCGAACTGCTCGCGGTCCAGATAGGCGGGATCCCGACCCAGCTTGGGCAGAATGTCCTTGCTCAGGATGGAGCGCGGCACGTGCCAGGCGGGGTTGAGCACGATGGAGCGGATCTCGCTCGCGAGTATGGGGGTTGCCCGCTGCTCCTTGCCGACGATGACCCGGCTGGTGAAGACCTCGTTGCCTGACTCCACCACGCTCAGGCGGTAGTCCGGGATGTTGACCAGCACGTAGCGACCGGCGAGGTGATCCACCAGATCCCGGCGCCACAGGTTGCGCAGCAGCAGGCTGGCGCGCACTTGCGGCCCGGTATTGAGCCAGGAGCGGGTCTGGCGACCTATGATGCCGTCGGCGGTCAAGCCGTGGCGGCGCTGGAACTGCTTGATGGCCTGCTCGGTGTCCGCGTCATAGAGGCTGTCCTGATGGGTGGGGGCACCGTCTCCCAATTCGTTGAGGATTGAGCGGATCTGCCCAAGCTCGGTGGCGCTCTCCCCGGCCCGCAGGGTCGGCATGTCCAGGGTCGGCCAGTGCTTGGCCATCGGCATGGCCAGCAGCTTGCGCACTTCGTCGCGCACGGCCTCGTATTCGGCGACCTGGGGCCTGAGCTGCTTGACCTGATCCAGCAGGTTGTCACCCAGGGGCTCGTGGGCCAGGGGCTTGGTCAGATCGAGCTTGAGGGTCTGCATCTGCTCGCGGGCGACCAGATCCATGGCACGCCAGGCCTGCTGGAAACGCGCCAGCTTGCCGAAGGCTTCGTCATAGAGGGCGCCACGCCGGTCGGCCGGGGTCTTCTGCAACTGCTGCCAGAGCCGGTAGAAATCCGGGTGCAGCTGGGCAAGCACCGCCTCCTGCAGCTGCAGTTCCAGCTCATGGCGCGCCTGCTCTGCGGTGCTGTTCTGATACCAGTCATGCTGGATGCTGGGACTGGCCACCACCATCTGTTCTGCGCTGGCCTGGACCATGCCCGCCGGCCAGCAGCCCAGCCAGATAAGGTTTGCCAATGCCAACCAATACTTCTTACCCATGCTTCTTACCACGCTTACCTCATATCGGTTCACTTCGGCCTGTCAGGCGCCACGGTCAGGTGCCCATGATGCGTGAATGCTGGCGACTTTGCTAGCGGGCGGGCACGTAACGGCGCCAGATGAGCGCATGCTCCCCGCTCTTGCCAACGGCCTCGAGCGCCTGGTTGAAACGCTGCACAAACGCCTCCGACAAGGTCTTCTTGCTCAGCATGAAGAAGGTCGGCGTCTCATAGACCCCCATGATATGGGGGACTATCTCCTCTGCCAGTCCCTCTCTCTTCAGACCCCAGGGGGTGGCCAGAATATCCCCAAGAAATCCGTCTATCCGTCCCAGTTGCAGCTTGCGATAGTTTTGCACGTCGTTGACCTCGCTCACCTGGGCGCGGTAGCGCTGCAGCAGACGGGCTATCTCGGGGCCATAGTTGTAGTCTCTGGTCACCCCCAGCCTGTTGCCCCTGGCCAGCCAGCTCGCCAGATCCTGCTCCCCCTTGTCACCGGACTTGCGCACCCAGAGTGCCGTGCGCCCCGGGTTGTAGGCGGTGGAGAACCAGGCATAGCGCGTCCTCTCTTCAACGAAATAGGCTTCCATGGCGATGTCCAGCCGACCCAGTTCCAGATCGTGCAACCCCCGCTTCCAGGGACGCTCCAGATAGACGAGGCGGCAGCCCAGCCTGGCAGACACGGCGTTGAGATACTCGACCGCGAAGCCGCGCAGCTCACGGCGGCCGTTCTCCTGCTGGTAATAGTGATAAGGGGGCCAGTCGTCGAAACCGACGCGCAGGGGAGAAGTACAGAGCGGTTGGGCCAACAGCGAGTGAAGGGGCAGGCAGCAGAGCAGGCACAGGGCTAGCAGTCTCATGAGTCATCCTTGACGGCGGGACGGCTCATCTTAATTCTGCCAAAGGGAAATGGCGACAGATCCTGCCACAGCAATGCGCAATATCAGCCATTTGCCTGATGCGGCCAGGGGCAGGACAGGGCCCCTGGCCGCGCTGCAAGCCCGCCGCGAAGGCAGGATGCGCACGACCCCAAAGTCCCTTGGTCTGCAGGGGGATTGGGGGTTAATATGTGAGCAAATTTATTTTTGTGATCCACTATGCTTTTTTTGCAATTGGATTAGCATATGCGCGAATCCAGCCTACCTATCCGTCGGGCATCGAGTGAGTAATATGACCTACAAAAAGTTCGGTTTTCTGGCTGCCATACTGGCATTGAGCGGTTTTTACCTTTACACCCTCTACCTGGCCGCTCACCCCAACGTGAGCCTGGCTTACAAGCTCTATTACCTGGAAGGCAAGACCCGCTTCTGGGAGCACAACTCCAGCATGACTTACCAGCCGGGCAACGAGCTCAACCTGACCAAACCGAGCCGCTTCCTCTCCAGCGAAGGCTGGGCCAAGAAGCCCAGTGCCGAGGGCACCCAGCTCAGTGGCAAGGGAGGCCTCTATTTCGTGCTGCCCAAGCAGCAGGCCCAACCTGAGCAGCTCACCATCCAGGCCAGGATCAACAGCCCGGAAGCAGGCACCCTGCTCAAGGTGGCCCTGGGTCATGATTTCACCACCACGGTCAAGCTGGCCAAGGCGGGCATCAACGAGATCCGGCTCAACCTGCCGGGCGACTCCCTGACGGCCGATCCCAAGCATCCCAACTTCCTGGCGCTCTCCGCTCCGACACCGCTCAACGTCCAGTCGGTACGTCTGACCGTCGCTCAGTGAAGCTGAAGATCCCGGTAGCAGTCTTATAAAATAATTCTTTCAATAAGGAAGTTTCCATGTCCCGTGCCGATTTTCGACTCTCTCTGGTCGTGCCCGTTTACAACGAGGAAGAGAGCATAGACGCCTTCATCAGCGCGATAGATGCCGAACTGGCCCCCCTCAAAGACCGGCTTGAAATCGTGTTCGTCAACGACGGCAGCCGCGACCGCACCCGCGAAGTGGTCGAGCAGGCCATCGCCCGCGACCCGCGCGTGACCCTGGTCAACCTGGCCCGCAACTTCGGCAAGGAAGCGGCCATGACCGCGGGCCTGCATCAGGCCAAGGGCGATGCCATGGTCCCCATGGACGTGGATCTGCAAGATCCCCCCTCCCTCATCCTGGAGTTCGTCAAGCTGTGGCAGACCGGTGACTACGACACCGTCTACGGCATCCGGGTCGATCGCAGCGCCGACACACCGATGAAACGGCTCACCGCAGGCGGCTTCTACCGCTTCTTCAACGCCCTCTCCACCAGCACCAAGCTGCCGGAGAACGCCGGTGACTTCCGACTCATCGATCGCAGGGTGGTCGAGGCTCTCAAGCAACTGCCCGAGCGCAACCGCTTCATGAAGGGGCTCTTCGCCTGGGCCGGTTTCCGTGCCGTCGGCGTTCCCTACGAGCGTCCCGCCCGCCACGCCGGCGAGACCAAGTTCAACTACTGGAAGCTGTGGAACTTCGCCCTCGACGGCCTCATGAGCTTCTCCAGCTGGCCGCTGCGGGTGTGGAGCTACGTGGGGGTCGGCGTCTCCTTCATCGCCTTCCTCTATATCCTCAAGATCATCACCCAGGTGCTCTTCTTCGGCATAGACGTGCCGGGTTACGCCTCCCTGATGTCGGTGATGCTGTTCCTCGGCGGCATTCAGCTGCTGTCGCTCGGCATCATAGGCGAGTACATAGGCCGCATGTTCGTGGAAGTGAAACAGCGCCCCGTCTACCTCATCGAGGGCGTCTACGGCCAGTATGCCCGGCAGGACGCGGGCAAGCAGCCGGATGCGGCGGCAACCCAGAGTGAGAAGGCGCAGGATGCGGACAAGCAGGAGCCGGCGTCCCAATGATCTCCCGCGAGGAATTCTGGCGGCTGGTTCGCTTCGGTTTCGTCGGCGGGGGGGCCACCCTCGTCGATCTGGGCACTTCCATCGCCCTGTTCCACACCTGGCCCGCCATCTCGGAGCATCTGGTCACGACCCTGGCCTTTGCCATCGCGTTCTGGTTCTCGTTTTTCGGCCATCGCTACATCACCTTCCAGAAGCAAGGTGCCGCCAGCAAGTTTCTGCTGGTGGCCCTCTTCTCCCTGGCGGTGCGTAACCTCATCCTGAGCGGCCTGCTGTTTGCGGGCCTCTCCGGACTGCTGCCGGTGGTGATTGCCACCCTGACCGTTACCGTACTCACCTACATACTCTCTCGCGTCTGGGTTTTTGCCTGATGAATGACATGACCAATACTCCTCCCCTCGCCGGGGATGCACTCCCCTATCGCCCGTCACTGCGCATCAGCAGCCGCGACTGGCTGATGATCATCGCCGCCTTCGTGCTGAGCCGGGTGGCCCTGTACGGCATGGGCTATTTCGGTGTCCAGCTCTACGGCGCCCCCGACATAGGCCCGTTGCAAGCCTATTGCCAGTTCGACTGCGTCTGGTTCCAGCGCATCATAGAGAACGGCTACGACCTCTACCCGCGCTGGCTGAGCAAGGGCAACGCGGCGAACTGGGCCTTCATGCCGCTCTACCCCATGCTCGCCGGCGGGCTCTCCAGCCTGCTCAACATGGAGAGCCTGATCGGCCTGATGCTGGTGGCCAACATCGCCTTCTTCATCAGCCTGCCGCTGATGCTGCTGGTGCTGCGCCAGCTCAAGCTGGGGGATGAGACCGCCCGTTTCGGGGTCTGGCTGCTGGCCTTCTCCCCCTTCTCCGCCTACTTCGTCTCCGGTTATACCGAGTCCATGTTCATGGCGCTGATGCTGGGCATGTTCCTGTTCGCCTACCGCGAGCAGTGGCTGATGGTCGCCTTCCTCGGCATCTTCATCTCCGGGACCCGCAACCTGGGGGTCATGATGGTGTTCCCCGTGCTGATCCTGGCGCTGCAGGCCTATGGCTGGCGCGAGTTCTTCCGCTTCACCGAGCGGGCCTTCAAGGTGGTGTTCACCCTCTGGCTCATCCCTCTCGGTCTCTTCTCCTACATGGTCTACCTCTATCACCTGACCGGGGATGCGCTCGCCTTCAAGCACATCCAGGTCGCCTGGGGTCGCTACATGGACAGCCCCCTGGACTGGTGGCTGAGCGGCTTCGAGCTGGGTGGTCGCAAGGCCTACCTCTCCATCATGGTGATCTTCGGCTGGTGCCTGAACGGCTACCTGTTCAGCCAGAAGCGCTGGGCCGAGGCGACCCTGATGTTCATCTGCTGCACCATACCGCTGATGACAGGGCTCAACGCCATGCCGCGCTACATGTTCGGCCTCTACCCGACCCTGCTGGCCATCATCCTGCTGGCCCATCGCTGGCCCTCCATCCGCCCTGCGGTGCTCTGCATCAGCGGCATGGTCGCCTCCTTCATCGCGGTGGCCTTCGTCAACTTCAAGTTCTTTACCGTCTGACGAGCGTTCGCCCGCAGGCGAACAGCCCCACCTGAACATGCCGGTCCATCGACCGGCATTTTTTATGGCGCCGCGCTCCGGGCAGCAGGGCGGCCATCACACTTTGCCGGGCTTGAAAACGTAACCATTTGAACTGACCTCACAAATCGGCATTTTGCCGGTCCAAGCCCACCCGCTGGGCCCCTAGAATGAGTGCCTCAACGGAACCCGATCTCCTCACTCAGCTCAAGGAATGGCCTATGCGTCCCTCGCCTCGTTTCGATCTCCGCCCATCCTCCCTGTGGCTCGCCCTGCTGGCCACGCCGCTGTTCGTCGGTCAGGCGCTGGCCGCCCCCGAGGTGCATCTCCATGTGGATGGCAAACCGGTAGCCGAGGCGCTGACGCTGGACAAGGGCACAGTCACCCTGACCCACAGGCTGGACAAGGGGAGCCACCAGATCCGCATCAGCGATGCGGGCAACAGCTGCGGCACCAGCTTCGGGCCGACCGAGGCCAGGCCCCTCCCCTTCGGCACAGCCCAGCCCATGGACAAGTGCAGCAAGGGGGCGAGTTTCACCCTGAGGGTGATGCTGGCCGGTGACTACGAGTTCACCTTCAACCCGGATACCCCCAGCCTCAAGGTGCTGAGGGCGACCAAGAAGAGCGAGTTCAAGCGCCAACCCCCCACGGAGCCCTGCATCAGCTGGGATGGCGGCCCGGTGACGGTGTCGCTGAAGGGGGTCTGGCCCGACGGCACCCGGCTGCGGGATGCCTACTCGAAACAAGAGGCCGTGGTCAAACAGGGCAAGCTGACCCTGACCCCGAGCAAGGAGAGCGCTGGCCTGCTGCTGCTAGAGCCGGTCGAGGCGGCCAAGGCGGCCCCCTTCAGCTGGGATCAGGCGAGCGTCTATTTCCTCCTGACCGACCGCTTCCACAACGGCGACCCGAGCAATGATCACAGCTTCGGCCGCCAGAAGGATGGCCAGGACGAGGTCGCCACCTGGCACGGCGGCGACTTCAAGGGGCTGACCGAGAAGCTCGACTACATCAAGAGCCTCGGCATGAACGCCATCTGGATCACCCCCATGGTGGAGCAGGTGCACGGCTTCATCGGCGGCGGCGAGCAGGGCAGCTTCCCCTTCTACGCCTACCACGGCTACTGGGCGCTCGACTTCACCAGGATTGACCCCAACTACGGCGACGAGGAGAGCCTGAAGACCCTGGTGGACGAAGCCCACAAGCGCGGCATGAGGATCATCCTGGACGTGGTGATGAACCACGCAGGCTATGCCACCCTGGCCGACCTGCAGGATCTGGGGCTCACCGAACTCACCCAGAACAGCGGCAAACTGCCGAGCCGCTGGAACGAGTGGCGCCCGAGCGGCGGCCTCAACTGGCATGGCTACAACCAGTTCATCGACTATCAATCGAGCGATTGGAGCAGCCAATGGTGGGGCCCTGACTGGGTGCGCGCCGGTCTGCCCGGCTACCCGCAACCCGGCACCGACGACGTCACCGGCTCGGTGGCGGGGCTGCCGGATTTCCTGACCGAGTCCAGCAAGCCGGTGGGCCTGCCGCCGCTGCTGGCGGCGAAAATAGACACCCGCGCCAAGGCCCTGCCCGACGCCACCGTGAGCGACTACCTCATCGCCTGGCACACCGACTGGGTGCGCCGCTTCGGTATCGACGGCTTCCGGGCCGACACCGTCAAGCACCTGGAGCCAGCGGTCTGGGCCAAACTCAAGCAGGCGGGCACGGCGGCGCTCAAGGAGTGGAAGGCCGCCAACCCGGACAAGGCCCTCGATGATCTGCCCTTCTACATGGTGGGCGAGGTGTGGGATCACGGAGTCGCCAAGGATTTCTGGTATCAGAACGGCTTCGATTCCCTGATCAACTTCGACTATCAGCGGGAATTCGCCCTGCCCCAGGCCCAGTGCATGGCGGGCGCCGAGCCCACCTATGCCAGCTACGCCAGCCGCATCAATCAGGATCCCGAGTTCAACGTGCTGAGCTACATCAGCTCCCACGACACCAAGCTGTTCTTTGGCGACTACCAGGACGTGCCGCTGCAACGACGGGTAGCCAACAGCTTTATGCTGCTGCCGGGGGGCATCCAGCTCTACTACGGGGACGAGTCAGGCCGCGGGCTCGCCAAGGATGGCGGCGTGTTCGATCAGAGCGTGCGATCCGACATGAACTGGCAGGAGCTGGGGAGTGGCGACAAGGCCGAACTGGTCAAGCACTGGCAGCAACTCGGCCAGTTCCGCGCCGCCCACCCGGCGGTGGCGGCAGGCAGCCACAAGAAGCTGTCCGATGCCCCCTACGCCTTCGTGCGGGAAAAGGGGGAGGACAAGGTGGTGGTGGTGTTCGCCGGCCGGCAGCCATAACCGGGCCAGTGTCGGACAAGCGATGAGGGGAGCCAGTGGCTCCCCTCTCTCATTGAGCAGGCACGTTCACCTCATGCCGGCTGGCGGGCCGCGGCCGGCCATTGCAGCCGCGCCTTGACCAGGGTCTCCTGCCACAGGGGCCAGGCCAGCAAGGCCTGCTGATAGACCCCCGCCTGACCGGGCAGCGAAATGCCATAGCTCGCCAGCCGATAGGCCATCACCCCGTAGAAGGCATCCAGGATCCCCGCCTCCTCAAAGTAGAAGGGCCCCCGAGCCTGTGACCAGAGCGTCTGCAGCCGGGCCAGCTCCCCCAGGGTCTCCACCGGGGGCTCGCTCTGGGTCGGCGCGCCGAGGAAGAAGGGCAGACGGCTGCGGATCTGGCCAAAGCCCGAGTGCAACTCGGCGCAGAGGCTGCGGGCCAATGCCCGCTCGGCCCGGTCCAGGGGGTAGAGGTGGCGCGACGGGCACAGCTCGTGGAGATACTCGGCGATGGCGAGGGAGTCGTGGATCCGCAGCTCGCCGTCATCCAGCCAGGGCACCAGCCCGGCCGGCGCCGTGCGCTTGAGCCGCGCCAACGCCTTGGCATCCTCCAGATCGAACACCTGCTCCTGCCACTCCAGCCCGCTCATGGCGAGCACCAGCGACGCCCGCATCGCCCAGGTGGAACCTGTGCCTACCGTCAATACCAGGGATCCCATGGATTGCCTCCTGCGTTGGGTTGTTCATGACCATCCCGTCGGCCCCGCTGGCACGACATCCGACGGTCGCCTCACATTTGCGCACCCGCGGGTTTGACCCCCTTGGGGAGCAGTGCTAGTTTGATTTTTCAAAACAATCAGTTAGCAAAAATGTGAGCAATGGACAGCCAATTTACCATCGTCATCGCAGATGACCACCCCCTGTTTCGGGGCGCCCTCTATCAAGCGGTGCACATGGCCATCGACGAGGCCAGGCTGCTGGAGGCCGACTCCATCGACAGCCTGACCCACCTGCTCGCGGAGCACCCGGAAGTCGATCTGCTGCTGCTCGATCTCAAGATGCCAGGCGCCAACGGCTTCGAGGGGCTGGCCTATCTGCGTGGCCAGTACCCGGATCTCCCCATCGTCGTGGTCTCCGCCTCGGAAGATGCCGCCATCATCCAGCAGGTGCTGCGTCTCGGCGCGCTCGGCTTCATTCCCAAGTCGGTGCCCATGAAGGAGCTGGTCAGCGCCCTCAATACGGTGATCGGGGGGGACAACTGGGTACCGGAAGGGATCTCCCTGCATCCCGAGTCCGAGGATGGCCCCGACTTTGCCAGCAAGCTGGCCAGCCTCACCCCCCAGCAATACAAGGTGCTCATCATGCTGCGGGACGGCAGCCTCAACAAGCAGATCGCCTGGGAGCTCAACGTCTCCGAAGCCACCATCAAGGCACACATCACCGCCATCTTCCGCAAGCTCGGGGTCAAGAACCGCACCCAGGCGGTCATCGCCCTGCAGCAAATGGATATCAAGGACAGCTGAGCCTCTTGTCACCCTCGGGGCCCATATCATGCCCATCCTTCAGAAAGCTCGGGGTCAAGAACCGCACCCAGGCGGTCATCGCCCTGCAGCAGATGGATATCAAGGACAGCTGAGCCCCTTGCCGCCCCCAGGGCCCATATCACGCCTATCCTCCGCAAGCTCGGGGTCAAGAACCGCACCCAGGCGGTCATCGCCTTGCAGCAAATGGATATCAAGGAGAGCTGAGCCCCTTGTCTCCACCACTATGGGCGTTTGTTGCTCGACAATTAGCACGATCGTACTTTATGCTGCAGAACCCAGAGAGGAGAGTGCGATGAGCAAGGGCCGCCTGACCCGCGACACCATTTTGCAGACAGCCTTCGAGCAGGCGAGCCAGCAAGGGCTGGAGAGCCTGACCATAGGCTCGCTGGCCAGTGCCTGCGAGATGTCCAAGAGCGGCCTGTTTGCCCATTTCCAGTCTCGCGACAACCTGCAAATCGCCGTGCTCACCCATTCCGCCGAGGTGTTCAGGGAGCGGGTGATCCAGCCGGTGCGCCAGCAGCAGCACGGCACCCAGCAGGAGAAACTGCTGGCCCTGCTGCGGGCCTGGCTGGCCTGGAACCAGAGCTTTGCCGGACGCTGCATGTTCCTCGACGCCTGGACCTCGGCCCAGGAGGGGGAGGTGCAACAGGCGGCCCGCCAGCTGGTGCGCTTCTGGCTCGACTACCTGGCTCGCCAGGTGGTGCAGGGCCAGGAGAAGGGAGAGTGGCGCAGGGATCTGGATCCCTGGCGCGCCGTCTACCGGCTCTATGGCCTCTATCTGGGAGATCAGGTGTTCAATGCCCTGAACTTGTGTCAGGATCCGGCCCGCCACTTCTGGCCCGAGGTGGAAGATCTGCTGACCAGCTGGCGCTGAGGTTCTGGCCCTTCTTTTTAAAAACAGACAAAAAAGCACGACCGTTCGCACATAAAAACCACAGGATGACCATGAGCAGCAAGATCTATTTCAACACCCGCCGCGTCAGCCCGAGCAAGTTGCTGCTGGGGCTTGGCACCCGTCTGCACCACGCGCTGGCCCCGGCCCACGCCAAACGCACCGCCAGCAAGTTGCTGCTCACCCCCCAGCGCCCCACCCGGGAGGTCGCCGCCCCTGCCGGGCTGGTGCAGCAGGCCATCCACACCGGCGAGGGCACCCTGATGAGCTATCGGCTCGGCCAGGGGCCGGTCTGGCTGTTGATGCACGGCTGGTCCGGCAGTGCCAGCCAGTTCTACCCGCTGATGAGCCACATCGCGGCCCAGGGCTTCACGGCGCTGGCCTATGATCACCCCGCCCACGGCCAGAGCGAAGGCAGCACGGGGCACCTGCCCCGCTTCGTGCGCGCCTTCGACGAGATCCTTGCGCGCGTCGGCCCGGTCCAGGGAGTCATCACCCACAGCATGGGGGGCGCCGTCACCCTCAGCAGCCACCACCCCGCCCTCGACGCGCTGCCGCTGCTGCTCATCTCGCCCGTGCTCGACTACGTGCCCCAGCTCTATGGCATGGTGGCCCGCTCCGGCTACTCCATCCGGCTGTTCGATGCTGTGGTCAAGGAGATCGAGCACGAATACCAGCATCCCCTGAGCACTGTCGATCCCCTGGGTCGCCTCGCCCATCGCCAGGGGGTGGCCCTTATCGTTCACGACGAGGAGGACAGGTTCGCCCCCCATAAGGACTCGTTGCGGGCGGTAGAGGATGGCCGCACCCGGCTGGTCAGCACCCGTGGGCTAGGCCATGGCCGCATCCTGGCGAGCCCGCCCGTCTTCGCCGCCTTCGATCAGCTGACCCAGCCCGGAGGCACGGCCTGATCCCGCTGCACCGGTCGCCTCAAAAAATGATGAGGCGGCCCATTTTTATCCGGGATACAACGTCTTATAGTTAAATTGCGCGGTGGCAACCCGCCCTTGCAATCACAATAAGGCGCAGCAGCATGGCCAAACCCAATACAGCTCTCCTGTTGACCGGTGGTGGTGCTCGCGCCGCCTATCAGGTCGGCGTCCTCAAGGCGGTGGCCGAGCTCTACCCCCGCAACCTCGGCATCCCCTTCCCCATTTTGTGCGGCACCTCGGCGGGGGCCCTCAACATCACGGCACTGGCCTGCTACGCCTCCTGTTTTCACCTGGGGGTGCGCAAGCTGGAGTGGGTCTGGCGCCGCTTCGAGACCCATCACATCTTCGACTTCCATCCCTGCCAGCTGCTGTGGCGCACCCTCTATCAGGGCTCAGCCGGTCTCATCAGCCCCCAGAGCAACCGCGCCTTCCACCTGTTCGACAACGCCCCCCTGCGCCGCCTGCTGGATCAGCTCATCGACTATCACCGCATCGATGACAACATCCTCTACGGCAGTCTGGAGGCCATCGCCATCACCGCCTCCGACTATGACGACGGCCTCTCCACCACCTTCTTCCAGGGGCGGGCCGAGCATCAGCCCTGGGAGCGGGCCAGGCGGCGCGGCCTGCGCACCCTGCTCACCTCGGATCATCTGCTGGCCTCATCGGCCCTGCCCTTCGTCTTTCCGGCCACCCCCATCGGCGAGCGCTTCTACGGTGACGGCTCCATCCACCAGCTGAGTCCTCTGAGCCCCGCCATTCACCTGGGGGCGGAGCGGATCCTGCTGGTGACCCTGGACTCCCCCCGTCAGGAGAGCGCGGCCCCCCGTCAGAGCCACCTGACCAGCTCCAACATCGCCAGCCACCTGCTCAACACCGTCTTCTCCGACACCCTCAATTCGGATCTGGAGCGGCTGGGGCGCATCAACCAGACCCTCTCCCTCATCCCGGCGCGGGAGCGCAACCGTCTGAAGCTGCGCCAGGTGGAGACCTGCGTCATCAGGCCGAGCCAGGATCTGGATCTCATCGCCCTCGACTACCTGCCCAGGCTGCCGACCCAGTTGCGCCGCCTGCTGCGGGTGCTGGGGGTGAACGGCCAGGAGAGCAGCAGCCTGGCCAGCTTCCTGATGTTTCACCCGGGGTACTGCCAGCAGCTGATAAGTCTGGGGTATCAGGATGCGCTGGATCAGCGCCAGCACATCGAGTCCTTCCTCGACATCGAAGAGCGGATCCGCGAGGAGGCCTGAACAGGCTTGCTGTCACCAGGGATAGCCGCCACCTGGGCTCGGGCCCTCAAGCCTGTTGAGGGCAGAGCTAGTGTCCCTCCAGCAGGCGCTGCTCCGCCTGCTCCATGGCCACGGCCGTCCCAAACAGTACCAGCCGATCCCCCGCCACCAGCCTCAGTTCGGCCTTAGGCTCCAGGCTGCGCTCCCCGCGATGCACCGCCTTGATGCGCACCTCCCCCAGGGACAACTCCCGCACCCGGCGCCCCACAGCCCAGGCCTGATCGTGCAGCAGCACGGGGTGCAGCCGCTCCAGCAGCTGATCCGTCTCCAGGTTGCCCGCACTCTGATCCCCCCAGTAGAAGCCGTGCAGGAAGCGGTACTGGCTGCTGCGCTCGTGCTCCATGCGCCGGATCACCCGGCCTAGGGGGACGTCGCAGTTGACCAGCAGGTGGGAGACCAGCATCAGGGCCCCCTCCTGGGACTCAGGAATCACCTCGAAGGCCCCGGCCTGCTTGTAGTGCTCGAGGAAGCTGTCGTCCCGGGTGCGCACCAGCACCTTGAGATCCCCCGCCAGCGCCCGGATCTGCATCAGCATGGCATCGACCCGCTTGCGATCGTCGAAGGTGATGATCACCAGGCGGGCCCGCATCAGACCGGCCGCCAGCAGGATGTCGCGCCGGCTGGCATCACCGAATGCCACCTGCTCCCCCGCCAGCTTGGCCTCGCTCACCCGCTCGGGATCGAGATCCAGCGCGAGAAAGGGGATCTCCTCGAGCTTGAGGAAGCGGGCGCAGGTCTGCCCGGTGCGCCCGAAGCCGGCGATGATGACGTGCTGGTGCTTGCTGAGCCCAGACTGGGCGACCCCGGCGCGGGAAAGCAGGGCCGCGTCGGTGAGGGAGTGGGCCAGCCCCAGGGCCCGCTGCACCAGCCAGGGGGTGAGAGAAATGGTGATGACGCCGACGCCGATGAGCAGGGAGACCATCTCGTGACCGAGCAGGCCATGGTGGCTCGCCAGCGCCAGCAGCACGAAGCCGAACTCGCCGACCTGGCTCAGCATGATGCCGGCCGCCATGGCATCGCGCTTGCGCTCCCCCATCAGCCGGCCCGCCAGCAGTACCAGCAGCGACTTGCACAGGATGAGTCCGAGCACGCAGAGCAGCACCTGCCACCAGGCGTTCGCCACCAGCGTCCACTCCATGGTCATGCCGATGGTGATGAAGAAGAGCCCCAGCAGCACGTCCCGAAACGGCTTGATGTCCACCTCCAGCTGATGGCGGTAGTGGGACTCCCCCAGCATCATGCCGGCCAGGAAGGCCCCGAGTGCCATGGAGAGCCCCATCCACTGGGTGAGGGAGGCCGCCAGCAGGGCCACCAGCAGGGTGCTGAGCACGAACAGCTCGTCGGAGCGCGCCCGCGCCACCTCGTGAAACACCATGGGCAGCAACCACTTTCCCACCGCGAGCAGCACCGACAGGGCGAACAGCCCCTTGAGGGAGGCCCAGGCCACCTCCGCCAGCAGGGCACTGCCCTGCACCTCGGGCCTGGCCAGTATGGGGATCATCACCAGGAGCGGCACCACCGCCAGATCCTGAAACAGCAGGACGCTCACCCCGAGCTGGGCACGCCGGGTATGGAGTTGCTGCAACTCCCCGAGCTGCTTGATCACCACGGCGGTGGAGGAGAGGGCCAGGGTGCCGGACACCACCAGCGCCTGGGGGAGACTCAGACCCCACCACCAGCCGAGCCAGAAGAACAGCAATGAGGTGAGCAGCACCTGCAGGCCGCCGACCCCCAGCACCAGCTTGCGCATGGCGAGCAGGCGCGGCAGCGAGAACTCGAGCCCGAGGGAGAACATCAGGAAGACGATGCCGAGCTCCCCTATGGTCTGCATCATGGCCTGCCCGGTGACGATGGCCGCACCATGGGGGCCGAGCAGCATACCGACGAACAGGTAGGCGAGGATCACCGGCTGGCCCAGGCGTCGGAAGATGGCCACCAGCAGAACGGCAGAGAGCAGCAGGATCAACACATCGGCGTACACACATCCCTCCCTCTTATCTGTCTCCATGGCCCGAAGAAGCTGTACCTCAGGCTCCGGCCATCGTCGCTGCCGGGCAGGATCCCGCCCTGGCCGCGGGCGCTCGGACTGCGGCGCACAGGGGTTATTTCCCCTCCCGTTTCATGTTGCTAAGCCTAGCCAGCCCCCTTGTTTTCCATCGAACATATTTTGGGCACGGGGATTGCAAGAAACCGGTCAATGAGTGGAGAGGTGTAAGGCTGCAACGTGGAAAACACATCGTCTTTGAACGGCTTCGGACATGGCATAGAGCAGTGGGTTCAGCAGATGGAGCGGCTCACGCCGCTGACCGGACAGGATACTTATCAGCAGCTTCAGGAGCTGCTGAGGCAACGGGATCTTGACGCCCTGCTGGCAATCTTTGCCGAGCGGGTGGCAAAGATTGTCCGGATCCACACCCTTCACCTCGACTGCGGTCAGCCCCACAGCCTCATCGCCCACGCCCCCCAGGCCCGGCAGGTGCTGCATAGCTATCGCTTCGAGCTGCGCGGCCAGCACGAGCAGTTGCTCGGACAGCTGCAATACGAGCTGGAGCAGCCCCTGAGCGACAGCCAGCGGCGGCAGCTGGGGCAATATCACCAGCTGTTCTGCCTGCCCCTGCCGCTCTATCTGCGGCTGAGCCGGCTGGAGCAGCAGGTGCGGCTCGATCACCTGACCGGGCTTGGCAACCGCTCCTATTTCGACGAGGCCATAGGCCGGGCGGTGGAGCAACACTGCCGGGAGCCCCACGGTCTGGTGCTGGTGCTGCTGGATCTCGATCGCTTCAAACAGGTCAACGACACCTGGGGCCATCCGGTGGGGGATCTGGTGCTGAGCCGCTTCGCCCAGCTGCTGCAGGGCTGCATCCGTGGTACGGATCAGGCGTTTCGCCTCGGTGGCGACGAGTTCGCCCTGCTGCTGCAACCCGCCGATCCCGAGGCCTGGCGCCCGGTCTGGCTGCGGCTGCAACATGTGCTGCACAGCCACAAGGAGCTCAGCGCCTTCTCGGTGGGCTGCAGCCTGGGAGCCGCCAGCTGGCACTCTGGCATGGACGTGCAGCGCCTCTATGCCACGGCGGATGCCCACCTCTACGCCCGCAAGAAGGCCGGGGTAAACGGCCCGTCCGAATAGGGCGGCCTCACGCCACCTCAGCGGCGTTCAGTCAAGGCCCGGGGAACCGGGCCGTCCGAATAGAGCAACCTCCCGCCATCGCAGCGGCCCTCAATCAAGATCCTGTGACCGGGCCGTCCGAATAGGTCGGTCTCACGCCATCGCAGCTGCGTTCAATCAAGATCCGGGGCGACGACTCGCCGCCACTCCCCCTTGATGCCCCCCCCGGACGCCAGAAATCCGTCGCAGACGAAGAGTCCGGCCACCTGCGCCACCTGCTCCCCGTAATAGAGGATGGGGATGCGCCCCCGTTGCCAGGAGGGCACCCCGTACTCTTGCAGCAGCTTCTTCAGGCGCCGGCTGCCCACCCGCCCCACCGGCTTGAGCATGGCGCCGGGCACCACCTGGAAGCGCACCGACAGGGGCTCGTCCGCCCGTGGCGGGCGCAGCCCTTCTGCCCCATCCGATGACAGCAGCCTGAACTGCCCGAGCCCGTCCGGCAGGCAGAGCGTCTCTCCCACCCGGATGGGCAACACCTCCTCACGGGGGGCAAGGCCGGGCGGCACCAGATGGAGTCGCCCCTGAAAGCGGCGGCACTCCAGCCCCTGCAGGCTCAGCCTGGGGTTGGCGTCTTCGCGCGCCAGCGCCACCTCCTGCCACAGCAGCCCCAGCAGCTCCCGGGACGGCATCTCCCCCCCCAGGCGGCGGATCCAGTGGCGCAGCAGGTTGTTGCGCCGCACCGGAGAGAGCGGCCGCAGCGCCTCGATGCGCAGCGCATCGCGCTCCCCGGCCTGTAGCCAGTCCGCCTCCGCCAGCTCGTTGATCAGGGCCTCCTGCTCGGCGCACAGGGCCATGCTGCGCGCCGCGGTCTGGGCCATGGCGGGCCAGCGCGCCTTGAGCTGGGGAATGAGCTGCTGGCGCAGGAAGTTGCGATCGTAGCTCACATCCTGGTTGCTCTCATCCTCCACCCAGCCATAGGGCAGGGTCTCGGCCAGCGCCGCCAGCTCGGCCCGGCTGACCTCGAGCAGCGGGCGCAGCAAGCGGCCGCCGGCGAAGGGCTGGTCCGGCACCATGCCCGCCAGCCCCCGCAGTCCGGCGCCGCGCTTGAGCGCCAGCAGCAGTGTCTCCAGCTGATCGTCCTGATGATGGGCGGTGAGCAGCCACTCCCCCTCCCCCAGGCATGCGGCGAGGCACTGGTAGCGGGCCTCCCGCGCCTGGGCCTCCAGGCTGTCGCCGCTGCCCCGCTGCAGTTGCACCCGCTCGACCATGAGGGGCACCCCCAGTTGCCGGCACACCCCTTCACAATGGGCCACCCAGTGATCGGCGTGCTGGCTCAGGCCGTGGTGGACGTGCAGGGCACGCAGGGCAAGGCCCTGCTCCCGGGCAAAACGCGCCGCCAGCACCAGCAGCACAGTGGAGTCGAGCCCGCCACTGAAGGCCACCAGCAGGCCCCGGGAACCTTCCGGCGCGGGCAGAGTCTGACAAAAACGAGAATAAACACGAGAAATCATAGGCTTCCCCAATACGACCAGGCCGATCTTAGCAGACTCGGGCTTATCAAGCGCTAACCCGACTGCTAGAGTGAGTCTCCTCCCGACCTGGGCCGGGACGCTGAGTAACCCGAATTGGAATCAGACAATGAACAATAAGAAAAGCATACTTGCCGGCCTCATCGGGCTGGCCTTGCTGGCCGGTTGCAGTCAGGGACCGGACCAGGCAGACAAGCACTCCGGCCTCGCGCTGGCCAACATGGACACCAGGGTCAAGCCCGGTGACGACTTCTTCCGTTACGTGAACGGCCACTGGCTGGCCACCGCCAAGATCCCGGACGACAGGCCCGCCGACGGCGCCTTCTACCTGCTGCGGGACAAGTCCCTGGCAGACGTGCGGGTGCTGGTGGAAGGGCTGGACGGCAAGGCCGCCACCGGCACCCCGGCCCAGCAGATCCACGACCTCTACCACAGCTATCTGGATCAGGCCACCCGCAACGCCAGGGGCACCACGCCCCTGCTGCCCCTGCTCGGCGACATCGATCAGATCCATGACGAGCAGGGTCTGGCCCAGGCCTTCGCCCGCGCCGGCAAGCTGGGGGGCAGCGCCCCCTTCGGCTTCTGGATAGACGCGGACGCCAAGGCGCCTGACAGCTATGCGGTCTACCTCTATCAATCCGGGCTCGGCCTGCCGGACCGGGACTACTACCTCAAGCAGGATGCCGCCAGCCAGGCGCTGCGCCAGAAATACGAGCAGCACATCGCCGGCATGCTCGGCCGCTTCGGCGAGGCGGATGCGGGGGCCAAGGCCAAGCGCATCCTGGCCCTCGAGAGCAAACTCGCCCAGATCCAGTGGGACAACGTCGCCCTGCGGGATCGGCAGAAGAACTACAACAAGGCCCCCGTCGGCGAGCTTAAGCGCCTCGCCCCCAGCATCGACTGGAACAGCTATCTGGATCAGGCCGGCTTGAGCGGCCAGCAGAGCCTCATCATAGGCCAGCCGAGCTACCTCTCGGCCCTGGACGAGGTGATGAAGCAGACCCCCATGGGCGACTGGCAGGCCTACCTCAAGTGGCAGCTCATCACCGACTTCGCCCCCTACCTCGACAGCCAGACCGATGCCCAGAACTTCGCCTTCTTCGGCACCACCTTGAGCGGCACGCCCAAGCAGCGCGCCCCCTGGGAGCGGGCCCTGGGGGTACTGGACAACAACCTGGGGGAGGCGGTGGGCAAGCTCTATGTGGAGCGCTACTTCCCGCCAGAGGCCAAGGCCCGCATGGAGCAGTTGGTGGAGAACCTGCGCACCGCCTATGGCCAGAGCATCCAGGAGCTGGACTGGATGTCGCCAGCCACCAAGACCCAGGCCCTGGAGAAACTCGCCAAGTTCAGGCCCAAGATAGGCTACCCGGACAAGTGGAAGGACTACAGCGCCATCGAGATCCGCGCCGATGATCTGGTGGGCAACCTGCAGCGCGCCCGCGCCTTCGAATATGCCGACAGCCTGGCTCGCCTCGGCAAGCCGGTGGACAGGGACGAGTGGCACATGTCGCCCCAGACGGTGAACGCCTACTACAACGCGAGCAACAACGAGATCGTCTTCCCGGCCGCCATACTGCAACCCCCCTTCTTCGACATGAGCGCGGACGACGCCGTGAACTACGGCGCCATCGGCGGGGTCATCGGCCACGAGATGGGCCACGGTTTCGACGATCAGGGGGCCAGATCCGACGGTGACGGCGTGATGCGCGACTGGTGGACGCCCCAGGATCTCAAGGAGTTCCGCTTCCGCACCAGCCGGCTGGTGGCCCAGTACAACCGCTTCGAGCCCATCAAGGGGCAGTACGTCAACGGCCAGTTCACCCTGGGGGAGAACATCGGCGATCTCGGCGGCCTCACCATAGCCCACAAGGCCTACCTGCTGTCGCTGGATGGCAAGGAGGCCCCGGTGCTGGACGGCTTCACCGGGGAGCAGCGCTTCTTCCTCGGCTGGGCCCAGGTGTGGAAGGGCATGTATCGCCCCGAGCTGATGCAGATGCTGCTCGCCTCGGATCCCCACTCGCCGCCCGAGTACAGGGTCAACGGCGTGGTGCCGAACATCCCCGCCTTCTACGAGGCGTTCAACATCCAGCCGGGTGACAAGCTCTATCTGGACCCGGCCAAACGGGTCAAGATATGGTAAACACGAGGTTGACAGGGGCTGGCCAAGCGCCGGCCCCGGGTCGGCCACAGACAGGGCGGGGCCAGGCCCCTGCCCACTGACACAGCAAGACAAGCAGCAACAAGGGTCACATCCATGAAAGCCTTACTCATTACTCTCGGCCTGCTCAGCCTGCCCCTGACCACCCAGGCGGCGGAGGGATTCTTCCAGCAGCTGACGCTGCCCACGGGCCAGGTGCTCACCGTCGGCGAGGGGCGCGGCGAGCCCGCCTCTACCGGCAGCTACGACGTGCGCCTCTACTCAGGCGCCAACCCCGAGTTTCCGCTGGATCAGTTCATCGACGGCAAGGTGATGCCACGCGATGGCAGCATCAAGGCGCTCAAGCTGCTGGATCTCAACGGTGACAAGCAGCCCGAGCTCATCGTCCTGGTGGAGAGCGCCGGCAGCGGCAGCTACCAGAGCGCCGACGCCTTCACCATCAATGGGCAGGAGGGGCTGGAGAGCTTCAACCACGTGGAGGGACTGGCCCCCAATGAAGATGTGATCCAGGCGCTCAAGACACCCCGCGACTGATCCGCCACCGCCATCACAACGCCCCGCCCCGCGGGGCGTTTTGCTGTTACCGTCCCTCTTTTCACCGGATCCCTCCAGCGATCCTGAGGCTGGCCCTCCGATAGACGGCTGTTTTTTATGCGCTTATAATCGCCTCACCCAGCCATCACTAAACACAAGGAGGTAAAAAATGGTTATCCAAGCGTGTCCGATGTTCTCGGCTCGCCTGTTCGGCACATTCGCCCGCTCTTGCCTGCATACCATCGCGCTGCGATAGCGGGTTCGAGCAAAGCCGACTCCTTCCACACCGAGACCTTTCTCGACCGTTGTCGCCAGCGCTCCTGATGACAGGGATCTTCGATCCCGCCATTTTAGAGAGCAAGAGCATGACGACACTGATGAGTACCCACTCCCTGCAGATGACTGCGGGACACCTCCCCTTGTTTGACCACCTCAATCTCGGCATCCAGAGCGGCGATCGCCTGGGCCTGATTGGCGCCAATGGCTGCGGCAAGAGCACACTGCTCGCCCTGCTGGCCGATGAGCTGCAACCCCATGACGGACGAGTGCAGCAGGCCGCCCCCTGCCGCTGCGAGTTCGTGGCCCAGCACCTGCCCCCCAGGCTGCAAGGGCTCGGCACCCGCGCCGTGCTGCAGGATGCCCTGGGGGGTGACCCTGCCGCCGACTGGCAGGTGGACAAGATGCTGACCGAGTTGCAGCTCGAAGAGCAGGCCGAGCTCCCCGCCAGCGCCCTGAGCGGCGGCCAGCACACCCGGTTGCAGATAGGCCGCGCCCTGCTGCGCCAGCCGAACCTGCTGCTGCTCGATGAACCCAGCAACCACCTGGACCTGCCCGCCCTGCTCTGGCTGGAGCAGTTCCTCCTGGGCTGGCGGGGCGCCCTGGTGCTGGTCTCCCACGATGCCCGCCTGCTCGATCGGGTGACCCGCGAGACCCTGATCCTGCGGGACGGGCGACTCCATCGCTTCGTCCTGCCCTGCAGTCAGGCCAGGGTGGCGCTGGCCGAAGAGGACGAGCAGGCCCGCCTGCGCCGGGCCGACGAGCAGAAGGAGATAGATCGCCTGAGTGCCAGCAGCAAGCGCCTCGCCATCTGGGGACGGGAGCATGACAACGAGAAGCTGGTGCGCCAGGCCAAGTCCATGGAAAAACGCATCAGCCGCCTGCAGGAGGAGCAGAGCCAGGTCGCGGCGCCGGCCCCCTGGCGCCTCGAGCTGCACGGGCAGGCACTGCCCGCCGATGCCCTGCTGCGACTGGAAGCCCTCGAGGTGCGCCCCGCCCCCGGCTTGCCACCCCTGCTGCGGGCCGAGGATCTCTGGTTGCGGGCCGGCGACAGGGTCGCCCTGCTCGGCGCCAACGGCACCGGCAAGTCCTCCCTGCTGCGCCAGTGCTGGCGCGAGGTATGCGATCAAGGGCCGGGTGAGGGCTGGTATCGCCACCCAGGCGCCAGCATCGCCTACTACGATCAGTCCCTGCAGCAGCTGGATGGCGACGCCACCCTGAGCGACGCCCTCTATCCCCTGGCGCCCTTGCCGGAGGTGACACGGCGCCAGGCGCTGATCCGCGCGGGCTTCCCCTACTCCCGCCATGGCCAGCGGGTGCACGCCTTGAGCGGGGGTGAGCGGGCCAGGCTGCTGTTCCTCGCCCTCTCCCTGGCGAGCCACCATCTGCTCTGGCTCGATGAACCCACCAACCACCTGGATCTGGCGGGCAAGGAGGAGCTGGCCGAGGCCTTGAACGCCTTCCCCGGGGGCGTCTTGCTGGTCTCCCACGACCGGGATCTGATCGAGCGCAGCTGCAACCGCTTCTGGCTGATCAGAGACGGGCGCATCCAGGAGGCCCACAGTGCCGAGCGGGCCTATGCCGAGCTGCTCGGCGATGCGCCCTCGTTGGCTGCAGACAAGGCAAACCTGGCCGCCTCCGCAATGGTGCAGGCGCCGGCCGGCCCGGCGGATAACAAAGAGGCGCAGCTGGCCCGCTGGTATGAGCTCGATGCCCTGCTGGCCGCCGATCTCGCCCGCAAGCCCAGGCACCAGACGCCGCGGCTGCAGCAAGAGTGGCGCCATGAACTGGCAAGGCTGGCTGGCCTGCTCGGGCTGGTCGAATCATGAGCGCAGCCATGAACCACCTTGACCATCCCCCCTGTCTGACTCAACACAAGCGGCCAGCCACGGCTGGCCGCAAGGAGCCCTCATGAATTCAACTACACCACCGGAGATCAGGCTGGATCCCGTCACCGAGGCCGACCTGCCCCACGTCTATCGCGGCCTGTCGGATCCGAGAGTCATCGCCTGCTACGGCGTCAGCTATGACAGCCTGGCTGCGTGTCAGGCCCAGATGGATTGGTACGCCGAGCTGAACATCACGGGCCGCGGTGCCTGGCACCTGATTCGCAACCAGCACACCAAAGAGCCGCTGGGGGCCATCGGCTACAACGATGCCGACCTTCAGCACCGGCGGGCCGAGCTGGGCTACTGGCTCTACCCCGAACACTGGGGCAAGGGGGTGATGAGCGCGGCGCTGCGGCTGTGGCTCCCGCTCACTTACCGCACCACAGCGCTGCACCGGCTGCTGGCGGTGGTAGAGGAGCCCAACCTCCCCTCCGCCCGCCTGCTGGAGCGGGCCGGCTTTCGCTACGAGGGCACGGCACGGGAGTGTGAGCGCAAGGGGGAAGGCTTCATCTCCCTTCGCCACTACGCCCTGTTGCGCAGCGACCGGCCAGACCTTTAAGCACCACCATTTCTGATAGCCAGTAAAAAGCCCCGCACTGCGGGGCTTTTTTTGGGCGGCTACTTGATGGCGCAGACGTCGCCTGATGCCGGGCGGCGGCGCCTGCGCCGCCACAGGGAGAAGCAGCCGTAGCCCGCGCTCAGCAGCAGGGCGTAGAGCACCTGGGAGGCGAGCGCCACCAGCACGGCCGCGCAGAGCAAGACGCTCACCCCCGCCAGCCCCTTGCCCGTGCCGCCGAGCAGGCGCCAGCCCGCCGCCATGCAGAGCAGATAGACCAGCACGAAGTTGCCGTTGGCGTAGCGGATGAGCTCATCGAGCGGCAGCTTGAGCCAGAGGATCAGGGTGATGGAGACCAGGCAGATGGCGAGCACCCAGCACAGGGCATTGAGGGGGGCACCCCGGGCCGAGAGCCGGGCCAGGGAGGCGGGCAGTTTGCCTTCCCGCGCCATGCTCCAGATAAGGCGCGCAAAGCCCTGCAGATAGATGTTGATGCTGGCGAAGCAGGAGAGATAACCGAGCACCGCCACCAGCCACTTGGCGGTGGGGCCGAACAGCAGGGAGAGCAGGGCCGGAATGGCGGTGGCATTGGTCGCCTCGTCCCCATAGAGACCGTATTTGAGCACCACCAGGGAGTGGACCCAGTAGATGAGCCCCGCCAGCAGCACGCCGCCGAGCAGGGCCAGCGGATAGTCCCGCTCTGGCCGCTTGAACTCCTCCCCCATGTGGGCGAAGGCTTCCAGCCCGACGAAGCACCAGAACATCACCGCCAGCGCCGTGCCCATGGCGGGCCACTCGGCGGCCGTCGGCAGCGGCTGGGCCCCGTCACGCCAGCTCAGATCCCCCTTGAACCAGATGAGCAGGGTCAGCCCCAATATGGCCAGGGCGATGAGCAACTGCAGGTTACCGGAGGAGCGCGCCCCCCTCAGCCCCAGCAGGAAGACCCCGAGCAGGGTCAGCAGCTGGATGGCCCACAGGGTCCACTCCCCCATGTCGAACAGGGCGTGCCAGAAACCGGCGGCTATGGTGAGGGCGGCGGGCAGCCCCACCGGCAGCACCGCCAGAAACAGGAAGGCGGAGAAGCGCTCGGCGCCGTTGCCAAAGGCGAGCCCGATGAGGTGCGGCGCCCCGCCCGCATGGGGGTAGCGGCGCCCGAGCCGGGCGAAGGTGAAGGCGATGGGCAGCACCAGTACGATGAGCAGCACCCAGGCCCAGAGCGAGGCCCCTCCCGCCAGCGAGGCTGCGGTCGCCGGCACCACGAAGATCCCGGTGCCGAGCAGTGAGGTAGCGAGCAGCCCCATCCCCTGCCAGAGCCCGAGATCCTTTTTCAACCCAGACATATCCTTTTGTCCCGTCTAGAAAAACATCCCGCCATGTTAGGCCGCTGCCACGGCTTTGTTAAGCACTCTGCGCCGCAAATAAAAAAGCCGCCTCTTGGGAGGCGGCTTCTTCATTCAACGGCGTAACCGGAGTTATCAGGCAATCAGCTTGTAGATGATGCCGGACATGGCGATCAGGCCAATCAGGGTCACGAAGCCGTTGCTGATGTTGCCGGCGTATTTGCGCATGGCCGGGATCTTGGCGATGGCGTACATCGGCATCAGGAACAGCAGCATGGCGATGATGGGGCCGCCCAGGTCTTCGATCATGCCGAGGATGCTCGGGTTGATGGTGGCGATGGCCCAGGTGGTCAGGATCATGAAGAGCGCGGTCACCTTGTTCAGCTGCTTGATCTCGACCTTCTTGCCCTTCTCGCGCAGCGCCTTGGCCATCAGGCCGTTCATGCCCTCTTGCGCACCCAGGTAGTGACCCAGGAAGGATTTGCTGATGGCAACCAGGGCGATCAGCGGTGCCACAGTGGCGATCACCGGGTTGTCGAAGTGGTTGGCCAGGTAGGAGAGGATGGAGATGTTCTGCTCCTTCGCCGCCGCCAGATCAGCCGGGGAGAGGCTCAGTACGCAGCTGAATACGAAGAACATCACAGTCATCACCATCATGACGTGGGCGCCCAGCAGTATGTTGCTGCACTTCTTCTCGGCACCTTCACCGTAACGACCCTTGTTGTCCACCGCGAAGGAGGAGATGATCGGGGAGTGGTTGAAGGAGAACACCATGACAGGGATGGCCAGCCACAGGGTCTTGATGAAGTCACCGTTGAAGGCCTCGGACAGCGCAGGCGCTTCGGTCACAATGGCACCGTTCCAGTGCGGGACCAGGTAGAGCGCCAGGCCCATCAGGGTGATCACGAAGGGGAACACCAGCACGCTCATCGCCTTGACGATCACCTGGCCGCCGAGGCGAACGATCGCCATCAGACCCAGGATCAGCACCAGGGAGAGGATGGCACGGGGAGGCGCCGTCATGCCCAGCTGGTGAACCATCAGGCTCTCGACTGTGTTGGTGATGGCCACCGAGTACATCAGCAGGATGGGGTAGATGGCAAAGAAGTAGAGCAGGGTGATGAACTTGCCTGCGGTCTTGCCGAAGTGCTCTTCCACCACTTCGGTGATGTCGCCATCACGGGTGGAGCCGGACAGCACGAAGCGGGTCAGGCCGCGGTGGGCGAAGAAGGTCAGCGGCAGGGCCAGCACCAGCATGGCCACCAGCGGCCAGAGGCCACCGACGCCGGCATTGATCGGCAGGAAGAGGACACCGGCACCGATGGCGGTACCGTACAGGCCCAGCATCCAGACCAGATCGGCCTTGTTGATGCCACGGGAGGAGGCTTTGCTCAAGCTGCCTTCAACTGCAATATTCATGTCAGACATAGGGATGTTCCTGTCATCAAGGAAAGTGGATTCTTACTAGTCGGTGGGCATGGGCCCGGTTCCCTCTCCCTGGAACACCTGCTGTTCGTCCTTTTTTATTCTCATGCCCCGGCTATCCGGCCATCACTCCATGTGACAACCAAATTGCAACAAACGAAGGCATGAGATCGTGATGCTGAGGGTGTCGCTCGTGCCATTTAACAAACCGGCAACGGCCACCTCATCCGATGAGCTGACTCTAGTTAAAAGCCCCTATTAATCACAGCGTTTTTTTGAATTAATCAACCAAAGTTTGATTCCAGTCGCCTTTCAAACGAGCAAGATCACATTACGTACGCCATGTTGCGAAATTTTTTTAACAAATCAAAAATGGACGGTGGTTTTAGGCCCCCCTGAAAGAGCAACAAAGCCGTTACAACCCCCGCAACAGCGTGCCGATTGTCTCCCGTCCGCCCTTGGCGTACCCTTGGTTTTCCCCCACTGCCCCTTGCTGAACATGACCATCACCCGCACCGATCTTGCCGAACTGGCGGTATTTGCCGCCGTCGCCCGCCACCGCAGTTTCAGCAGGGCCGCCCTCGAACTCGGGGTCTCGGCCTCGGCCCTGAGCCACTCCCTCAAGGGGCTAGAGAGTCGTCTGGGAGTCAGGCTGCTCAATCGCAGCACCCGGGCCGTGGTGCCGACCGAGGCGGGGGAGCGCTTGCTGACGCAGCTGCTGCCGACCCTGGGTCAGCTGGAGGAGGCGCTGGAGGAGTTGACGCGCCACGGGGATGAGCCGGTCGGCAGGCTGAAAATCTGTGCGCCCAGGGCCGCCATTCAGGAGGTGCTGGCTCCTGTGCTTATCGACTATCTGGTGCGCTATCCGCGCATGCAGGTGGAGGTGGTGGAGCAGGAGCTGATGCCCCGTCTCATCGAGGATGGCTATGACGCCGCCCTCTTCTACGGCGATCTGCTGCCCCAGGAGATGATAGCCGTGCCCCTGGGTCCGTTGCAGCGCTATCTGGTGGTGGGCTCCCCCGACTACCTGGCAAGGCGCGGCATCCCCCTGCACCCCTCCGAACTCAGCCAGCACGACTGCATCGGCTACCGCCTGACCCCCCATCACCACTATCGCTGGGCCTTTGCCGCCGACGGCGCTCTGCTGGAGATAGAGGTGAGCGGGCCGCTGACCACCAGCACCCCCGCCCTCTATCTGGGGGCGGCCGAGGCGGGTCTGGGGCTGGCCTACTGCTACGAGGAAGAGGTGAGCGACGCCCTGGCGGCGGGTCGGCTGGTGAGCGTGCTGAGCGCCTGGAGCCCCACCTTTGCCGGCTTCCATCTCTTCTACCCCAGCCGCCACCAGCTGGGCCACGGCCTGCGGGCCCTGATAGACATGTTGAAGGCCCACCACAGCCCGACAGACTAATGAGCTTTACTCATCAATCCATCAAATAAACACCGGATTATCAATGGAAAGATAAGAATCTACACTGTGGCTTCGATCCCCGACCCGGCAGAAGCACAGATATGTCAGCCTATTTCATTCGCCGCCAGCGGGCCATGACCCGCCGTTTCTGGGGCTATGCCCTCCCCTCCATCATGGCCATGCTGGTCTCCGGCGCCTATTACCTGGTGGATGGCATCTTCGTCGGTCACTATGTGGGGGCCGCCGGTCTCGCCGGGATCAATCTGGTCTACCCGGTCATCATGGTGCTGATCGGCCTCGCCGCCATGATCGCCATGGGGGCGGCGACCGCCATCTCCCTCCAGCAGGGGGCCAGAAACGTCGCCCTGGCCCGCCAGGCCCTGGTCAATGCGCTCTGGTTGCTGGGGCTGCTGGGGGCCCTGGCGCCGCTGCTGCTGCACCACTGGCACATCGACATCCTGCTGGCTCTGGGCATCACACCGGATACCGAGACCTGGCAACAGGCCAGCGACTACCTCGGCTGGATCGGGGGCGGCACCCTGCTGCTGGCCAGCAACCTGGCGGTGCCCTATCTGCTGCGCAACGACGGTCGACCCCGCCTCGCCATGGTGCTGGTGAGCGGCGGCGCCCTGCTCAACATACTGCTCAACTACATCATGGTCGGCCGCCTGGGGCTGGGGCTGGTGGGCACGGCCCAGGCCACCCTCATCTCGGAAGGGGTGGTCAGCCTGCTTGGCCTTGGCTATTTCTTTACCTCCCGCGCCAGATTGCGGCTGGAATGGCGCCAGCTGGTGCCCAGCTTCCCGGCCATGCCCAGGCTGCTGTTCACCGGGCTGCCGAGCCTGATCGCCCAGTTCAACCTGGGGTTGTTGCTGCTGCTGCACAACAGCCAGCTGATGGTGCACGGCTCGGTCAAGGATCTGGCGGGCTTCACGGTGGCGGGTTACACGGAGGCGGTGTTCATCGTGATCCTGCAGGGGCTGGCCTTCGGCATCCAGCCGCTGATCAGCCAGGCCACCGGGGCCGGGCGCCAGCGGGATCTCAGATTCCTGATGGCCATGGGGCTCAAGATCACGCTGATCTATGGCATGGGGGTCTGGCTGCTGATCCAGCTGCTGCCCCGCCAGGTCGCCATGCTCTACACCGGGGATCAGGATGCCGAGCTGCTGGCCGCCGCCATCAGCAGCCTGACCCTCAACCTCGCCGCCATACCGCTGGAGGGGATCATCATGTTCGGCATAGTGCTGCTGCAGTCCATGGCGCGCACCCGCCAGGCCCTGGTCATCTCGGCCGCCAAGACGGCGCTGCTGCTGCCCCTCATCTTCCTGCTGCCGCTCTGGTGGGGCCGCGACGGCGTGCTGCTGGCCCAGCCCGCGACCGTGCTGCTGCTGACCCCGCCGCTCTGCTGGCTGTTGTGGCGGGAGTGGCGTCGCCTCGCGCAGGCCAAGGCCCCCCGCCACCCGCGCCGCCCCCTGGTACAGGTGAGGGAGGAGGTGATGACGAGATGAGATCCCTGGTTGTCTGCCGCCCATAAAAAAAGTCCCCGCAATGCGGGGACTTTTCACAAGAGATGATCGACGTGCATCAGCAGTAGCCGTAACCCAGCAGGCGCTGGTAGCGCTGCTCCAGCAACTGGTCGCTGTCCAGCGGGCGCAAGGCCGCCAGGTCTTGCTTGATGCGATCCTTCAGGCGCTGGGCCATCAGCTCCACGTTGCGGTGGGCGCCGCCGAGGGGCTCTTCGACGATGCTGTCGATGAGCTTCAGCTCCTTCAGACGCTGGGCGGTGATGCCCATGGCATCGGCGGCCACCGGCGCCTTGTCGGCGCTCTTCCACAGGATGGAGGCGCAACCTTCCGGCGAGATGACGGAGTAGGTGGAGTACTGCAGCATGTTGACGCGATCGCCGACGCCGATGGCCAGCGCACCGCCGGAGCCGCCTTCACCTATCACGGTGCAGACCACGGGCACGGTCAGACCGGCCATGACTTTCAGGTTGCGGGCAATGGCCTCGGACTGGCCACGCTCCTCGGCACCCACGCCGGGGTAGGCGCCCGGGGTGTCGATGAAGGTGATGATCGGCATCTTGAAGCGCTCGGCCATCTGCATCAGGCGCAGGGCCTTGCGGTACCCTTCCGGGCGCGGCATGCCGAAGTTGCGACGGATCTTCTCCTTGGTCTCGCGACCCTTCTGCTGACCAATCACCATGACGGGCTCGCCGTCCAGGCGGGCGATGCCGCCGACGATGGCCTTGTCATCGGCGTAGGCGCGATCGCCGGCCAGCTCGTCGAAGTCGGTGAAGATCTGCTCGATGTAGTCGAGGGTGTAGGGGCGCTGGGGATGACGCGCCATCTGGGACACCTGCCAGGCACCCAGATCGCCGAAGATCTTCTTGGTCAGCTCTTCGTTTTTCTTCTCCAGCCGACGGATATCTTCGCTGAGATCCACGGCACTGTTGTGCTCGCTCACATGGCGAAGTTCATCGATCTGAGCCTGCAATTCGGCGATCGGCTGTTCAAAATCCAGAAAAAGACTCATAGGGACAATAGATCCTCTAATCAAAAACCAATTCAACCCGCTCTCGTCCAAGCAGGACTCGCAAGTCATCTATCAGTTGATCGGTGGGCGTCACCCGCCACTCGGTACCGAGCGTCAATCGCGCCCGGGAGCCGGGCCGACGATAGTTTACCTGAACCGGACAGACTCCGGCACGGGCGGGCTCCAAAATCTCGCACAAACGCGGGAAAAAGCGTTCGTCAATGCGTTGTTCATCGAGGGAGATGCGGATCGCCCTGGCGAAACGCTCCCTCGCATCGTTGATATCCAGCAATTCGCGGGCCGACATTTTAAGGCCACCGGAGAAGTCATCAAAGCTGACCTGTCCAGAAACCACTAAAATACGGTCTTTTTGCATCAATTCTTCGTATTTTTCCAGCGCTTCACTGAAGAGGGTCACATCCAGACGGCCGGATCTGTCGTCCAGGGTGAAGATCCCCATCTTGTTGCCGCGCTTGGTCACCATGCTGCGCGCCGCGATCACCAGCCCAGCCGCCGTGGTCACCGTATCCCGGGAGGTGGGATGCAGATCGCACAGCCGGCCCGAGGTGTAGCGACGCAGCTCGCCGCTGTACTGGTTGATGGGGTGGCCGGTGAGGTAGAGCCCGAGGGTCTCCCGCTCCCCTTCCAGCCACACCTTGTCGGGCCAGTGCGGCACGTTGGCGAACGCCTTCTTGACGTCGTCTATCTCCTCGGTCAGCACCCCGAACATGTCGACCTGCCCCACCGCCTGGGCCTTGGCGTGCTGTTCGGCGGCGCGCATCGCCTCCTCCAGCGTCGCCATCAGGGCGGCGCGGTGGGGGCCGAGCCGGTCCATGGCGCCGGAGAGGATGAGTTTTTCCATCACCCGCTTGTTGAGCTTCTTGATGTCGACCCGGTTGCAGAAGTCGAACAGATCCCGGAACGGGCCATCCTGATCCCGCGCGCTGAGTATCGCATCTATGGGGCCTTCGCCGACCCCCTTCACCGCGCCGATGCCGTAGACGATATGACCATCTTCGTTGACCGAGAAGCGATAGCGGCCGGTGTTCACGTCAGGGGGTATGACGGTTAGCCCCATCCGCTGGCACTCGTCCACTAGCGTCACTATCTTGTCGGTGTTGTCCATGTCCGCGGTCATCACCGCCGCCATGAACTCGGCCGGGAAGTGGGTCTTGAGCCAGAGGGTCTGGTAGGAGACCAGCGCATAGGCGGCGGAGTGGGACTTGTTGAAGCCGTAGCCCGCAAACTTCTCCACCAGATCGAAGATCTTCATCGCCAGTTCGCCGTCGACGCCGTTCTTGATGGCGCCCTCCTCGAAACCGGCCCGCTGCTTGGCCATCTCCTCGGGTTTCTTCTTGCCCATGGCCCGGCGCAGCATGTCAGCCCCGCCAAGCGTGTAACCCGCCAGGGTCTGGGCTATCTGCATCACCTGCTCCTGGTAGAGGATGATGCCGTAGGTGGGCTCGAGTATGGGCTTGAGGCTCTCGTGCTGCCACTTCTCGTCCGGGTAGGAGATGGCCTCCTTGCCGTGCTTGCGCTCGATGAAGTTGTCCACCATGCCGGACTGCAGCGGGCCCGGACGGAACAGGGCCACCAGGGCGATCATGTCTTCGAAGCAGTCAGGCTGCAGCCGCTTGATGAGATCCTTCATGCCGCGGGATTCGAGCTGGAATACCGCCGTGGTCTCGAAGCGCTGCAACAGCGCGAACGACTTCTTGTCGTCGATGGGGATGGCGGCGATGTCGACCGGCGGCTTGCCCTCCTTGGCCAGGCGCGGGTTGATCATGCCGAGGGCCCAGTCGATGATGGTGAGGGTCCGCAGTCCCAGGAAGTCGAACTTCACCAGGCCGGCGTACTCCACGTCGTTCTTGTCGAACTGGGTCACCGGGTGGTGGCCGGAATCGTCGCAGTAGAGCGGCGCGAAGTCGGTGATCTTGGTGGGGGCTATCACCACACCACCGGCGTGTTTGCCGGCGTTACGCACCACACCTTCCAGTCGGCGCGCCATGTCGATGAGGTCCTTGACCTCCTCGTCCTGCTCGTAGAGCTCCGGCAGCTTGGGCTCGGCCTCGAACGCCTTGGCGAGCGTCATGCCCGGATCCGGCGGAATGAGCTTGGAGATGCGATCCACGAACCCATAGGCGTGGCCCAGCACCCGGCCCACGTCCCGCACCACCGCCTTGGCCGCCATGCTGCCGAAGGTGATGATCTGGGAGACCGCCTCCCGGCCATACATCTCGGAGACGTGGTCGATCACCTCGTCCCGTCTGTCCATGCAGAAATCGACGTCGAAGTCGGGCATGGAGACCCGCTCGGGGTTCAGGAAACGTTCGAACAGCAGATCAAACTCGAGGGGATCCAGATCGGTGATCTTGAGGGCGTAGGCCACCAGGGAACCCGCCCCCGAGCCCCGGCCCGGGCCGACCGGGATGCCGTTGTCCTTGGACCACTGGATAAACTCCATCACGATGAGGAAGTAACCCGGGAAGCCCATCTGGTTGATCACCTTGAGCTCGATGTCGAGGCGCTCGTCGTACTCGCCACGCTTGGCGGCGCGGACTTGCGGATCCGGGAACAGGAAGGCCAGGCGGTCTTCCAACCCCTCCTTGGACTTCATCACCAGGAAATCTTCGGTGGTCATGTCGCCGGTCGGGAAGTTCGGCAGGAAGTACTCCCCCAGACGCACCGTCACGTTGCAGCGCTTGGCGATCTCCACCGTGTTTTCCAGCGCCTCCGGGATGTCGGCAAACAACTCGCACATTTCTTCCTGACTGCGCAGGTACTGCTGCGGGCTGTAGCGGCGCGGACGGCGCTTGTCCATCAGGGTGTAGCCGTCGTGGATGGCGACCCGGATCTCGTGGGCATCGAAGTCGTCGGCCCCGAGGAATACCACCTCGTTGGTGGCCACCACCGGCAGCTCGAACTCGGCGGCGATGGCCACCGCCATGTGCAGGTAGACCTCCTCGTCTGGGCGGCCGGTACGCAGCAGCTCCAGGTAGTAGGCATCCGGGAAGTGAGTCCGGTAGAAGGCGAGGCTCTGCTCCACCATCTGGCGGTTGCCCTTGAGCAGGAACTTGCCGAGATCCCCCTCGCGACCACCGGAGAGCACTATCACCCCCTTGGCGTGCTCGACCAGCCAGCTCTTGTCGATGACAGGCCGCCCCTGCACGTGGCCGCGCTGGTAGCCGCGGGAGATGAGCAGGGTGATGTTCTGGTAGCCGTCGTTGTCCATGGCGAGCAGGGTGAGGCGGAACTGCTCGTCGCCGAGCTCCTCGCTCTGCACCCAGAAATCCGCCCCGACGATGGGTTTGATCCCCTTGCCGTGGGCCGAGCCATAGAAGCGCACCAGGCCGCACATGTTCATCTGGTCGGTCAGGGCCAGCGCCGGCATGTTGTTGGCCGCGGCCGCCGAGACGATGGGGCCGATTTTCTGCAGGCCATCGACCATGGAGAAGTCGGAGTGGACCCGCAGGTGGACGAAGCGAGGATCGGCCATCTATTCGATCCCCAGCGCCCGGCGCACCGGTTTGAAGCTCTGCCGATATTCGGGCAGGGGGCCGCGCTCGGCCAATATGGCGAGGTGTTCGGCGGTCGGATAGCCCTTGTGGCGGGCGAAGCCGTACTCGGGATGACGGCCGTCCAGCTCGGTCATCTCGGCGTCGCGGGTCACCTTGGCGAGGATGGAGGCGGCGCTGATGGCGGCCACCAGGCTGTCCCCCTTGACCACGGCACGGGCCTCCATCGGCAAACCTGGACAACGGTTGCCGTCGATAAAGACCAGCTCGGGGGTGATGGACAAGCCCGCCACGGCGCGCTGCATGGCCAGCATGGTGGCGTGCAGTATGTTGAGCTCGTCGATCTCCGCCGGGGTGGCACGGCCGATGGACCAGGCCAGGGCCTTTGCCTTGATTTCATCAAACAGGGCGAGGCGCTTCTTCTCGGAGAGCTTCTTGGAATCGGCGAGGCCTTCGATGGGATTGGCGGGATCCAGGATCACCGCGGCGGTGACCACGTCACCCACCAGGGGGCCACGACCCACCTCGTCAACCCCGGCAACCCGCTTGTCTTGTGGAATATCGATCGTCATATCACAGGCCTTGAATCAAAACCGGCCCCGCAGGGCCAGTATCAGCACAACATAACGCCAACAGCGCGCCTCCAGCCACCCTAACTGTCGAGCAGCTCGGCCACCGCCTCGGCGGCCTGCACATCGGCGTTGCAGCGGATCTTCTGGTGCAACTTGGTGAAGGTGGCGATGAGCTCGCTGTTGTCGTGCTCCAGCAACTTGCTGACCTCTTCCACCAGATTGGCCGCAGTGCACTCATGCTGGATGAGCTCGGGCACCAACATCCTGTCTGCCAGCAGATTCGGCAGGGAGACGTACTCCGTCTTCACCAGCCACTGGGCCAGCCAGTAGCTCAGCGGCTTGAGCTTGTAGCCCACCACCATGGGGCGCTTCACCAGCATGGCCTCCAGCGCGGCCGTGCCGGACGCCAGCATCACCACGTCGGCGGCAATCATGGCCTCACGGCCCTGACCGTCCAGCAGCACCATGTCGAGATCCGGCGCCACCTCGGCCTTGATGGCGAGGAACTGGTCGCGCCGCTTCTCGTTCACCAGCGGCACTATGAAGCCGAGATCCGGGCAGTGCACCGTCAGGTGCTTGCACGCCTCGAGGAAGACGGGGGACATGAAGCCGACCTCGGCGCTGCGGCTGCCCGGCAACACCGCCAGCCAGCGGCGGCCCGGCTCGAGGCCGAGGGTCTCGCGCATCTCCTGCCGATCCGGCACCAGGGGAATGTCGTCCGCCATGGTGTGCCCGACGAAGCGGCAGGGGGCATCGAAGCGGTCGTAGAAGGCTTTCTCGAACGGCAGGAAGGCGAGCACCATGTCGGTGGCGGCCTTGATCTTGTGAATGCGGCCCTGACGCCAGGCCCAGACCGAGGGGCTGACATAATGGACCGTCTTGATACCGGCGCGGCGCAGTTTCAGCTCCACCCCGATATTGAAATCCGGTGCATCCACCCCGACGAAGATGTCCGGGGGATTGGCAATGAAGTGGCGCAGCAACTCGCGGCGCACCTGGAGGATCCGGGACAGACGTCCCAGCACCTCGCTGATGCCCATGACGGAAAGCTCTTCCATCTCGAACAGGGCCTTGACGCCCAGGGCCTGCATGCGCGGCCCGGCGATCCCTTCGAACTGGGCATCGGGATAACGAACCAGCAGCTCGCGCACCAGACCGGCAGCCAGGATGTCGCCGGAGGTCTCTCCGGCGACTATGCCGATGCGGATGGGCTTAGGCACGGATGATCCCGCGCTCGTTGCCCTTGAGGAAATCCACATAGAGCTGGACGGCCGGCTCGGTGGCCGCCATCTCGCTCAGAACCGGCAGCACCTCTTCGATGGTCTTGCCGGAGCGGAAGATCTCTTTGTAGGCACGCTTGACGGCCGAGATGGCTTCGGGCGTGAAGCCGCGACGACGCAGCCCTTCGGAGTTGACCCCGAACGGCTTGGCGTAGTTGCCGGCGGCCATCACGTAGGGCGGCACGTCCTTGTTCAGGGCGGCGCAGCCACCGACGAAGGCGTGGGAGCCAACGCGGCCGAACTGGTGAATGGCAGACAGACCGCCGAAGATCACGAAGTCACCGATGTGAACGTGACCAGCCAGGGTCGCGTTGTTGGCGAAGATGCAGTTGTCACCGATCATGCAGTCATGGGCCACGTGGACGTTGACCATGAAGAGGTTCCCGCTGCCGACCCGGGTCAGGCTCTGATCCTGAGTGGTGCCGCGGTGCACGGTGCAGTTCTCGCGAAACACGTTGTTGTCGCCGATCTCGAGGAAGGTGCGCTCGCCGGCGTACTTCTTGTCCTGGCAATCCTCACCGATGGAGGTGTGCTGGAAGATCTTGTTGCCACGGCCGATCCTGGTCGGGCCCTTGATCACCACGTGGGAACCCACCCAGGTGTCGTCACCTATCTCCACCTCGGCACCGATGACGGTAAAGGGGCCGATTTCCACCCCTTTGCCGATCACGGCAGACTCATGGACGATGGCGGTATCGTGGATGATGGCAGTCTGGTCAATCACGGTTACACCTCGCGTTTGGCGCACATCAGTTCGGCGGTACAGACCACTTCACCATCGACTGTGGCAACGCCGGTGAACTTGGCGATGCCGCGACGCTCCTTCAGAAACTCTACGTCGAGCACCAGCTGATCGCCAGGGCCGACCGGACGCTTGAAGCGGGCGTTGTCGATGGAGGCAAAGTAATAGAGCTCGTTGGGGGACGGCTTGCCCACCATGGTAAAGGCCAGGATACCGGTCGCCTGGGCCATGGCCTCCAGGATCAGCACGCCGGGGAACACCGGCTTGGCCGGGAAGTGCCCCTGGAAGATCGGCTCGTTGAACGAGACGTTCTTGATGGCGCGCAGGGTCTTGCGCTCATCGCTGATCTCGTAATTTTCCACCTTGTCCACCATCAGGAACGGATAACGGTGGGGCAGCAGATCCATGATTTCCTGGATCCCCAGGCTTTTCTTTTCAGTAGTCAAAACAGTACCCTATACCAATCGTGATTATTCTTGATCCAGCTTTTTCTCAAGTCGGCTCAACCGCTTGTGCATCTCTTCAATACGCATCACCCGGGCAGCGGTCTTGCGCCACTCTTTATTGGTTTGCAGGGGGATGCCTGAAGAGTAGATTCCGGGCTCGGTAATGGGTCGCATCACCATGGCCATACCGGTGACGGTGGCCTGGTCGCAGATCTCCATGTGCCCGTTAAAGACGGAGGCGCCGCCAATGATACAGTATTTGCCGACCTTGAGACTACCGGCCATCACGGTCGAGCCCGCCACGGCGGTGCCGTAGCCAATCTCGACGTTGTGGGCGATCTGGCACTGGTTGTCGATGATGACGTTGTCCGCGATGCGGGTGTCTTCCAGGGCACCGCGGTCTATGGTGGTGCAGGCACCGATTTCCACCCGGTTGCCTATGGTCACGCCGCCGAGCTGGGGGATCTTGATCCACTCGCCACGCTCGTTGGCATAACCGAAACCGTCGGCCCCGATCACGGTGCCGGCTTGCACCAGACAATCCGTGCCCAGGGTCACGTTATGATACAGGGTGACGTTGGCCCACAACCGGGAGCGTGCTCCCAGTCGGGTATCCTTGCCAACGAAACAGCCCGGGCCGATGCGGACATCATCCCCCAGCACGACGCCGGATTCGATGACCGCATTGGCGCCGATGGCCACTCTCTCGCCCAGTTGCACATCCGCCGCGATGACGGCACTCGGATGGATATCCGTGGCCGGCTGCGGTGTGGTGTCCAGCAGTTGGGCTACCCGGGCAAAGCCCACATAGGGGTCTTTGAGCACCAGGGCATTGGTGGGGCAAAACGGCAGGTCCGCCTCAGTAATGAGCACGGCAGTCGCCTTGCTCTGCTCCAGGAAATGCCGGTACTTCTTGTTGGACAGGAAGGCAATCTCCCCCTCCCCGGCTTTTTCCAGTGTCGCTACCTTGCGGATTTCCCGGGTCCCATCCCCATGGACCTCGGCCCCCAGTTGCTGGGCCAGCTGTGCGAGAGTGAATGCCATCAATTAGTTGCTCTTGCTTACCTGAGAGATAACCTGGCTGGAGATGTCCAGCTTGCTGGCGGCATAGGGAGCAGCATTGCGCTCCAGCACCAGATCGTAACCATTGCTCTTGGCGATGGCGTCGATGGCAGCCTGTACCTTGGTCAGGATCTTGTTGCGCTCTTCAGCCTGACGACGGCCGTTGTCCTGCTCGAACGCCTGACGCTTCTGGTTGAACTCCATCTGCAGCTTGGCCAGCTTCTCCTGGTTCTGCTTCTTCTGCTCGTTGCTCATGAAGGCTTCGTCCTTCTTGAACTTCTCGACCAGAGCCTGACCGTCGGATTCCAGCTTCTGCAGCTCGCGCATGCGCGGCTCGAACTCGCCCTTCAGTTTCTTGGCCACGGCTTCACGCTGGGGCAGCTTTTGGAAGACTTCGCCCATGTCGACCACGGCGATCTTGGTCTCAGCCCAGGCGGAGCCCATACCGGCAGCCATCAGTGCAAAACTCAAACCAGCTACTTTCAACGCTTTATTCACACTTACTCCTTGGTCCCTCGGTCGAGGGCTACCTGATTTACCTGATTGTGCAAGCGATCTCTGGGACCGGCTTGTTACCTGGTGAGGCACGCAAGCTGCGCGTCCCATCATTGAATACCCCCTGGTGGGGGCGGGCCCGCCTTTAGAAGGTACGGCCGATGTTGAAGGAGAAGACTTCGGTATCGTCCCCTTCGTATTTCTTGAGCGGCTGCGCCAGCACGAACACCAGGGGTCCCATGGGGGAGAGCCACTGCAGTGACAGACCCGCCGACATCCGGATATTGGTGGGGTCAGAATAGTCCATCAGATAGTTACAGCCACTGAAGCAACGGTTCTGGTACTGACCATATTCGAAGGTGGTATCCCACACGGTACCGGCATCGATGAAGAAGCTGGTCCGCAGCTGGGGCTGGTAGCTTTCAGACGCGAACGGCGTCGGCACTATCATCTCGAGGGAGGCCACCGCCAGGGCATTGCCCCCCACCGAGCTGTCGGTGCCCTGGATCACGTCGTTACCGCCCAGGTTGTAGTAGTAGAGCGCCTTCGGACCGACGGTGTTGCTCTTGAAGCCACGCAAGGTGTCGAAACCACCGGCGTAGTAGTTCTCGAAGAAGGGCAGCACGTGGTCGTAGTCACCGTTGCTGCCGTAGCCATTGCCGTAAGAGGCGCGGGCCTTGGCCAACATGACCCACTGGTGGTCGGCATCAAACGGGAAGTAATGGGAGTCTTCGGCGTTGAGCTTGAAGTACTGCAGATCCATGCCAGGCACGGTCACCTTGGCGTTCACCCGTTGACGGTCACCGGCGGTCGGGAACTGACCCTTGTTGAGGGTGGAGCGGGTCCAGCCGGCGGTGACGTCCACGGTGTTGAACACCATGCGGTTGTCGCCGTCCAGGTTGGCCTGGTAGACCTTCCAGAACTCATCCACCTGCACATAGGGGTTGGGCTGGGAGAGCTTGTTGTTCTCGTAGCCGAGGCTGAAGTCGAGACGGTTGTTCTCGTTGACCGGGAAACCGCTGGAGAGACGGAAGCCTATGGTGGTGTTTTCGTAGTCGACGATGTTGGCATCGGCCGCACTGAACTTGTTGTAGTAGAGGCGGCCGCCCAGGCTGACGCCATCGACGGTGAAGTAGGGATCGTTGTAGCTGAGATCGATGTTCTTCGAGTAGTCGTTGGTGCTGGCGTTGATGCCGATCTTCTTGCCGGTCCCCATGAAGTTGTCTTGCTGCAGGCCCGCCTGCAGGCTCAGACCAGACTCGGTACCGTAGCCGATGCCGGCGTTGATGGAGCCTGCCGGCTGCTCCTTGACCTTGAAGTCCAGATCGACCTGATCGTCGCTGCCCGCCACCCGCTTGGTGTCCACTTCCGCGGTCTCGAAGAAGCCGAGGCGGTTGAGACGGGTCTTGGACTGCTCGACGTTGTCGGAGGAGAGCCAGGTGCCTTCCATCTGACGCATCTCGCGACGCAGCACTTCGTCCTTGGTGGTGACGTTGCCGCTGAAGTTGATGTTGCGCACATAGACACGGGGGCCCGGCTCTATGTTGACGATCAGCTCCACTTCCTTGGTCTGGTCATTGACCTGGGGGAAGGTGACCACTTTCGGGTAGGCGTAGCCATAACGGCCGAGGAACTTGGAGAGCACCTCTTCGGTGTGGGTCACCTGGCTGGCGGAGTAGACGCTGCCTGCCTCTATGGGGATGAGCCCCTTCATGTCGCCGCCACGGTCGATGAGATCGCCCTTGAGCTGCACGCCGGAGACCTTGTACTGATCCCCTTCCTTGATGTTCAGGGTGACGTAGACGCCCTTCTTGTCCGGGGTCATGGAGACCTGGGTGGACTCCTGAGCGAAACGGATGTAGCCGCGGTCCATGTAGTAGGAGCGCAGCACTTCGATGTCACCGGCCAGCTTCTGCTTCTGATAGCGCTGATCGCCGGTGAAGTTCCACCAGGGCACATCGTCCTTCAAGGAGAGCTGGGCCAGCAGTTTCTCTTCCGGGAACACCTGGTTGCCGACTATGTTGATCTGCTGGATCTTGGCCGCTTCCCCTTCCACGAAGGTGAACTTGAGGTCGACCCGGTTGCGGGGCAGCGGGGTGACGATGGCCTTGACCTTGGCGGAGTACTTGCCCACGCCGTAGTAGAAATCTTCCAGTCCCTTCTCGAGGGAGCTCAGCACGGTGCGATCCAGGGGATCACCGACGCGGATGCCGGAAGACTCCAGGCTCTGGGTCAGCTGCTCCTCCTTGATGTCCTTGTTGCCGGAAAACTCGATGCTGGAGATGGTCGGGCGTTCCTTCACCACGACTTGCAGCACCTGGCCGTCACGATAGACCTTGACGTCCTCGAAGTTGCCGGAGGCATAGAGCTTCTTGATGGCGTTGGCCAGGGCCACCGAGTCCACGGAGTCACCGACCCGGACCGGCAGATTCAACAGGGCGGCGCCCAGGGTCACCCGCTGCAGACCCTCGACCTGAATGTCTTGCACCACAAAAGAGGCAGGGGCCGCCTGAGCCAGGAAGCTGGCTCCCAGCAGGCAACTCAACACCAATGCTTTTTTAACAGCCATTTTGTTCTTATGTGTCCTTGTTGATGCTCTAGCCTCAGAGGCGAGCGAAATCATTAAACAGCGCAATGCCCATCAGTAACATCAGAATGGCGGCGCCTATCCTGAACCCAATTTCCTGAATTTTTTCTGGTACCGGCTTGCCGGTGACTGCCTCGATGAGGAAGTAGACCAAATGGCCCCCATCCAGCACCGGCAGGGGGAACAGATTGATGATCCCCAGGTTGACGCTGATGAGCGCCAGGAAACCGAGGAAATAGACCAACCCGTAATCTGCGCTGCTGCCAGCCCCCTTGGCGATGGAGATGGGGCCGCTCAGGTTGTCCAGGGAGACGATGCCACCGATCAGCTTGCCGATCATGTCGAAGGTCAGCGTGATCAGGCTCCAGGTCTTCTGGACCCCATGCCACAGGGCTTGCAAAGGCCCATACTGTAACAGAACTCGATACTCATCCGGTAATGGAACCAGTTGCGGCGACAGGCCGACGAAACCGACCAGCTGGCCCCGTACTTTTTTCACATCCGGGGTCAGGGTCAGGGTCAGATCGCTGCCCTCGCGCTCCACCGTCACCTGCAGTGGCTGCTCCGGTGATTGCTGCACCTTCTCGACAAACTCGGTCCATTCGGTGATCGCCTGATCACCCACGCCCTTGATGCGATCGCCCACCTGCAGACCCGCCTTCTCGCTGGCGCTCGAGGGCACTATGGCCTGCACCACGGGCAGCACCTTGCCGCCGAGGGGGACTATCCCCAGGCTGCCGATGGGGGACTCCTTGTCCGGATCGAAACTCCAGCTATCCAGCATCAGCGTCTTGTCGACGGCGTAGCTGGCGCCAGGCGCCTTCAGCTTGAGCTGTACCGACTTGTCACCCAGGTGGCTGATGAGGGCATAGGTCACGCTCTCCCAGTCTCCGGTGGCCTCGTCGCCGACGCCGATGATCTCCATGCCAGGCTCTATGCCGGCCTGGGCCACGATGGACGCAGGGCGCACCTCGCCGACCACCGGCTTGACGCTCGGCACCCCTATCATGAACATCAGCCAGAAGGCGAACAGGGCGAATACGAAGTTCGCCATGGGGCCGGCCGCGACTATGGCCATCCGCGCCCAGACACTCTTGTGGTTGAAGGCCTGTGCCTCCTCCCCCGGCTTGAGTTCATCGACCCGGCCGTCCAGCATCTTGACGTAGCCGCCGAGCGGGATCAGGGCCAGCACATACTCGGTGCCATCCTTGCCGATGCGGCGCCAGATGGCCTTGCCAAAGCCGATGGAGAAACGCTCGACCTTGACGCCGCAGCGGCGGGCTACCCAGAAGTGGCCAAATTCATGCACCGCCACCAGCAACCCGAGGGCCACGATGAAGGCGCCTATGTTCCACAACACGCCGCCCATCAGAGCTTCACCTCGACATCATTCCCGAAGGCGTAGAGAGAGGCCGCTGGCCACCACAGTCCGTTCATCGAGCAAGCTCCTCTATCAGTTGCTGGGCATGGGCACGGGCCCTGCCATCCAGCGCAATCAGATCCTCCAGCGAACCTGCGGCACTGGTGCCCAGTGTCGTCATGATGGATTCGTTGACTCTGGCAATATCCATAAATCCAATGCGCTCTGCAAGAAAAGCCGCGACGGCCTCCTCGTTGGCGGCATTGAGAGAGGTGGTCGCCGCCTGCCCTTGCTGGCAGGCCGCCATGGCCAGTGCCAGGCAGGGATAACGGGCGTAGTCGGGGCGGATAAAGCTGAACTCTCCGACACTGAAGAAATCCAAAGGTTCCACACCGGACTCAATCCTGGCCGGGTAGGCCAGGGCGTGGGCGATGGGGGTACACATGTCCGGGTTGCCGAGCTGGGCCAGCACTGAACCGTCCTTGTACTGCACCATGGAGTGGATCACCGACTGGGGGTGGATCACCACCTGGATCTGCTCCGGGAGGGCGTTGAACAACCAGCGCGCCTCTATGTATTCCAGCCCCTTGTTGATCATGGTGGCGGAGTCCACCGAGATCTTGGCCCCCATGGACCAGTTGGGGTGCGCCACCGCCTGGGCCGGCGTGACCCTGGCCAGCTCGTCGATGTCGGTATAGCGGAAGGGGCCACCTGAGCCGGTCAGCAGTATCTTGCTGATGCCAGCCCCTGCCAGATCGCAGAAGCCAGGCTCGCGCTGGATGGCCTCGGGCAGGCACTGGAAAATCGCATTGTGTTCGCTGTCGATGGGCAGCAGCTCGGCGCCGTGATGGCGCACCGCCTCCATGAAGAAGGCGCCGGACATCACCAGGGCCTCCTTGTTGGCCAGCAGGATCCGCTTGCCGGCACGCACGGCGGCCATGGTGGGAGCCAGACCCGCCGCACCGACGATGGCAGCCATGACGCTGTGGGCATCAGGGTGAGCGGCCACTTCGCACAGGGCAGCCTGGCCACAGAGCACCCGGGTGGGGCAGCCGTGGGTCTTGAGCCGGCCAGCCAGATCGCTGGCGGCCTTCTCATCCACCATGACGGCGAAACGGGGGGAGAATTCGAGACAGTCCCGCACCATGGCGCCCACGCTGCGAGCCGCGGTCAGCGCCAGCACCTGCCAGCGCCCCGGATTCTGCCGCAGCACTTTCAGGGTGCTCTGACCGATGGAGCCCGAGGCTCCCAGAATGACCAGATTGCGCATCAGAACTCCTGACCGAGCAGCAGATAGCTGAGCAGGAAGACGGGCAGGGCCGCCGTCAGGCTGTCGATGCGATCGAGGATGCCGCCGTGGCCCGGCAGCAGGGTACCGGAATCCTTGATGCCGGCCTCCCGCTTGAACATGCTTTCGGTCAAGTCGCCGAGCACGGACGCCAGCACTGCCAGCAGGGAGCAGAGCAGCACGACCCCCATCTTGGCCGGCACGAAGCCCATGAACCAGGTCACGCCTATGGCCAGCACGCTGGCGGTAAAGAGGCCGCCCAGCATGCCCTCTATGGTTTTACCCGGGCTGACGGCCGGGGCCAGCTTGTGCTTGCCGAACGCCTTGCCGAAAAAATACGCGCCAGAATCTGCCGCCCAGACCAGGCCCATCACGAACAGCAGGATCCAGGCCCCCATCATGGGGTCGTGATAGAAGTTGTACCCACGGATGGCCACCAGGGACCAGAAGAAGGGCACCAGGGTCACCAGACCGAACAGGGACTTGAGCCAGACGGACTCTTTCCACAGCCTGGCGCTCCTGGGGTAACGCAGCACCAGCAGCAGCCCGAGCAGCCACCAGCTGATGGCGGTCCAGAGCACCCCCATCACCAGCGGATGCAGCTGGGGGATCCAGAGTTGCTCTACGGGCACCCAGAACAGGCTGGCACCGAGCAACAGACAGAACACCAGCGGCAACCATTGTTGCGGCTGGGCAGAGACGAAGGCGCTCCACTCACGGCTGGCCAGCAGAAAGACCAGGGCAGCGAGCAGGGCAAAGAATTTCAATGGCAGGAAAAACAGTGCCCCCAACACCAGGGGTACTAACAGTAATGCGGTAATAATTCGTTGTTTTAGCAAAAGAAACCTCTCTCTTGGGAGCGGGGTTTAGCCGGTCTGTTGCGCGGCGATCAATTCCCGTATCTGTTCACCCGTACACCCGAAGCGACGCTCGCGAGCAACGAAGGAGGCAACTGCCCCGCTGAACTCGGCCTCGTCAAAGTCGGGCCACAAGACCGGGGTAAAATAGAGCTCGGCATAAGCAAGCTGCCATAACACAAAATTGCTGATGCGATGATCCCCGCCGGTGCGGATCAGCAGATCCACCGGAGGCAGGTCGGCCATGCAGACCTGACGTGCCAGTGCCTCTTCATCGACCGCCTCTGCATCCAGCTCGCCCGCTGCCACGGCGCGAGCCAGCTTGCGGGCCGCCTGGGCTATGTCCCACTGACCGCCATAGTTGGCGGCGATGTTGAGGGTCAGTCCCTGGTTGCCGGCGGTCAGGGCCTCGGCCTTGGCGATCTTGGCCTGCAGCCGCTCACTGAAACGGGCGGTATCGCCGATCACCTTGAGCCGGATGCCATTGCTGTGCAACTTGTTCACCTCGCGGCCAAGCACCGTCATGAACAGCTCCATCAGGGCATTGACCTCCCCTTCCGGGCGGCGCCAGTTCTCACTGGAGAACGCGAACAGGGTTAGCGCCTCCATCTTGGCACGGGCGGCAAAGGCCACGGCCTCACGCACGGATTTCACGCCCGCCTTGTGGCCAGAGACCCGCATCTTGCCACGGTTCTGAGCCCAGCGACCATTGCCATCCATGATGATGGCGACGTGACGAGGCAAGGACGAGCTGGCGCTATCGCCTAGCGCTGCCAAAAGCGACATTCATTTCTCCCACAAAGACAAAAGCGCCGTGCAGGGGCACTACACGGCGCTCGTAATATACCTGTCGGAGGCTTAGATTTCCATTAGCTCCTTTTCCTTCGCGGCCAGGGCTTCATCCACCAGCTTGACGAAGGCGTCGGTCAGTTTCTGGATCTCTTCCTGGGCACGACGGTCGTCATCCTCGGAGATCTCCTTGTCCTTCAGCAGCGCCTTCAGGTCTGCGTTGGCATCGCGACGGATGTTGCGCACGGCAACCCGGGCGCCTTCGGCCTCGGCACGGACGATCTTGGTCAGATCGCGGCGACGCTCTTCGGTCAGCGGGGGCAGCGGCACACGCAGGGTCTGGCCATTGCTGGACGGGTTCAGGCCCAGATCGGAGGTCAGGATGGCTTTTTCCACCGCCTGGATCATGGAGCGATCGAAGATGGAGATGGACAGGGTGCGGGCATCTTCTGCCACTACGTTAGCCAACTGTTTCAGAGGAGTGGCGGCACCGTAATACTCCACCTGGATACCGTCGAGCAGGCTCGGGTGAGCGCGGCCGGTACGGATCTTGGACATCTGGGTCTTGAGCGATTCTACGCTCTTGGCCATGCGGTCCTTGGCGTCGTTTTTAATCTCGTTGATCACAGTGGTTTTCCTTTTGGCGAACGAGCCGGCATGCGGCCCGTATCTATCTTGTTTACTGGCGTAATGGACAAGCGCGCCAGGCGGCTCAGGCTTGTCTTACTTGCTGACGTGGTGGATCAGGGTACCTTCCGGCTCACCCATGATAACCCGACGCAGGGCGCCCGGTTTGTTCATGTTGAACACCCGGATCGGCAGATCGTGGTCGCGGGCCAGGGTAAAAGCAGCAAGATCCATCACTTTGAGTTCTTTTTCAAGAACTTCATCATAACTCAGTTCTTGATAGAGCACTGCATCCGGGTTCTTGACCGGATCATCGGTGAACACACCATCGACCTTGGTGGCCTTGAGCACCACGTCGGCTTCGATCTCGATGCCGCGCAGGCAGGCTGCGGAGTCGGTGGTGAAGAAGGGGTTGCCGGTACCGGCGGAGAAGATCACCACCTTGCCGGCGCGCAGCTGGCTGATGGCCTCGGCCCAGCTGTAGGAATCGCAGACACCCTGCAGGGAGATGGCAGACATCAGACGGGCGTTCACATAAGCACGATGCAGGGCATCACGCATGGCCAGGCCGTTCATGACGGTCGCCAGCATGCCCATGTGGTCACCCACCACGCGGTTCATGCCCGCCTTGGCAAGACCGGCACCACGGAACAGGTTGCCGCCGCCAATGACCAGACCGACCTGAACACCCAGCTCAACCAGCTCTTTGATCTCTTGGGCCATCCGCTCCAGCACCGCTGGATCAATGCCAAAACCCTCGGATCCTTGCAGGGCTTCACCACTCAACTTCAGAAGAACACGTCTGTATGCAGGCTTGGGATTGGTACTCATGTCACTGATTCCTGGTCATATAAAGACCGCGACATAAGTCGCGGTCTGGGGAAACGGAAAAACCGGTTCGATTAGGCCTTCTGAGCGGCCGCGATCTGGGCTGCAACTTCAGCCGCGAAATCGGTCTCTTGCTTCTCGATGCCTTCGCCCACTTCGAAACGGGTGAAGGAAACAACGTCAGCGCCTTCTTTCTTCAGCAGCTCGGCCACGGTGATGGACGGGTCCTTAACGAAGGGTTGACCAGTCAGGGAAACCTCACCGGTGAACTTCTTCATGCGGCCTTCAACCATCTTCTCGGCGATCTCTTTCGGCTTGCCGGAGTTGATGGCGATGTCGATCTGGATTTCGCGCTCTTTGGCAACGACTTCGGCAGACACATCTTCAGGCTTGACGAACTGCGGGCTGTTGGCAGCGACGTGCATGGCCAGATCTTTGGCCAGGTCGGCAGTACCGCCGGTCAGCTTGGTGATAACACCGATACGGGAACCGTGTACGTAGGTACCCAGGTTGTCACCTTCAACCAGCATCACGCGACGCAGGTTCATGTTCTCACCGATCTTGGCGATCAGGTTGGTGATGGTCAGCTCAACGGACTCACCGTTACCGAAATCGGCGGCCTTCAGGGCGTCGATGTCGGCAATTTTCTGGGTCGCGGCGATGTCGGCGATCTTCTGGCCCATGGCCATGAAGCTGGCGTCTTTGGCGACGAAGTCGGTTTCGCTGTTCAGCTCGATCATGACGGCAACGTTGCCTTCGGTGCGAGCAAAGATCACGCCTTCAGCGGCGATACGGCCCGCTTTCTTGGCGGCCTTGGCCTGACCGGATTTGCGCATGTTCTCAATTGCCAGCTCGATGTCGCCAGCGGCTTCTTCCAGTGCTTTTTTGCAATCCATCATGCCAGCGGCGGTGCGCTCGCGCAGTTCTTTTACCAGGGCGGCAGTAACGTTAGCCATGTCCAGTATCCTCGGTCTTGAATTGACAAGAAACAGGGGCCACAAGGGCCCCTGCTAACCAATTACATCAGCTTGGTTAATAAGGGCTTTACAGTCCTTATCAATTACTCAGCTTCAACGAAGCCATCTTGTTCGGCTTGAACAACGATGTCCTGAGCGCGAGCTTCCAGTACGGTGTCAGCAGCAGCATTCAGGTACAGCTGTACGGCACGGATAGCGTCGTCGTTACCCGGGATGACATAGTCAACGCCGTCCGGGTTGGAGTTGGTATCAACGATGGAAACTACCGGGATACCCAGGTTATTGGCTTCTTTGATAGCGATGTGCTCGTGGTCGGCATCGACAACGAACAGAACGTCAGGCAGGCCGCCCATGTTCTTGATACCACCCAGGCTCTTCTCCAGCTTGTCCATTTCGCGAGTACGCATCAGCGCCTCTTTCTTGGTCAGCTTGTCGAAGGTACCGTCTTGGCTCTGGGTTTCCAGATCTTTCAGGCGCTTGATGGACTGACGAACGGTTTTCCAGTTGGTCAGCATGCCGCCCAGCCAGCGGTGGTTAACATAGAACTGGTCGCAACGCTCAGCGGCTTCTTTTACGGCTTCAGACGCGGCACGCTTGGTACCTACAAACAGGACCTTGCCCTTCTTGGCAGCTACGGAGCTGATGAAGTTCATGGCATCGTCAAACATCGGAACGGTTTTTTCCAGGTTGATGATGTGAACCTTGCTGCGGGCGCCGAAGATGTAGGACTTCATTTTCGGGTTCCAGTAACGAGTCTGGTGACCGAAGTGAACGCCGGCTTGCAGCATGTCGCGCATAGAAACTTTAGCCATTTTATACCTCTGTATTGGGGTTAGGCCTCCACACATCCCATGTAACCGACCCCAAAGGGGCACCCCGGTACAGGTGTCGATGTGTGTGTGTTATTGAGTAAGGGTGATGGAAGGGGGCACAAGTTCCCCATTCCGGCGCGCTTTATACCATAACTTTGGTCAGGACACCACCAGCTGGGCCGCTAAAAATGGATCCCGGCGAGGGCTGCGACCGCTGGATGACGTTGCGATGACGATCACACTGGAAGTAAACGGGGGTTGGGGATAAAATTTTGCCCTGATTGCAAACGCATCTATTTTTCATTACCTGATTGTTGGGCATCGGCAGGATGCGCAGTCGGGCCCCAAGAGAGATCCCATGTCCATTAAAATCAAGACACCGGAAGAGATTGAAAAGATGCGCATTGCCGGCCAGCTGGCCGCCGATGTGCTGGTCATGATCGCCCCCCATGTCAAGGCTGGCGTCACCACTGACGAGCTGAACACCCTGTGCCACAACCATATCGTCGAGGTACAGCAGGCCATCCCCGCCCCGCTCAACTATCACGGCTTCCCCAAGTCCATCTGCACCTCGGTCAATGATGTGATCTGCCACGGCATCCCCAATCACAAGAAGCTGCGGGAAGGGGACATCATCAACCTGGACATCACCGTCATCAAGGATGGCTACCACGGCGACACCTCCGCCATGTTCATCGTGGGCCAGACCACACCCCTGCGTCGCCAGCTGTGCAAGGTGGCGCAAGAGAGCCTGTACGCCGCCATCAAGCGAGTGCGTCCCGGCATGTGCATCACCGAGATCGGCGCCGTGATCCAGCCCATCGTCGAGCAGGCCGGTTTCTCAGTGGTACGTGACTACTGCGGCCACGGCATCGGCAGCGAGTTCCACGAAGAGCCGCAGATCCTCCACTACCGCAATGGCGGCAAGCTGGAGCTCAAACCGGGCATGTGCTTCACCATAGAGCCCATGGTCAACAGCAAGAAGTATCACTGCCGCATCAACCCCAAGGATGGCTGGACTGTCACCACCAAGGATGGCGGCGACTCCGCCCAATGGGAACACACCCTGCTGGTCACCGAGGATGGCTGCGAGGTGCTCACCCTGCGCCCCGACGACACTATCGACCGCGTCATCAAACACAGCTAACATCGAACCCCGGCCCTGACCTCAAAAGCGCCGGGGTTTTTACTGCCCGTTCCAGCCGTTTGCCTGCCACTTGTGTGTGAGATGCCATGGATGCCAGTCTGCTTTCCCCCCACCTGTTACCCGACGACCAGCTCACCCGTGACAACTGCAAGGAGTATCTGAGCCGCTTCCTTGTCTGGCTGCACGAGCGCTTCGATGCCGGTGACAACATCATCGAACTGGTGGCCACCCGCTCCGAGTACATGGACGCGCTGCTGACCAGGCTCTGGCACAAGTTCGGCTTCGACAAGACCAGCCTGACCCTGATCGCGGTGGGGGGCTATGGCCGGGGCGAACTGCACCCCCACTCCGACATCGATCTGCTCATCCTCTATGAAGGGGACGAGCTGGACGAGGTGCTGGGGCTGCGCATCGGCGAGTTCATCACCCTCTTGTGGGATCTCAAGCTGGAGGTCGGGCAATCGGTGCGCAACGTGAGCGAGTGCATCGAGCAGGGCCGCAGCGACATCACTGTCGCCACCAACCTCATCGAGGCGCGCTACATCACCGGACGCCAGGCGGGGTTCGAGCAGTTGCAGGCCGCCACCCAGCCCCAGCACTTCTGGCCGAGCGAGGCCTTCTTTCGCGCCAAGCGCGAGGAGCAGAGCCTGCGCCACCAGCAGTTTCTCGGCACCGCCTACAAGCTGGAGCCGGATCTCAAGAACAATCCCGGGGGCCTTCGCGACATCCAGACCCTGGCCTGGGTCGCCCGCCGCCACTTCGGCGCCACTACCCTGTTCGAGATGACCAGCCACGGTTTCCTCAACCGAGCCGAGTACCGCGAGCTGCTCGACTGCCAGAACTTCCTGTGGAAGGTGCGCTTCGCCCTGCACATGGCCATCAACAAGGGGGACAACCGCCTCTTGTTCGATCGCCAGCGCACCGTGGCCCAGATGCTGGGCTTCGAGGGGGAAGGCAACGGCCCGGTCGAGCAGATGATGAAACGCTTCTATCAGACGGTCAGACGGGTGGCCGAGCTCAACGAGATGCTGCTGCAGCTGTTTGACGAGGCCATCCTCGGCAACACCGCCATGGATGTGCGCCGCATCAGCGACGAGTTCCAGCTCCGTGGCCGCCTCATCGATGCGGTGGATTCCGAGCTGTTTGGCCGCGACCCCGCCGCCATACTGCGGCTCTTCTACCAGATAGCCCAGCACCCGGACATCGCCGGCATCCACTCCGCCACCCTGCGCCAGCTGCGGGAGGCCAGACGCACCCTCAGCTGCTGGCTGCAGGACCTGCCCGAATGCCGTCGCCTCTTCATGGCGTTGCTGCGCCACCCCAACGGCATCGGCCAGCCCCTCACCCTGATGCATAAGTACGGGATCCTCGCGGCCTATCTGCCCCAGTGGAACCTCATCGTCGGCCAGATGCAGTTCGACATGTTCCACGCCTACACGGTGGATGAGCACACCCATCGCCTGCTCCAGAACATCCATCGCTTCCCGAACCCGGCCAGCCGCCAGACCCACCCGCTCTGCCACGAGGTGTTCGCCCAGCTGCGCAAGCCGGAGTTGCTCAGCATCGCCGCCCTGTTCCACGACATCGCCAAGGGACGGCGGGGAGATCACTCCGAACTCGGCGCCGTCGATGCACTGGAGTTCTGCCAGTTGCACGGGCTGGATCGCTACGAGAGCCGCCTGGTGGCCTGGCTGGTGCGCCACCATCTGCTGATGTCGGTCACCGCCCAGCGCCGCGACATCTATGATCCCGAAGTGGTCACCGACTTCGCCCACAAGGTGCGCGACGAACTGCACCTGGATCTGCTCTATTGCCTGACCGTGGCCGATATCTGCGCCACCAACGACACCCTGTGGAACGACTGGAAGGGCACCCTGCTGCGCGAACTCTACTTCGCCACCCAGAAGGCGCTGCGCCAGGGGCTGGAAAACCCGCCGGACATGCGGCTCAAGATCCGCGAGAACCAGCGTCAGGCCAGGCAGATCCTGGCCCAGCGCGAGGTGCCGGAGGAGGCCGTCAGCGCCCTCTGGAACGACTTCAAGGCCGACTATTTCCTGCGCCACAGCCCGGAGCAGATCGCCTGGCACTGCCGCAAGATCATCGCGCACGGCGACAATCCGGCCCCCCTGGTGCTCATCGGCAAGCACCCCATCCGGGGCGGCAGCGAGGTGTTCATCTATTGCCGCGACACCCCGAATCTGTTCGCCACCGTGGCCTCGGCGCTGGATCAGAAGAACCTCAACATCCACGACGCCCAGATCATGAATTCGCGCAACGACTACGTGCTGGACACCTTCATCGTGCTCGAACCCAATGGCGAACCCATCAGCCCCAACCGCACCGCCACCATCAAGAAGGCGCTGGAGAAGGCGTTGCAGGAGCCGGGCAAGCTGGTGCTGCGCAACAAGCCCCTGTCCAGGCGCCACCGCCAGTTCAGCGTGCCGACCCGGGTGGTCTTCTTGCCCCACAAGGGGGAGAGCCGCCACACCCTGCTGGAGCTGACCGCCCTGGATACCCCGGGCCTGCTGGCCCGCATCGGTGCCGTCTTCCAGCAGTGCGGCATCGAATTGCATGCCGCCAAGATCACCACCATAGGCGAGCGGGTGGAAGACTTCTTCAGCCTCACCACCCTGGCCGGCGAGCCGCTGAACCAGGCCGAACAGCAGGCGCTGGAGGAGCGGCTGGTCAATCAGCTCAACCCGCAGGAGCAGGGGGACGAAGAGGGGCGATAAGGCCCGGGCAAGGCTTCACAAGACACCGTTTACCGTTCTGATTTATCAATCAGAACAAGTGGTTGGGCCACTCAAGTACAATAAATCGCCTTTCTTTTGAAGAAATCGGCTAGAGCCCTTAAAAACGATTGGAAAAGTGTGATACAACAAACAGAATTTTTTAAAGGAAACCTGTCATGACCCAGTTGCAACAGACCATCGAAGCGGCCTTCGAGCGCCGTGATTCCATCACCCCCGGCTCCGTCGATGCCGCCACCAAGGCTGCCATCCTGGAGGCCATCGATCTGCTGGACTCCGGCAAGGCCCGGGTCGCCGAGAAGATTGCCGGTGAGTGGGTCGTCCACCAGTGGCTGAAGAAGGCCGTGCTGCTCTACTTCCGCATCAATGACAACGGCATCATCAAGGGCGACGACGCCCAGTACTACGACAAGGTTCCCCTCAAGTTCTCCGACTACACCGCCGAGCAGTTCAAGGCGGCGGGCGTGCGCGTGGTGCCGCCGGCCACCGCTCGCAAGGGCTCCTTCATCGCCCCCAATACCGTGCTGATGCCCTCCTATGTCAACATCGGCGCCTTCGTCGATGAAGGCACCATGGTCGATACCTGGGCCACCGTGGGCTCCTGCGCCCAGATCGGCAAGAACGTGCACCTCTCCGGCGGCGTCGGCATCGGTGGCGTACTGGAGCCGCTGCAGGCCAACCCGACCATCATCGAGGACAACTGCTTCATCGGTGCCCGCTCCGAAGTGGTTGAAGGGGTGATCGTAGAGGAGGGCTCCGTCATCTCCATGGGTGTCTTCATCGGCCAGTCCACCCGCATCTATGACCGCGAAACCGGCGAGATCCACTATGGTCGCGTGCCGGCCGGTTCGGTGGTGGTCTCCGGCTCCCTGCCCTCCAAGTGCGGCAAGTACAGCCTGTATGCGGCCGTCATCGTCAAGAAGGTGGATGCCAAGACCCGCGCCAAGGTCGGTATCAACGCCCTGCTGCGTTCCATCGACGAGTAATCCGCGTTGCCGTGCATAAAAAGGGCGCCTGATGGCGCCCTTTTTGATGGTGGTGAGCCAGCCACACTATTTTGGGTGGCTCTCATGCACGACCGAGCAGCGAAAAAAGGGATCTTTTGGGACCCTGGTGATTTTGGCGCTCCTGTCACAGGCAAGCCACCGTGACTCGGTTAAGATAGATGGGTCAGGATCGTTTCAAACCGAGGAAGCCCGATGTACGAGAATCTGAAGAGCCTGGGGATCCAGGAGCCCACCTCAGTGGACAGCTATACCCTGCGCCAGGAGGCCAACCACGACATCCTCAAGATCTATTTCAAGAAGCAGAAGGGGGAGTTTTTCGCCAAGAGCGTCAAGTTCAAGTATCCCCGTCAGCGCAAGACCATGCTGATAGACTCGGGCACCCATGAGTACAAGGATGTCACCGAGATCAACGCCAATCTCAAGTACGTGGTGGATGAGCTGGATAACCTGACTCAGGGCGTACAGGTCGAGATCGATCAGGACATCAAGCAGAAAATCCTGCGCGACCTGCGCCATCTGGAAAAAGTGGTGCAGAACAAGATAAGCGAGATAGAGCGGGATCTGGAAAAACTCTAGGCAGTTTCCCATCCTGCACAAGGCGCCATCAGGCGCCTTTTTTAATGCCGATCCACAGGGAAGCTGCCAATCCCCTCCCCCCCGTAGCTGCTCAGCCCCGTCCAGCGGGCTGACAAGCGCCCAGCAAAAAGGGAGACTTTCGCCTCCCTTTTCGGAACTCTCGATGTCAGGCAACCATTAGTTGCTCTTCATCCAGATGTCCATCTCGGTTTTCAGGTTGTCGGACTTGGTACCGAAGATGGCCTGTACACCGGAGCCAGCAACCACCACACCGGCGGCGCCCAGCTTCTTCAGACCAGCCTGGTCAACCTTGGCCACATCCTTCACGCCGACACGCAGACGGGTGATGCAGGCATCCAGGGAGGCGATGTTCTCTTTACCACCGAAGGCAGACACCAGGGCGGCAGACATCTCGTCTTTGCTTTGACCAACGGTCTCTTCGGCAGCTTCGTCTTCGCGACCCGGGGTTTTCAGGTTCATAGCACGGATCACCACGGTGAAGACCACGTAGTAGATGACGGCGTAGACCAGACCCAGACCGACCAGCAGCAGCATGTTGTCGGCACGGGGCGATTGCACCACGAAGTCGATGAAGCCGTTGGAGAAGGTGTGACCGTGTACGACACCCAGGGAGTTGGTCAGCACATAGGCCAGACCAGCCAGCAGGGCGTGAATCGCATACAGTACCGGTGCCACGAACAGGAAGGAGAACTCGATAGGTTCGGTGATACCGGTCAGGAAGGAGGTCAGGGCAGCAGAGGCCATGATACCAACTATCTTGGCACGGTTTTCCGGCTTGGCTGAGTGAGCGATGGCAAACGCGGCAGCAGGCAGACCGAACATCTTGAACAGGTAACCACCGGCCAGTTGACCGAAGCCGTTACCGGCAGCACGGGAAGCGTCATCAGCAGTCAGGAAGCAGGTCATGATGCCGTGTACGGTTTCGCCAGCGGCGTTGACACAGGTACCCGCCTGATAGAAGAAGGGAACGTTCCAGATGTGGTGCAGACCGAACGGGATCAGGGAGCGCTCAACCACGCCGTAGATACCGAAGGCCAGTACCGGGTTCTGGTTGGCAGCCCAGTCGGAGAAGGCACCGATGGCACCACCGATCGGCGGCCAGATGAAGGAGAGCACAACACCCAGGCCGATGGAGACGAAGCCGGTGATGATGGGCACGGCACGCTTACCGGCGAAGAAGCCAAGGTACTCGGGCAGCTGGATCTTGTAGAAACGGTTGAACGCCCAGGCAGCGACACCACCGGCGAGGATACCCCCCAGCACACCGGTATCTATGCTTTCGACGCCCATCACAGGTGCCATGACCTTCAGGGTCGCGACCATGATGCCGTAGCCGACGATGGCTGACAGACCGGATACACCGTCGTTATTGGTAAAGCCAAGTGCCACGCCGACGGCGAACAGCAGGGCCATCTGACCAAACACTGAACCACCGGCCTGCTCCATCAGCTGGGAGACAATTTCCGGCAACCAGCTGAAGTGAGCAGCGCCCACCCCCAGCAGAATACCTGCAACGGGCAAGACCGATACGGGCAGCATCAGCGCCTTACCGACCTTTTGCAGATTAGAGAAAGCATTTTTTAACATGTGTGCGCTCCTGAATGGATTTTTTTCCGTCAACGACTCAGTGCAGCTATAGATGACGACCTTCTTCATCTGACGTTGTACTGGATGCGTTTCCCGGGTTGCTTATTTTGACCAACAGAATATAACCCAGCAGCTTTTAAAATGCCTGCGCCGCGCCCAAGGGAATAATAAATTTGGAGGAGAGATCACAAGATAATTAAATAAGGGGAAAGGGGGGAATCTTGAATATTATTTCGTATTGTTATAGTCGTGCGGCAAAAAGAAATGAATCACTTCAAAATAAATCACCGAGAAACGATATAATACCCAAGGAAACTCATTGTAACTTAATGTAACGCATTAATGTTTTATATTATCCAGTCTACCGATTAAAAAGGCCTCCAACAAGGGAGGCCTGAAATAAATATAAGTCTACATAAATTCAGTCATTCAGTTTTTTTGTGAACGTTTCACCGCATCAATAAAGACGGATTTCGCCTTGGTTGAACCGGCACGCTCGGCTTCACTCACCAGCTGCATCGCCTTGTCGATATCCCCGGCCTTGACCGCTTTCTCGATCTGGCTGTTGTAGAAGGTCTCGGTCTCGCTCAGCATGGCGGGAGCCGGTGTGCTGGGAGTTGCGGCCACGGCGGCAGTGGTCGCCGCCGTCGCAGCCACGGCCGTCGTGGCGGGCTTGGCCTGACTCATCGCAACCTTGTCCGAATACTCGGGCTTGAACACAGCCTCTATGCCCTGTGCCTTGGCCATATCAGTAACTACTATCTGTACCAGGCCCCAGGGGGAGTGTGGTATTACGGGATCCACTACGGCCGGTTCCACCGTATTGTTCGCTCTGGCGAAAGCCTTAGCTGGATGCAGTATCGTGGTGGAACCGCTAAGCTTATCGGCGGGCGCATAGACCACCATATAGGTCTCAGCAGCCGGGTTGCCTGGCATGCTGCGGTCCACGAACACCTTGCCTTCGATCCTGTCATTGTCGAGCAGGTGAGCTGGCTGATACGTGAAGACAGATTCACCCAGCACGCGGGTCACCTTGAACTGGGCATCCAGCATGATCACCTTGGGCACGAGTACCGTCTTGCTCACCTGGGAGGCCAGGGTGATGGCCAGATTGCCGGTATTGACCGGCAGACGATAGGCGGCAAAGTAGCTCATCCCCTCGTCAAACTGATAACTGGGTTGCTTGCCATCCAGGGTCAGCAACGTGTCCCCCTCCGGCAGAGCCACATAATTGAATTCGTTGAATGCCTTGCAGCAACTCGTCGTCTGAGCGAGCGCCTGCTTGGCCTGATCGGCATTACTCAGGATGGAGGCGTGCTCCTGTACGGGCACCACCATGCTACCGGAACAACCGGCCAACAGCGCGGTAACCACGGCCGCGATAGACATCTTTACCAGTTTCATTCTTCTTATCTCCATAACCCGGTTGCCAAATCCTGCTAAACAAAACTGCCCCCATCAGGGGGCAGTGACTAACTTAACTGAAGATATCGCTTACCACCAGGCTTCTGCTTGGACACCGAAGTTCCAAGTGTTGTCGTCGTTGTTGCTGCCATTGAAAGTCTGGCCGTTGTCGCCACCGGACTTCAGGTAGGAAGCGAACACACGGATTTCCGGACGGGCCCAGAAGCTGGGTCCGGCAGACCATGCTTGTGCGATGGTGTACTTCTGACCGTCGCGATCCTTGCTCTCCTGCCCCTTGACGTCTTGGGTGTCATGATAATAGCCAAGCTCCAAGATAGTTTTCTGGATATCATCCCACTTATACATGGGACGAATCACTGCGGAGAAGGTATCGGCATCGGAACCAGCCACACCGTTGATAGTCACATCATTGGACTGACCGTAGACCAGCTGGTGACCGAACTCTACCTTGTCACCCACCGGTAGCACGCCCCAGTTGATAATGCGGAAGCCGTCACCGCTGGCACCGTCCTGGCTGGTCCAGTTACCAGCACCATAGTAAATCGGCAAAGTGGCATAGCTGTCGCTCATGTATTGCAGCGTGGTCTTGTTGAAGCCACCCAGCAGGTTCTGAGTCAGTTCGGCGGTCAACATGACGCCATCTTTAATGTCATCGTTGACCTTTTCCTGATCGTCGGTCGGGTTAGCGATGGCATAGTCAACACCCAGCTCCAAGGAGGCATCGCTCCAGAGCGGGATGCCAGCATAACGGGCATCCAGAATATTGTTATTCAGTTCGCCTGCATCACTGCGAGTCCAAGCCAAGGAGAATTTGCCCGGGCCAGCCTGGATATTCTCGATACCGGCACCGGCGCCGGACACATCCCAGTAGTAGAAGTCAGAGATATGGATGTCGTGACGTTGGTAGTAACGCTTACCGGCCCAGAGGGTGGCTTCCGGAGCAAAACCAAGAACGCCCTTGGCTTGTACGTTGAACTGACGCAGAGCGAAAGTGGCGTCGTCTTCACACTGTTTTGCGTCGAAGTTGCAGTTGGTACCAGTGCCTTCCCAGTCGTTGGACTGATTGCTGACCATGGCAACCATGGAGTCAACATAGAAGGACTTCCCATCCTTGTTGTAGACTTCCTGGCCCAGTTGCACTTCGCCGTAGGTTTCATTTTCGTTACCAAGACGACCCACTTTATTCTTATCGAAGGTCTGCATGTCGCCATCTTCGGAGATGCCGACACCTGAACGGAAGTAGCCGTGGAAATCAACGGCGAAGGCGGCTTGGGAAGCCAGGGCAGCGGTTACTGCTGCTGCAATCGGGAGCCACTTTGCTTTCATTTTCATTTTCCTTATTCCCGCTGGGAGTGTGATCCTGATATTCAAGTTCTTATCACTGAAAAACGTTTCAGCGATAACCGGGGTCGATTATATGTAGCCAATTTCGCGACAAACATGAGCTGATTCACAAAACGGTGACAAATCGCGCGCCCTCACCCCGGAGGACGTATATCAAGGCAAAAAAGTCAAAAACAAGCAACAATAGACCAATAAATAACAATTCAAAGCAAAAACACACCAAGGAAAGCGCTTTCAAGTATTAATTTGCGATGAAGATTAAGTGATTAACCCGTCGTCCCGTGACGAAAACATGATTGAAATCGCTTTCAGTGCGGAACTTTTAATTTTCTGATGTGTCGCCGTTCTGATGAATATGGGTCTGAGGAATCCGATCTGGCGGGGGAAAATAACCCGATAAAGTGCGGGATATATTTCAAGGAAGATTAAGTGAATCCCAAAATAACACGCCCCCGTGAGCATGCTCACGGGGGCGAAATTTAAAATACGAAGGCAATCCGGCTACAGCCTATTTTCCCAGCTTTTCAACCAGGCCAGCGCCGCAACCTCAGGCTCATCTTCCAGTGTCGCGTCTATCTCCAGACGCGGCACCAGGGCGTCGGCAGCCAGCTCCTGCAGCAGCTCATCGAGCCTGCGTCCGGCACCGCAGAAATGCTCATAGCTGCTGTCCCCCATGGCGATGAGGGCATAACGCCATCCCTTCATATAAGGAGCGCGATCGGCCAGGGCCGTGGCGAAGGGTTGCAGATTGGGAGGAATATCCCCCTGCCCCGTGGTGGCGCTGACGATCAGCAAGAAGCGGGACGCGTCTATGTCAGTCAGCTCGGCTTCGTCGAAGAGCTGGCAGACATGCCCCTGGGCCTGCAGGTGATCCCGCAGTGTCTCGGCCACCAGCATGGCCGAGCCGTAGACTGTGCCGACCAGGATATCGATCTCGGCCATCAGCGACTCCTCGAGCGAAGGAGTGGGCCCGACTCTGGCACTGCGCCCGGAGTCTTGGCCCCGGACAGGGTCTGGGTGCGCGGGGTTGCTAGCGGGGTATCTCGTTGAGCCATAAGTGGTTCCTCTGACAGACGTGGCCTACAGCATGCCACAGCCCGGTCAGAGGTCACAAATGATGACGGGTATCAGGCGCCGTAGTCGCTCTCGCTGGCGGGCCACCCCAGCCTGGCGAACAGGCCCAGCACTTCAGGGCCGAGTGGCGCCTGGATCCGCATCGGCACCTTGAGCACAGGATGCTCGAAGCTCAAGCGGTGGGCGACCAGCAGCAGCCGCTCGCAACCATAGTGCTCGCGAAAGAAGCGATTATGGCGGCCATCACCATGGGTGGTGTCACCGACTATAGGGTGGAACAGGTGATCCAGATGACGACGCAGCTGATGCTTGCGACCCGTCTTGGGGAAGAGCCGAACCAGGCTGTAGCGACTGGTGGGATGCTTCTTGGAGACGGCGTGGGGCAGCTCGACCCGATGCAGACGACGAAACGCCGTCACCGCCTCCTGGGCGGGGCGATCGGGGTCGCTCATGGCATCGGCTATCTTGTCCAGCTGCTCCTTGAGGGGGTAGTCGATCAGCCCCTGCTCCGGGGCCCAGCCCCGCACCAGCGCCAGGTACTCCTTGTGCACCCGACGGGCGGCAAACGCCTCGGTCAGGGTCCGGGCTACAGCCGGATCCAGCGCAAACAGCAACACCCCGGAGGTGGGCCTGTCCAGCCGGTGCACGGGGTAGACATGACGCCCCCCGATAAGATCCCGGGTCATCTGCATGGCGAAACGGGTCTCGGCCTTGTCGAGCCAGCTGCGATGCACCAGCAGGCCCGACGGCTTGTTGACCGCCACCAGCCAGTCATCCTGATAGAGCAGGGTCAGTTTCATGCCGCCACCCGGGTATCGCCAATGCAGCGCGCCGCAGCCAGGGCCCGTGGCTGGGCAGGCAGGGTATTGATCATTGATCCACCACTTTTCCGGTCAGCAGCAGATCGAAACGACCGATGAGGCGCAACAGACCGGCCACCTCGGCCAGCTCGTCCTTGTAGGCTTCGCTCGCCATGGGATAGAGGGATACGCTGGTGGGCAGCGGCGCCTGCAGCAGCACCAGCTGCTCCATGCGCGGTATCAGCACGAACTGCAACCATTGATCGAAGCTCAGGGTATCGACGCAAAACGGCAGCTCGCTCGCCAGCGCCTCGGCCCCAGGATGCTCGGCTTGCCAGCGTTCGAGGCGTTGCAACTCGGCGGTGAGTTCACCCAGCAGACCGGCGACCAGCAAATATTGATTCATCTCGTCCTCTTCCTCGTCTCGACGTCCATCCCGCTGCCAGAGGGCAGGGATCCCGTCTTCTTCAAACACGCGTGCCAAAAAGGGGCGCTACTATACACCGCCCCCGGGGTGGCTGCCATGCTGCCATCACTTTCATGGCACGCACCTGCACCACTGGCTATCTGATGCAGCCTCCTTATAATCGCCCGCATCACATTTTGCCGGATGCCCTCATGTCTGCCATCAATACCCTGACCGAATTTCTGACCCAGGCCGAGACCCAGTTCCAGCTGTTCGACATGGGCCGCCAGGTGCGCCCGCTGGCGAGCGATCTCTTCGTTCGCATCGAACAACAGCAGGAGCCCTACCCCTGGCCACTGCAACAACATGCCTGGCTCGGTGTGCACTTCTTCCAGCCAGCTGAATCCAGGCACTATCTCTGGTTCCTCAAGTTTGCCCTCGACGAGCATGGCCTGCTCATCGCCAGCGGCCCCAAGCACTTCATGGATCAGGTGGTCGAGACCCTGGGCTACAAGCTCACCGGCGATCTGGACGAGGAGAAGGCGCAGCGGCTGGCCGACAACCCCTACACCTTCCGGCCGGCCGAGGCCAAGATGGCCAGCCTGCATGCCAAGCTGGCCCGTCAGCTGGAGCAGGCCCCTTCCGCCTACTACGAGGCCCTCTGCCACTACCTGGCGGCGCCAGGGGAAGAGGGGTGGCAGGCCCTGGGGCTGCAAGGCTTCGCCGATCTGGCGGAGCGGCTGCAGGATGAACGCAATCTGGCCCTGGTGTGCAAGGCGCTGCCCAGGCTGCCTCTGGAACCGCTCTACGCCCTGTGCCAGAGCCTGGAAAACGCCCCCCTGCCGCCGGCGCTGCAGGGTGCCCTGCTCGAGCGCATCGGCAAGGAGCAGGAGTGCGCCGATCCCAATGCCGAGACCCTGGCCTATCTGTGCCGGGCGCTGGCCTCCTGCTCCGGCAATGCCTTGCGCAGCAACAAGCTGCTGACCCTGCTACACACCCGGCCAAGCCCGGCCCTGCTACTCGCCATCGCAGGCCGTCTCTGGCCCGATCTGAAAAACCCCGAGCTGCTCGGACTGTTTCTGGAGCAACTCGCCCTGCAGCCCACCCAGTTCTTCAATCAGGTCTTTGCCGAGCTGGTGACACTGCCCGCCCTGCGCAATGATATGCTGGCAAGACTGCGTGACCCCGAGCGCAGCGAGGCCCTCGGCCAGGCCATAGGCCGACTGTTCGCCTCGGTATAACCACTCTCGGTGCGGCCGTGCTTTCCCCGAGAAGCACGGCCCAGGCCATACATCACAGAAGGAACCCGCTGATGGGAGAAATGCTTGGAATCTTGCTGCTTGGCGCCATCGGCTGGGCCTTCTGGCAACAGCGCCGCCAGGCGGAGCTGGCCTGGCAATATATGCGGCGCTACTGCCAGCACCACGATCTGCAACTGCTGTCGCTGGCCCGCACCCATCGCGCTCTGGGGCACAAGCCCCTGCGCCTGCTGACCTATTACCAGTTCGAGTTCTCCAGCGACGGGGAGAGCCATTACCAGGGCCAGCTCTGCATGCAGGGCCTGCATGTCGCCGGGGTCGAGCTGCCGCCCCATCGCCTCCCCTCCTAGCCCATGGGGCAAGGCCGTGGCGGCTGGCTATAATTCTCGACAATCGCCCTTCAAGGAGACTCGAGATGGAATTGCTGACCCATGACATGCCTGCCCTCTTCGCCCAGCTGGGCCTGGCCAATGACGAGATAAGCCTGCACCGCTTCATCCGCGAGCACCATCTGGACAACCAGACCCTGCTGCCGGAGGCCAGCTTCTGGAGCCCCTCCCAGGCCGTGTTCCTGCGTGACGCGCTCTGGAACGACTCCGACTGGTCCGAAGCCATCGATCAACTGGACGTGATGCTGCGCCAGGCAAACTGAGCCGGCCCGCGTCCCCCGCTTTCCCGAGGGCCGGGGTTTGAGCGCTGTGCCACCCATCACATCTCCCCCTGGCTTCCCCACCTCAACAAACTGGGCCGACCCCCTTAGCGCCGCTTTCCTGATGGGCAGGCTTTGATTAAGCTCTGTGCCACCATCCGCAAGCAGCAAGAGCGCCGCGCAGGAGCCAAGATGTCAGCCCAAGAGATCATCCAGATAGCCAACGAACTGAGTGCCAGGGGGATCACCCCCTCCACCGCCATGGTCAAGGCCCGCCTCAGTCACCCCGTGCCCATGGCCGAGCTGCTCAAGGTGTTGAGCCAGTGGAAGCAACAACCCCAGTCGGCAGACCCGGTCCCGGCCAGCGCCCCCGCCGTTGCCGCCCCGGCCCAGGCCGTCGATTTGCAACAGCTGGGCGAGCAGCTCAATCGCCTCGAGCAGAAGGTCGATCGCCTGACCGCCCTGCTGCTCAAACAGCAGCAGGATTGATGGCTCCCCATGTATATCCTCGAACTCAATTTTGAATGCTACCGTGACACCTCCCTCGGCGAGGCCGAACCGGCCATCGTCAACTACCTCGACATGCTGCGCTACCAGGGGCAGATCCTGGGGCGGGAGTTTCCCACCAGCATGCAGGAGGGTTGCTTCGTCAGCCGGGTGGTCTGCCCGGAGCGGGACAGCCTGCACCCGGACAACCAGAGCGAGCAGGTCGCGCTGGCCGAACAGGGCCTACACCAGGCGGGGCTACTGGCCCCCAAGCCCCAGCTGCTCGGCATGGATCTGCTCTCCGACAGCACGGATCCTTGCGGTGAGCAGGGTGAGCGGCCGAGCTGGATGCTGCTCTACACCAGCTTTGTGCACACTTGCTCTCCCTTGCGCTGCGGCGATCATTTCGCCCCCATTCCGCTCTACCGCCTGCCCGCCATCGCCAACGGCGACCACAAGCAGATCATCAAGTGGCAGGAGGATTGGGAGGCCTGCGATCAACTGCAGATGAACGGCTCCATCGCCGAGCACGCCGTGCTGCACGAAATCGGCGAGGTGGGCAGCCGCCTGCAGCGCCGGGGCAGCGATCTGGCCAGACGGCTGGAGGGGCTCTGCGGGATCCCGACCTACTACTACCTCTACAGGGTCGGCGGCCTGAGCAAGGCGGCGGAGTTGGCTCGCCCCTGCCCGGGCTGTGGCAACGACTGGGCACTGGCAGCGCCATTGCACGAGATCTTCGACTTCAAGTGCGATCCCTGCCGGCTGGTCTCCAACCTCTCCTGGGACTTCAAGGACTAGCTCCGCCTGCGCCGTTCCCCCCATGAAAGAAGGGCCTTGCCAGATGGCAAGGCCCTTCTCTTTAATACGGGGCGAGCGAAAACGGGTCGCTTACTGCGGCAAGGTTTCCAGCCGTGCGAGGAAGGCCGGCAGGGAGGGAGCCAGCACCAGACGGCGACCGGAATCCAGCCACTCCAGCCACACCTGGCCACTCTCGTTGTCGAGCGACACCAGCGTCATCTCGTTGCGGGTGGTGGCGATGAAGAGCGACGGCGTGCGTTTGAGTTTGCGCAGCATCAGCAGGTGGCCGATGAGGTTCTCCTTGAGCAGATCCAGATCAGCCTCGTTCCATGGCAGTATGAGTTCGATGCGCAGCCCCTTGTAGGAGCAGGGGAGCGGGCGGCTGAACCAGTGGCCAAACAGGGCAAGGGCGCTCGGGTGCAGGGTCAGCTCGAGGGCATCGGCCATGGCCGCAAAGTCGGCGGGCACAGGACGCCGGTGGGGACGCCAGGCCACCCGCCCCTCTCTGGGCTCATCCAGCTCGCAAGGGGAGCGCCAGTCGGCCTCCCACTCGCACAGAGGCAGCCCCCGCCTCGCCTCGCCATCGCGCTGCCAGCGTAAAAAGAACTGCTCCAGGGCAGACAGGACTTGATCCGACATCGATATTCCCCACAATAGCGGCCTCTGATCGCCGCAAGAACCTGACCGAAAAATCCGGGCATTGCACCATCAAACCCTTTATCAGACAAGCGTGAGCAAACAAGCATGAGCAAACAAGAGAGATACGCAGGCGCCAGCGCGTTGCAGGGCCTGAGCCTGGGGCAGCAGTCTGCCTACATCAGCCAGTACACCCCGTCCCTGCTGCAACCCGTGCCACGCAGTCTGAATCGCGACGATCTCGGCCTTGGCGAGACGCTGCCCTTCCAGGGTTGCGACGTCTGGACCCTGTACGAACTCTCCTGGCTCAATGCCAAGGGCAAGCCCGTGGTTGCGCTCGGCGAAGTGGCCGTGCCCGCCACCAGCCCTAACCTCATCGAATCCAAGTCGTTCAAGCTCTACCTCAACTCCTTCAACCAGACCCGCTGCGACTCCCTGGCGGCGGTGCAGGCACTGCTGGCCAAAGATCTGAGCGCCTGTGCCGGGGCAGGGGTGAGCGTCACCCTGTTCCCCCTCGATCAGGCCCCCCACCAGATAGCGCTGCTGCCGGGTGAGTGCATCGACGAGCAGGACATCGAGATCGACAGCTACGAGTTTGACCAGACCCTGCTGCAAGGGGCCGCAGAGGCGGACATAGTGGAAGAGACACTGCACAGCCATCTGCTCAAGTCCAACTGCCTGGTCACCAGCCAGCCGGACTGGGGATCCCTGGTGATCCACTATCGCGGCCCGCGCCTCAATCGGGAGAAGCTGCTGCGCTATCTCATCTCCTTCCGCCAGCACAACGAGTTCCACGAGCAGTGCATAGAGCGCATCTTCATCGATCTCAAGCACTTCTGCGCCCCGCAGCAGCTGACCGTCTATGCCCGCTATACCCGCCGCGGGGGCCTGGACATCAACCCCTTCCGCAGTGACTGGGAGCCGGTGCCCGCCAACCTGCGCCTCATCCGCCAGTAAAGCCGGCGCCACAAGCCGGGGGATCAGGCCCATCACCCATGTCAGCAATGAACTCTGGACGGGCGGGGGTGGGCTTGGATAACATGCCTGCACCTCCGTGCCGTTCTTAATCCAATGAATCAACTGTTTTTTCTGGCAATGATGATGTCCTCCCTGTCGGCTCCGGATCTGGATCTGGCCAAGGAGCAGTTGTCTATCGATCTGCAGCAGGCACAGACCCTGGTGCTGACCGATCCCGCCAGATGTGTCCAGATTGCCACCTCCTTCCTCGAACGCACGGCCAATAACCCCAAGCAAATCATCAGCAATCGCCAGGAATACGGCTATCGTGAGCCGATCCTGAGCTATGGCACAGCGACCCAGACCACGGGGGCCTACCTGCTCCAGGGCGAGTGCCTGCAACAGCTGGGACAGAGCCAGCCGGCCCAGGACGCCTTCGACAAGGGCATCGCCATGGCCGAGAAGGAGCAGCAATTCGAGCTGCAGGCCCATGGCCTCTATCTCAAGATCCGCAGCCGGGAGATGCAGGAGCATGCCCCTGGCGCCAGCACGATGGCGCTCGAACAGCTGGACAAGCTGCTGACCAACCCCGGCCTCAAAGAGAGTCAGCTGCAGGTCTACAGCCGCCTGCTGCACGTCAACGCCAGCATGGCGGGGCGGCAGTTCGATCTGGCCAAGCGCCAGCTGACCGAGGCGCGTCAATGGGCAGAGCAGGCCAAGAACCCCCTGGCCAGGGCCTGGGTCAGCGCCGTGGGAGGGGATCTCTATCAGGCGCTCGGGCAGCCCCAGCTCGCCCTCGGGGAGTACATAGACGCCCAGCAGCAGGCCAGGAATCTGCAGGATCCCCTCTTCCTCGGCCTGCTGTCGAACCAGATGATCAGCCTCTATCAGGCGGAGCAGGAGCCGCAAAAAGCGCTGCAATATGCCAACGAGGCGGCCAACTACTTCCATGCCCTCGGCAACCCCTCCCTGCTGAGCGACGCCCTGATCGTGCTCGCCCGGCTCAACCGGGATCAGGGAGAGATGAACATGGCGCTGGTCTACTTCTTCAACGCCCTGGATCTGCTGGACGAGAGCAAGAACCGCACCCGCATCGCCCACCTCAAGTTCGAGATAGGCAAGACCTATCTGCAGACCGGCAACCTGACCCTGGCCCGCAACTACCTCAATGCGGCGCGCCAGTCCCACGAGCTGGGGGACGACAAGGAGTCGCTGATCGATACCCTGTTGCTGTTGGGGGAGCTGCACCTCAAGCAGCAGGAGGCGGGCATTGCCATCCTGCAGCTGGAGAATGCCCTGACCCTGGCCAACCGGATTGGCGACATCCGCCGCCAGTTTGAAATCTTCCGCCTGCTCGCCATCGCCTACGAGCAGAAGGGCTACCTCCAGCAGGCCCTCGAGAGCTACAAGAACTATCACCAGCGCAGCGAGCTGGTCCGCCAGCAGCAGCTCGATCTGGAGCAGGAGGCGGTCCGCGACAACTACGCCCAGGTGGAGCGCGCCCAGCAGGTCAAGGAGCTGGAGCAGCGCCTCGACCAGAGCCAGCATCAGCAGGAGCGCTATCTCTGGACCAGCGTCAGCACTGGCCTGCTGCTGGTCCTGTTCATCTACCTCTTCTTCACCCTCTGGCTCAAGCTGCGGGTCGCCCGCCTCAATGCCAGACAGCTGGGGGAGGCCCTGCTCATCGAGCCGCGCAGCGGCCTGGCCAACTGGCAGCGACTGATGAGCCGCTGGCCGCGCGAGATGGCCAAGCGCCAGCAAAAATCCGATCGCTGGTACCTGAGCGAGCGCCCCACCAGCGAGTTTGACGACAAGCTCCACTACCTGCTGTTCCGGGTGCCCTTCCTGGTCAACAGCCTGGAGCAGCATGGATATCAGGTCAGCCGCGAGATTGAGCAGGCCTTCGGCCACTACATCAATCAGCTGACCCCCCAGGATGGCCGCATCTACGATCTGCGCGAGGGACACCTGCTCTATGTGGTGCCCCAACGCCACGTGGCCCAGCTGCACCAGCTGGCACAGGAGCTGCTGGACACCCTGGCCGCCTTCCCCTGCGAATACCCGCTGGACAGGCACATCAGCCTCGGCATCGTCAGCCATCCCTTCCTGCCCAAGGCGGCCATGGCCCTCGATCATCACGGCCTGTTCGACCTCTGTTATCTGGCGCTCTCGGGGGCCATGCAACTCAGTGAAAAATACCAGCAGAGCGTCTGGCTGGAGCTGGCAGCCATCGATTGCCAACAGGCCGCATTTTTTAATGGCGATGTGTGGCAATGCTGCTTGATGGCAATTGACAAGGGACTGGTAAAAGTAAATTCTTCTCATGAAAAGCAATGGGTTAATTGGCTTTTGCTTTCACGGACGAAAGTGCCGGATAACCCATAACAAAAAGGTACTCAACGGGGTCTTTCATTGGCTTACTGTTGCTGGACGACACAAAAACGATAATGACAACAGGGCGACCTGAACAATGAATGACATCGCTGCCGTAACAGGACAACTGGCAAGACTCAGGGAATCCCTTCAGCAAAAACAGCAGGAGCTCGATGGCATGGCCACGTTCTCCGATGCCGAACGCACCCGCAGCATCCAGTTCATCGGCAAGCTGATGCAGGCCTGCCGTGGTCACGATCGTGAACTGGACAGCCGGCTCGCCAAGCTCAAGCAGAAGCTCGATGGCAACCCTCCCCTCTCCTCGCTCGACGCCGATCTCGCCGTCATCGAGAAGCTGTTGCAGCAACATGGCCACGCCATGGAGGAGTCCATCAGTCTGACCCGGGCCGCCATCGAACTGGGCAGCAAGCAGCTCAAGTCCTTGAAGGGCTTTCCGGAAGATACCCGTCGCTCCCTCAAGGAGTTTCTCGCGAGCCCCGAGGGCTATGGCATAGGCGATCACCAGAGGAAGGTGATCCGCTTGCTGGAGTTCTACCAGCAGGCCATCAAGATCCAGCTGCTGCCACGCCAGCCCCTGCTCGCCCCCGAGATGGCCACCGAGCTCTCCAATCCGGTGCCCACTGACTCCTTCGATATCAAGGCCCACGCCCAGATCTCCGATGAGCTGCAGCGGCTCATCACAGAGCTCGACTTTGCCGGCGCCGTAGGGGAGAGCCTGGCGGACATCCGTCGCCAGCTGCTGGGGGGGATCACCCCGCCCCTGCTGGCGGAGATCTGCCTGCAGATCATCGAGCTCATCATAGAGGGGACCCGGGAGGAGCGTAAATCCTCCCAGGCCTTCCTCAGCTCCCTCAACGAGAGCCTCTCGGCGGTGCACTTCAACTTCACCGAGTCCCTGGACGAGGGGCGGGCACTGCAAAATGCCGCCCACCTCAGCGGCCAGGCGCTGGAGCGGGAGCTCGCGGCCATCGATCGCACCATGGCGACCCACAACTCCCCGCTGTCCCTCAAGGGAGCCATCTCCAGCCATCTGGACACCATACGCCGCCTGCAGCAGGAGCGGGAGGCCATGGCCAGCCGCGAGCGTCACCTGCTCACCCACCTCTCCAACATGGAAGCCAAGCTGCGACTGATGAAGGATGAGACGGCCGAGTACAAGAAGCGGCTCACCATCCAGAAGCACAAGCTGTTCCTCGACAGCCTGACCCAGGTGCACAACCGGGCGGCCCTCGACGAGCGGCTCGAGCTCGAGTACAAGCGCTGGCTGCGGTACGGCACCCCGCTGTGTCTGGCCATCATCGACATAGACCACTTCAAGAACATCAACGACAACTACGGCCACATGGCCGGGGACAAGGCCTTGAAGGTGGTCGCCAAGGCCCTGCAGAACGCCTTGCGCGACACCGACTTCATCGCCCGCTTCGGTGGGGAGGAGTTCGTGGTATTGCTGCCGAACATCAATCCGGACAAGTTCCAGAAACCCCTGGAGAACCTGCGCCAGACGGTCAAGAGCATTCCGTTCAGGTTCAGAGACGCCAGGGTCGAGATCACCATCTCCATCGGCGCCACCCTGTTCCGCGAAGGGGACCACACCACGGACGCATTCGAGCGCGCCGACAAGGCACTCTACAGTTCCAAGAATCTGGGCCGGGATCAGGTCAATCTGGCCTGAACCCGGGTTGAACTGCGGCTAAAAAACAGGCAAACGCACCGTCCCCCTATTCCCCTGCCCCACCCCTTGCCTCTACTATCGAACTCGAGGGATGCCATGGCATCCCGTTTTCTCCCCAGGGAAAGCACAACGATAACAAGCGAGTGAAAGGGGAAATTATGATTACACACATCAATCCCGTGGGCAGCATGGACCTGCTGTCCCAACTTGAGGTGGATCGCCTCAAGCAGACCGCCTCCAGCGATATCTATCAACTGTTTCGCAACTGCTCGCTGGCGGTGCTCAACTCCGGCAGCCACACCGACAGCTCCAAAGAGATACTGGAGCGCTTCAAGTCCTTCGACATTCATGTGATCCGGCGCGAGCGCGGGGTCAAACTCGAACTGTTCAATGCCCCCGAGCACGCCTTCGTCGATGGCGAGATCATCCGCGGCATCCAGGAGCACCTGTTCTCCGTGCTGCGCGACATCCTCTATGTCTCGACCCAGCTGGAGTCCAATCGCCTGGTCAACCTCACCAGCTCCACCCACATCTCCAACGTGGTGTTCGCCATACTGCGCAACGCCAAGGCGATCCTGCCGGGGGCGGATCCCAACCTGGTGGTCTGCTGGGGGGGTCACTCCATCAACGAGGTGGAGTACCAGTACACCCGCGCCGTGGGCAACGAGCTGGGCCTGCGGGAGCTCAACATCTGCACCGGCTGCGGCCCGGGTGCCATGGAGGGCCCCATGAAGGGGGCCGCCGTCGGCCACGCCAAGCAGCGGGTGCGCAACGGCCGCTATATCGGCCTCACCGAGCCCTCCATCATCGCCGCCGAGCCGCCGAACCCCATCGTCAACGAGCTGGTGATACTGCCGGACATCGAGAAGCGGCTGGAGGCCTTCGTGCGCCTGGGCCACGGCATCATCATCTTCCCGGGCGGGGTCGGCACCGCCGAGGAGCTGCTCTATCTGCTCGGCATCATGATGCACCCGGCCAACGAGCGGCAGCCCATGCCCATCATACTGACCGGTCCGAAGGAGAGCGCCGACTACTTCCGCGCCATCGACGACTTCGTCAAGGCTACCCTGGGTGAGCCGGCCACCAGCCTCTACCGCATCATCGTCGGGGATGCCCCGGAAGTGGCGCGGGTGATGAAGGAGGCGATGCCGAAGATCCGCGAATACCGCAAATCCGTGGGGGATGCCTACTCCTTCAACTGGTCCCTGCGCATAGAGCCGGAGTTCCAGCTGCCGTTCGAGCCGGATCACGCCAGCATGGCGAGCCTGGATCTGCACCGCAACCAGCCGCCCCAGCTGCTGGCGGCGAACCTGAGGCGCGCCTTCTCCGGCATAGTGGCGGGCAACGTCAAGGAAGGGGGCATTCGCGCCATCGAGAAGAAGGGCCCCTTCAAGCTGCACGGCGACAAGGAGCTGATGCACCTGATGGACAGGCTGCTGGAAAGCTTCGTCAGGCAGCAGCGGATGAAGCTGCCTGGCAGCCAGTACATTCCCTGCTACGAAATCGTGAAATAAGGGCGCTGCGCCCGTGATGACAGGAGGGGCCCCAGGCCCCTCCTCCACTTCCCGGCCCTGGCGTCCGGGGTTAGCATGACGCCCATCCCTTGTTACAATGGGCCGTCCCGACCGCCAAGAGTGCTCCCTGCCATGCAACACCTCAGGCCACACCTGCTCATCATCGATGCCCTCAACCTCATCCGCCGCCTGCACGCGGTGCAGGCCCAGCAGGCGCTGACCCCGGCCCAGGCCCTGCTCGCCACCCGCGCCAACCTCATCAACACCTGCAAGAAACTGCTGGCAGGCAGCGAGCCGACCCACGTCATCGCCGTGTTTGACGGCGAGGTGCACAGCTGGCGCAAGGAGATCTATCCGGCCTACAAGGAGGGGCGCACCCCCATGCCACAGGAGCTGAGGGAGGGGCTGGCCGACTTGCAGGACGCCTTCTGGGAGTGCGGTGTGGATGCCCTGCTCTCCCAGACCGACGAGGCAGACGATCTTATCGCCACGTTAGCCAGTGGAATTGCCCAGCACGGGGCCAGGGCCACCATCATCTCCACCGACAAGGGCTTCTGTCAGCTCATCTGCCCGCAGATCCGGGTGCGGGACTACTTCAACAAGCGCTGGCTGGATGAGGCCTTCGTCCGGCAGCAATATGGCGTCGCCCCGGCGCAGCTGGTGGACTTCTGGGCCCTGACCGGCATCGGCGGCTCCAACATCAAGGGAGTGCCGGGCATAGGGCCAAAGACGGCGACCCAGCTGTTGCAGCAATATGGCGATCTGGCCGCCATGCTGGATGCCTGCTTGCAAGAAGACGCGGGCAAGCCTCTGCTCAAGCTGCGCCAGCACAAGGAGGAGGCCCTGCTGGCCCAGCGGCTGGTGCGGCTGCAGCGGGACATCCCCCTCGGTTTCAACCTGAGGGAGATCCGCTACCCGCCCGAGCCCGACTCGGGGGCGTGATCCCCGGCACACAATTCCCCGAAACAGGCCGTACCTGTTGACATAAATGGGAAAAATGTAAAGAAACATGGAGGAAGTGGTGCAAAAATGGTATAAAACCGCCGAATCCTCCCCCTCTGTTCCCTAGAAGTGGATACGTCTCATGTCAAAAAGAAAAATTACCGTCATTCCGGGCGACGGCATAGGCCCCAGCATCATCGAATCCGCCATCCAGATCCTGACCCACGCCGGCTGTGATTTTGACTATGACTACGCCGATGCCGGCCTGGTCGCGCTGGAGAAGCACGGCGAGCTGCTGCCCCAGTCCACCCTCGATTTGATTGAGAAGAACAAGGTCAGCCTCAAGGGCCCCCTCACCACGCCGGTCGGCGGCGGCTTCACCTCCATCAACGTCTCCCTGCGCAAGAAGTTCAACCTCTACGCCAACGTGCGCCCGGTGATCTCCTTCAAGGGCACCAGGAGCCGTTACGACAACATCGACATCATCACGGTGCGTGAAAACACCGAGGGCATGTACTCGGGCGCCGGCCAGAAGCGCAGCGATGACAACCAGAGCGCCGAGGCGATGAGCATCATCACCCGCGACGGTGCCGAACGCATCGTCACCTTCGCCTTCGAGCTGGCGCGCCAGGAAGGGCGCAAGAAGGTCACCATCATCCACAAGGCCAACATCCTGAAGTCCACCTCAGGCCTGTTCCTGGAAGTGGCGCGCGAGGTGGCTGCCCGCTATCCGGATATCCAGAACGAAGAGATGATCGTCGACGCCGCCTGCATGAATCTGGTGATGTACCCGGAGCGGTTCGATGTCATGGTCACCACCAACCTGTTCGGCGACATCCTCTCGGATCTCTGCGCCGGTCTGGTGGGGGGCCTAGGCATGGCTCCAGGTGCCAACATAGGTGAGGGAGCCGCCATCTTCGAGGCGGTGCACGGTTCGGCGCCGGACATCGCTGGCAAGAACATCGCCAACCCGACCTCGGTGATCCTCGCCTCCATCCAGATGCTGGAGTACCTGGGCATGCAGGACAAGGCCGAACGCATCCGCGAGGCAGTGCGGGCGACCATCGAGTCCGGCGATCGGGTGACCCGGGATCTGGGGGGCACGGCCTCCACCAGCGAATTCACCCAGGCCATCATAGACCGTCTATAAATCATATCTAACTGATTGATTTAAAAAGGGAGCTTCGGCTCCCTTCGTTTTATACCGGATCCCCCTATCTCCCTTGTCAGATGAATACTATGTTCATATGAAGGATAAGGAGATCCATCATGCGTGCTACTTTGATCTTGCTGATCTTCAGCAGCAGTACCATGGCATTAGACAGGCCCATCGACAACGCCTGGTTGACACCACCTCCTCAGTACGATCCGCCGGCCAAGCAGACCTGGCAGTCCACCATAGACACCAACGACCTGCTCAAGAGCCCCAAGCCGCTCTCCCTCGGCGTGGACATCATGACCGACAGCAACGGCACCCAGCGGGTCACGCCCTACCAGAAACTCAATCTGACGGCCGAAAAGAGCGTGAGCCTCTCCTTCGAAAAGCACAAACCCAGGATCAAGTTCAACGCCGGTGGCCTCAATACCTCGGTCAAGCTCCGGGGGGACGGCGTCAAGATGCAGTTCAACCCCACCGACAAGACCATTCCGCTCCAGATCGAGATCAAGATCACCGATGACGAGTCCATGATGCGCGTCGACTACCGCTTCTGATGGCACCAGAAAACAAAAAACCGGACGGGGTCAGCCGTCCGGTTTTTATTTGGCGTCATACCAGATGACGCGGGTGCCCTGCTCAGGACTTGGGTTCGAGCTTGGAGACCCAGAACTTGTTGTAGACGTGCACGGTGATCTCTTCCCGATCGTGGTAGAGCTGCTTGGCCTGGATCACGAACGCATTGTCGATCTCCTTGAGCATCTCCCGCAGCACCTCTATGTTGTGCACCGCCTCGGCATAGCGCTTCTTCATCGGCAGCTTGAGGTTGAACATGGCCTCCTGGCAGTCGTTCTCGCGGAACCAGTCGGCGATCATGTGAACCACCCGCGCCGGCTTGTCCACCATGTCGCACACCAGCCAGTAGGTGTTCTTCTTGCCTGGCCGCCAGACGAAGCCGTCGTCGCGAATGTGCTTGACCTGACCGGTATCCATCAGGGACTGGGCCATGGAGCCGTTATCCACTGCAGTCACCATCATGCCACGGCGCACCAGCTGATAGGTCCAGCCGCCCGGGCAGGCACCCAGATCGACGGCCTTCATGCCGGAGGTGAGGCGCAGATCCCACTCTTCCCGCGGCACGAACACATAGAAGGCCTCTTCCAGCTTGAGGCTGGAGCGGCTCGGGGCGTCCGGCGGGCAGCGCAGGCGCGGAATGCCCATGTGGAATTCGGAGTTGTTGAAGGAGTAGGAGTACCCCAGCAACAGGTGATCATTGGCCATGAAGAAGGCGTGGAACACCGGACGGTGCGGCGTCTCCTTCTTGGTCAGGATCTCGTTGCCACGCAGCGCCTGGCGCAGCGGCACCGTGAACTTGCGGCAGAAGGCAGAGAGCTCCTTCGCCTCGTTGGTGTCGGCCGTCTCCACCCGCAGATCGCCGCAGATGGCATAGTCACGGGTCGCCTCTATGATGGGGGAAACCCGATCGGAGAGGTCCAGATCCTTCAGCTCATGGGTCACCACCAGCATCTGGCGGATGAAGATGAGCTCACGGAACGGCAGCTTGCGGGCCAGCAGATCAGCCTGCTCCTCGTCATACAGCTCGAAAATCACGTAACCGCTGTCGTCCTTGACCCGGGCGAAGCCGTAGCACTGCATGTTGCTGGCTCGTTCGGTGATCTCTGCCGCCGCCTCTTTCTCAAAACCCGGGCGGCAATAAAGCAGCAGATTATTCATTTTTTCCTCCAAGACGACAGCCGGCCCATATCAGAGCCGCCCATCCCAACATAAAACAGAGGCCACCGGCCGGGGTGATGAGCCCCAGCCCCTTGCTGCCAAGCAGCACCATGGCGTAAATACTGCCGGAGAATCCCAGGATCCCCAGCACAAAGGCCGTGCCCGCAAAGGTAATCACCTTGCTGCGCACGCCGCACCACCCCAACACCAGCAGGGCCAGGGCGTGAAAAAACTGATACTGCACCGCGGTGTTGAACGCCGCCAGCAGTGAAGGGGCTATGCCGGTCGCCGCCAGCCCGTGAGCCCCATAGGCTCCCAGCATGGTGGCCGTCAGGCCGAAACAACCCGCCAGCACCAGCCAATGTCGATGGACTTGCATCCTCTCTCCTCGTTCTCTGCGCGCGGCCATCCCTTCAGACGCACCGGGACGGGGTCACCGCGATAAACCCCTTGATCCGCTCCGCAGCCTGTCGCAGGTTCTCCTGCTCGCTCACGCCGCTGGCCTTCCTCGGCTTGAAGCCATGATCCCCATCGGTCAGCCAGTGGACCGATACGGCGGGGGAGAAGGGGAAATCGGCCAGCTCGGCGCGAGAGCCAAAGGTGTCGCGCTCCCCCTGCAGCAGCAGGGTCGGCGTCGTGATCTGCTTGAGCACCTCACCCCGCCAGCGGTCGGGGCTGGCCGGGGGGTGGAAAGGATACCCGAGAATGAGCAATCCTGCAGCATTCATCTCGTCGCCCCCTTCGTGATAGAGCTCGGCCGCCATCCGCCCCCCCATGGACTTGCCCGCCAGAAACAACCTGGGGTGGGCAAACGCACGCACCATCTCGCGCCAGTGGGCGAGCAGCACGGGCTGCCGGTCCGGCGGCCTGCGCTTGCCGTCCAGGGCCCGCTTGCTCATGTAGGGAAAGTTGAAGCGCACCACCTCGATATCCGGCCCCGCCAGCAGTCGCGACAGCTCGGCGAGAAAGGCATGATCCATGCCGGCGCCGGCGCCGTGGGCCAGCAGAATGCGAACGGGGGCGTCGCTCGCCCCCTCTCTTGTCACATCCATCCCCTCAGGCATCGGCGAGACGGGCCCGGCGACGGGCCTCCTCCTGCTCCACCAGCTCCAGCATCCAGTCGCGGAAGGCCACTATCTTGCCCTGATCGGACTGCTGCTCCTGGCACACCAGGTAGAAGGCATTCTTGCTCACCAGCACCTGCTCGAACGGACAGATGAGGCGGCCCGCCTCGATCTCGGGCTGGGCCAGCACGCTGTGACCGAGCGCCACCCCCTGACCGTGGATCGCCGCCTGGATCACCATGGTGGAGTGGCTGAAGATGGGTCCCTGGTTGACGTTCGGGGCATCGATGTCGAGCTGGCGGAACCAGGCCTTCCAGTCGCGTCGGGAGGTGTCGTGCAGCAGGGTGTGCCTGGTCAGATCCTCCGGGGTGCGCAGGGGCTTGGGGCCGGTCAGCAGCAGGGGGGAGCAGACCGGGATCAGGTACTCGGTGTGCAGCTTGTCCGAGCGCAGCCCGGGCCAGTTGCCACGGCCGTAGTAGATGGCCACGTCCACGTCGTCGGTCAGGGAGCCCTCGTCCATGTCCACCGCCTTGATGCGCACATCGATGTCGGGGTGGCGCTCGCTGAACTTCACCAGCCTGGGCACCAGCCACTGGATGGCGAAACTCGGCTGCAGGGAGACGGTGAGCGCCCCCTTGGCACTGCGGGCCAGCAGCTTGTCGGTGGCCTCCGAGATGGAGGCGAAGATGTCCTTGATGTCGAGGAAGTAGCTCTGCCCCTCCTCGGTCAGCAGCAGGGAGCGGTTCTTGCGACGGAACAGCTTGATGCCGAGGTACTCCTCCAGCGCCTTGATCTGGTGACTGATGGCGGCCTGAGTCACAAACAACTCTTCTGCTGCGCGGGTAAAGCTTAAGTGGCGAGCCGCTGCTTCGAATGCTTTCAGGGCATTGAGCGGGGGTAAACGACGAGACATGACACCAGCCGACGATGAGTTTTTCTAATGGGGCGCATTATAAATTGTCGGTTGCGGGTCGACCAGTGAATAAACATAATTCGCCACGCAATCCGTTGCCATATGGCTCACACCTTCTCTTCCATGTTGGTTTACATGTGGTTTTTGTGAGTGGGCCGACAACGATTGTGGTGTTGTGTTTCTTCCTCTGCGGGAAGAAGGGCTAAATCGATGCGATTTAACCCAGTCTGTCATCTGAATGTGTTTGGCGCCTCCGGTTGGATGGCGCCTTTTTTCTTATCTCTATACCCTGAACTGCCCCACCAGTTGCTGCTGCTTGTCCGCCAGTTGCGACAACTCGCGCCCGTTGTCGGCCGAGGTGGCCGCCTCTGCCCTGATGGTGTGGCTCACGTCGCGGATGTTGCTGACGTTGCGGTTGATTTCGTCCGCCACCCCGCTCTGCTCCTGGGCCGCCCTGGCTATCTGCTCGTTCATCTGATGGATGGTGGCCACCGCATGGATGATCTGCTCCAGCACGCTGACCGACAGCTCCACCTTGCCGAGGGTCACATCCGCCTGGCTGTGGCCCGTCATGATCGCCTTCACCACAGCCTCCGTGCCCGACTGCAGCTCGGTGATCAGCGTCTGGATCTCGACGATGGCATTCTGGGTACGCCCCGCCAGGTTGCGGACCTCGTCGGCCACCACGGCGAAGCCGCGGCCCTGTTCACCGGCCCGCGCCGCCTCGATGGCGGCATTGAGCGCCAGCAGGTTGGTCTGTTCGGCTATTCCCTGGATGACGATGAGGATGTCGTTGATGTTGTCGCTGTTGGCGGCAAGCCGCTCCACCACGGGCTTGGCGTCGCTGATCACCGCCATCAGCCTGGACATGGCCTGCTGGGTATCGGCGACCACGGACTTGCCCTCCTGGGCCGCCATGTCCGCCTGGTTGGCCGCGCTCACCGCCGAGCTGGCATTGCCCGCGACCTGCAGGGCGGTGGCGCTCAGCTCCTCGAACGCCGTGGCCACCAGATCCACCTCCTGATACTGGGACTGCATGCCGGCACTGGTGCGCTCGGCCCCTTGCGCCGCCAGCGCCGCGCTGGCCCGGGTGCCGGCCACGGTATCGATCACCTGGCTGATGGTGGACTGCAGCTTGTCCAGGAAGTTGTTGAACCACTTCGCCAGCTCGCCGATCTCGTCATCGCGACGCAGGTCGATGCGCTGGGTCAGATCCCCCTCGCCGCTGGCGATGTCCTTGAGGCGGGCCACCACGGTGCGGATGGGGGCGACGATGCGCTGGGCCATCAGCCAGATGCAGAGAAGGGCAAGGGCTGAGATGGCCCCGCCGATCAGCAGCTGGGTGGCGACGCTGCGCTGGGACTGGCCCTCCAGCTCATCCTGCAGTTGCAGGGCTGAGGCGAGCACCACGGCGCGGGGCAGTTCGATGTAGATGCCCCACTTGCGATCCGTCCCGCGCATGCTGACCGGCACGAAGGTCTGCAGCAAGGCGCCGTCCGGGCTCCAGCGCGTGACCACCTCCCCCTTGGCGAGCCAGCCGTTGAGATCCGCCGACAGCCCCTGCTGCTCCAGGGTATCCCCAAGGGCGACCTTGAACCCTTCGGCCCCGGCCACCCGCCCCTCGTGACTGAGCAGCAGCACCTTGCCTTGCCCGTCATAGAGCGTCTTGTCCATCTCCTCCACCAGGCTCTGCAAGGTGGCCAGCGAGATGTCGACCCCCACCATGCCGAGCAGATTGCCCTCTTCCAGCAGGGGGGCCGTCACCGAGGTCATCAGCACCTGACGGGTGCCCACCTCGTCCACATAGGGATCGAGCAGACAGAGGGCCTTGCTGCGAATGCTGCAGCTGTACCAGTCATTCTCCAGGCCGCCGTGCCCGGAGGGCTTGTCGTCGGCCAGCAGCGCTTCGTCCATCACCTCCAGGGTCACCTTGCCATCGACTCTGGCCCAGTAGCTGGAGAAGCGTCCCTTGTCGTTGGCCCCGAGCGCGGTCGAGCCCTGATAGTTGTCGTCTTCACCGTCGAGCTGGTTGGGTTCGAATACCGCATAGACCCCGAGCAGATTGGCCGACGACTCCGCCGCGTCCTGCAACTGCTGGTTCACGGCATTGCGCAGCGCCTCGGAGTGAACGAAGTTGTCCGCCGCGTTCTTGCGCTGGAACAGTATGCCCTCCGCCAGCAGGGTGGCCCTGAAATAGGCCTCGTCGAGGTAGCTGGTCACTCTGGCCGCCTGGGTGGACCCCATGGCCTTCATCCAGTTTTCTGCCGCGTGCTGCCCCTCCAGGGTGGTGGAGGTGAGCACCTGCTCCTGCATGCGGGCCGCGTTGAAGAGGGAAGAGGCGACCAGTGCGGCGGCACTGGCCAACAGACAGCAACCGGCGATCAGGGTGATCCGTCCCTGAACAGAAAGAGAACTCATGCCACGATTTCCTAACGTCTACAGATGTGAACACTGTATCGGTTTTGGACACAAAAACTTAACTAAATCAGCTGAGATCCAGGCTCAATTGGTTGATCTCCCCCGCCCCTGGCAGACCGACCACCAGACCGAGCAGGCGAATAGGTTTTCCTTGAGACCGTTGCAGCCCCTCGTGCAGCAGATCGTGGAAACGGCTCGCCTGGTAGCTCCCCTTGCGATAGACGGTGGTCTGGTGGAAATCGGCAAACTTCAGCTTGATCCCCTGCCCCATCAGCGCCTCCGCAGGGCAAGCCCTGGCAAAGCGCAGCTCCAGCTCGGGAATGAGCCGGCCGAGCACCTCCCGGCAGGCGGCTTCATCCAGCACGTCGCTGGCGAGGGTCGTCTCCACCCCTATGCTCTTGCGTATCCGCCGGGCCTGTACCGGCTGATCGTCATGTCCCCAGATGCGACCGGCCAGCATCTCCCCGAGCTTGCCGAAACGGCTCACCAGCTCCTCGTTACCGAGCTGGCGGGCATCCTCGCAGGAGTAGAGCCCGAGGGACTCCAGCCGTTCAGCCGTCTTGCGGCCGATGCCGGGCAGCTTGCCGAGGGGCAGCTGGCGCACGAACTCGTCCACCTCCTGGGGGCGGATGACGAACAGGCCGTCCGGCTTGCGCTGCTCGGAGGCGAGCTTGGCCAGAAACTTGTTCGGCGCCACCCCGGCCGAGGCGGTCAACCCCAGTTCGAGGACGATGGCGGCGCGGATCTCGGCCGCCATCAGGGTGGCGCTGCCGCCGCAATGGGGGCTGTCGGTGACATCCAGGTAGGCTTCATCGAGGGAGAGCGGCTCCACCTGCTCCGTGTAGCGCAGGAAGATGGCCTGCAACTGGCGGGAGGTCTCCTTGTAGACGGCCATCCGCCCGGGGATCAGCACCAGCGGCGGGCAGAGTTTCCTGGCCAGGGCGCTCGGCATGGCGGAGCGTACCCCGAAGCGGCGCGCCACATAGTTGCAGGTGGAGATGACGCCGCGCCTCTCGGCCGAGCCGCCGATGGCCAGCGGCACCTCCCGCAGGGCCGGGTTGTCCCGCATCTCCACCGCGGCGAAGAAGCAGTCCATGTCGATGTGAATGATCTTGCGCATGCCAGAGTCTGTTGAGCCGTCGGCGCCTGCCGCATGGTTGGGTGCACCGCCGCTGTCGTGACGAGGCGGCGACACCACTGTATGAATAACCAGTTAAGGCCCCATGCTACCCCAGCCCTGTCATTTCTGCCAGCGCACGGGAGGAGAGGGACGGATAGACTCTCAAGGCACCATCCACATCAGACTCAAGGAGGAGAGATGAGAGCAATCTGGCCGAGACTCTGCCTGCTGCTGTTGCCGCTGACGGGCATGACCAAGGACCATCCGACCGCCGAGTGCAGCTGGCTGTTTGAGCGCATAGAGATACTGGAGAAAGCCATCAAGCAGGGGGACGAGCTGGGCACAAGGGAGGAGCTGGCAAAGCGAAAGGCGAAGTTTCACAACAAGGCCTGCAGCCAGTACGACTACTGAGCGCCATGAAGACGCGAGCCGACCCAGGGTCGGCTCGCGTGCATTCGATGCACCCGCACGCGGGTGTTCGCCCTCAGAGGATGCGGTTGTCCACCAGCATCTTGCGACGGGCCTCTTCCTTGGCCATCTTCTTCTTGCGATTGTCGCAGGGCTCCGGGCAGTCGCACTCCTTCTCGATCCCTATGGTGCCAAGGCCGCCACAGGAGCCGGAGATGGTCTTCTTCTGGAAGATGTAGCCGATGGCCATGGCCACCACCACCACCAGAAACACCCCGAAGGTGATCAGAAAGATCTGCATGGTATTACCCCTTTACTGTTTAACCAGATACGGCTCGACGGCATCCGGCGACAAGATTCCCAGGCGCCGCCGAGTGATGGCGGCGCCTTCACGGTTAACCGGGCTGCTTGGCCAGGTAGGGCTTGAAGGCATCCGAGTAAGCCTCCTCGAAGCCCTCGTCCGTCTTGGTGATGACGAAGATGGCCAGACCCCGCTCCTTTGCATAGGCCAGGCTCTTCTGCGTTCCCATGACCGTCAGCGCCGTGGCCAGCCCGTCTGCCGTCATGCAGGAGGGGTGGATCACGGTGACCGACACCATGCGATGGGTGATGGGCTTGCCCGTCAGCGGATCCATGGTGTGGGAGAAGCGCTTGCCATCCAGCTCGTAGTAGTTGCGATAGTCCCCCGAGGTGGCGACGCCGTTGTCCCCTGGCACTATCACCTCCTGCACCGAGCCGGCATTGGCGGTCGGCTTCTCGATGGCGACGCGCCAGGGGTGACCCTTGCCGTTGACGCCATTGATCCGCAGCTCGCCGCCGATCTCCACCAGGTAGTTGCGCGCCCCCAGGGATTCCAGGTACTCGGCCACCTTGTCCACCCCGAAGCCCTTGGCGATGGCGGAGAGATCCACGTAGAGATCCGGGATGTCCTTTTGCAGGGTGTCGGCGTCGACCGAGGTTACCACATGCAGATTGCCGAGGCCCGTCTTCTGCCGGGTCTGGGCGATCAGCTCGTCGGATGGCACCTTGGTCGGTTTGGCATCCGGCCCAAAGCCCCACAGATTGACCAGGGGGCCCACGGTGACGTCCAGCGCCCCGCGGCTCTCGCGGCCAATGTGAATGGCCTCGGTCACCACCCGGGCAGTGTCACGGGAGACCACCACAGGGGTATTGTCCTTGTGCTGGTTGAAGCGCGACAGCTCGGAATCCGGGCGGTAGGTGGACATCTGATCGTTGACCCGTTCCAGCAGGACATCCACCTCGGCCTGCAGCTTGGCGGCATCCGTGACGGCGGCATCCGCCACCTTGATGGAGTAGTAGGTGCCCATGGTGCTGCCGGTGATGTGGATCTCCGGCTTGGATTGGACCGATTCCTGACCGCACCCAGTCAAGAAAAAGGCTAGCCCGAAGGCTAGCCAGGTCTTTACAACACTGTGCATGGATTAACCACCAAAGTCATCCAGGAGGATGTTTTCGTCTTCAACGCCGAGGTTTTTCAGCATGTTGATGACGGCAGCGTTCATCACGGGAGGTCCACACATGTAGAACTCGCAATCTTCCGGCGCCTCGTGGTTCTTGAGGTAGTTCTCGAACAAGACGTTGTGGATGAAGCCGGTGTAGCCATCCCAGTTGTCTTCCGGTTGCGGATCCGACAGGGCGACGTGCCACTGGAAGTTGTCGTTCTCGGCGGCCAGCATGTCGAAGTCTTCGACATAGAACATCTCGCGCTTGGAACGGGCGCCGTACCAGAAGCTCATCTTGCGCTTGGACTTCAGGCGACGCAGCTGGTCGAAGATGTGGGAACGCATCGGCGCCATGCCGGCACCACCACCGATGAACACCATTTCGGCGTCGGTGTCCTTGGCGAAGAACTCGCCGAACGGACCCGAGATGGTCACCTTGTCCCCGGCCTTCAGGCTGAAGATGTAGGAGGACATCTGGCCGGGAGGGGCAGTCCAGTTGCTCGGCGGCGGGGTCGCGATCCGCACGTTCAGCATGATGATGCCGAACTCTTCCGGATAGTTCGCCATGGAGTAGGCACGGATAATAGGCTCGTTGACCTTGGACTCCAGCTCGAAGATCTTGAAGCGATCCCAGTCCCCGCGATACTCCTCGGGAATGTCGAAGTTCTTGTACTGCACGTGGTGGGCAGGGGCTTCGATCTGGATATAACCACCGGCGCGGAACGGGACGCTCTCGCCATCGGGGATCTGCAGCTTGAGCTCCTTGATGAATGTGGCCTTGTTGTCATTGGAGATGACGGTACAGTCCCACTTCTTCACGCCGAAGATCTCTTCCGGCAGCTCGATGTCCATGTCGGAACGCACGGTGACCTGGCAGGCCAGGCGCTCGCCATGACGGGCTTCGCCCTTGCTGATGTGATCCAGCTCGGTCGGCAGTATGTCGCCGCCGCCGGCTTTCACCCGCACCTTGCACTGACCACAGGAGCCGCCGCCGCCACAGGCGGAGGAGACGAAGATACCACTGCCGGCGAGCACGCCAAGCAGCTTGCCACCCGCCGGGCTGGTCACAGCCTTGGCCGGGTCGCCGTTGATGCTGATTGTCACGTCACCGGCGGTCACCAGCTTGGACTTGGCGAACAGAATGACTGCCACCAAGGCCAGCAGGATCACGGTGAACATGACCACACCCAGAATAATTTCCATCTATATTTCCTTTCCGATTACAGGGAAATACCAGAGAAGGACATGAAGCCCAGCGCCATCAGACCCGCGGTGATGAAGGTGATGCCGAGGCCACGCAGGCCTTCCGGAACATCGGAATACTTCATCTTCTCGCGGATCCCCGCCATCGCGACTATGGCCAGCATCCAGCCTGCACCCGACCCCACGCCATAGACCACGGACTCCACGAAGTTGTAGTCACGCTGCACCATGAAGGAGACGCCACCGAAGATGGCGCAGTTCACCGTGATGAGCGGCAGGAAGATGCCGAGGGCGTTGTAGAGCGCCGGGAAGTACTTGTCCAGCGCCATCTCCAGGATCTGCACCAGGGCCGCAATCACCCCGATGAAGGTGATGAAGCTCAGGAAGCTGAGATCCAGGCCGGAGACCAGGGCACCGTCTTTGAGCACGTAGTTGTAGATCAGGTTGTTGGCCGGAACGGCAACGGTCTGAACCACGATAACGGCAATGCCGAGGCCCATGGCGGTCTTGACCTTCTTGGACACCGCCAGGAAGGTACACATCCCCAGGAAGAAGGAGAGCGCCAGGTTTTCGATGAAGATCGAACGAATCAACAGACTCAGATAGTGTTCCATACCTTAATCCTTTGCCTCCACCTGCTTGGGATCCTTGGTGCGTACGCCCCAGATGATCAGACCAATGATGAAGAATGCACTCGGCGGCAGCAGCAGCAGGCCGTTCGGCACATACCAGCCACCATTGTTCACCAGCGGCAGCAGTTCGATGCCGAACCAGGTGCCTGACCCCAGGATCTCGCGCACAGTCGCCACGGTCAGCAGCACGGCGCCATAGCCCAGACCGTTGCCGATGCCGTCCAGGAAGGAGGGCAGCGGGGCGCTCTTCATGGCATAGGCTTCGGCACGACCCATCACGATGCAGTTGGTGATGATGAGGCCGACGAACACCGACAGTTGCTTGGAGATGTCATAGGCATAGGCCTTGAGCACCTGGTCAACCACGATAACCAGCGAGGCAATCACCGCCATCTGGGCGATGATCCGCACGCTGTTCGGGATCTGGTTGCGGATCAGGGAGATGAACAGGTTGGAGAAGGCGGTGACCGCGGTAACGGCCAGCGTCATCACGAACGCCGTCTTCATCTGGCTGGTAACGGCCAGCGCGGAACAGACACCCAGCACCTGCAGTGCGATGGGGTTGTTGCCGAGCACAGGCGTCAACAGCAATTTTTTCATTTCGCTCTTGTCAGCCATTGTTGATTTCTCCTGCACGTACCTTGGCCAGGAAGGGACCGAAGCCCTTGGGGCCCATCCAGAAGTCGAAGGTGTGCTGTACGCCATTACCGGTCAGGGTTGCGCCAGACAGGCCGTCGATTTCATGCTCGGAACCAGCCGGAGCATGGCCCTTGATCACCCGCAGCGCAGGCTGACCGTCCTGATCGAACAGCTTCTTGCCGACGAACAGTTCGCGCCAGGCCGGATTTTCGATCTCGCCGCCCAGACCCGGGGTTTCACCGTGGTCATAGTAGGTGATGCCCTTGATGGTCTGGCCATCGGCCGCGACCGCCACGAAGGCATACATGGTGGACCACAGACCCTGGCCGTAGATCGGCAGTATGATGTTGTCGACCTTGCCTTGCGCATCTTTCGCGAAGAACACCGGGATCAGCTTGGAGATCTGACGCAGGCCGGCCTTGTCGTCGGCAGGTGCCAGACGAACACTCTTGGCCGGATCCTTGGCTGCCAGCTTGGTGTCGAAGTTGTCGGCATCGCCGTCAACGAACTCACCTGTGGCCAGATCCACCAGACGGGCTTCAATCTTGTCGCCATACAGCTGGGCCAGGTCACGCTTGGCCACCGAGCTGACATCGACACCGGCAACGGACAGTATGTTGCTTTGCTTGTCCAGCGCCTTGTTTTCCAGCTGGGCCGGACGCAGACCCACGGCGGCCACGGAGACCACGATGGAGCAGACCAGACACAGACCGGTCACTACGGCGAGAGTGCCGGTAGTAGAGTCTTTATTAAACGCCACGTGCGATCCTCCGCTTGATGTTCGCCTGCGCCACGAAATGGTCAAACAAGGGGGCAAACAGGTTGGCAAACAGAATGGCCAGCATCATGCCTTCCGGGAACGCGGGGTTCACGACACGGATCAGCACGACCATGACGCCGATGAGGGCGCCGTACCACCACTTGCCCTTGTTGGTAAAGGCGGCGGAGACAGGATCGGTCGCCATGAAGGCCATGCCGAACGCGAAGCCGCCCAGCACCAGATGCCAGTGCCACGGCATGCTGAACATGGGGTTGGTATCGGAACCGATGACGTTGAACAGCAGGGAGGTCGCCACCATGCCCACCATGACGCCGGCGATGATGCGCCAGGAGGCGATCCGCATGTAGACGATCATGGCCGCACCGATGAGGATCATCAGGGTGGAGACTTCACCGATGGAGCCCGGCAGGTTGCCGAGGAAGGCATCCATCCAGCTGATGGCTTCGCCGGTAGCACCGTTGATCAGCGCCATCTGGCCGCCCTGGGCCCACTGGCTCAGGGCAGTCGCGCCTGAATAGCCGTCAACGGCCACCCAGACCGCATCGCCGGAGATCTGGCCCGGATAGGCGAAGAACAGGAACGCACGACCCGCCAGGGCCGGGTTCAGGAAGTTCTTGCCGGTACCGCCGAACACTTCCTTGGCCAGCACCACGCCGAAGGTGATGCCGAGCGCGGCTTGCCACAGGGGCAGCTCGGGCGGCACTATCAGGGCGAACAGGATGGAGGTCACGAAGAAGCCTTCGTTGATCTCGTGCTTGCGCACCATGGCGAACAGCACTTCCCAGAAACCACCGACGATGAAGACGGTGATGTAGATCGGGAAGAAGTGCGCCGCACCGATCAGCATCTTGCTGCCGATGCCGGCCACGGCCGGATCCAGGGAGGCACCCAGCAGGGTAGCCAGGGCGTATTGCCAGGTATCGGCACCGGCCGCGCTGCCCAGATGGGCGATAGCGGCGATGGACTGGTTGCCGACGTTGTACATGCCCCAGAACATGGCCGGGAACACGGCCAGCCACACCATGATCATCATGCGCTTCAGATCGATCGCATCACGGACGTGGGCGGCATTGCGGGTCACGGAACCCGGGGTATAAAACAGGGTATACGCCGCCTCGAACAGGGCATAGTACTTGGCGTACTTGCCACCCGGCTCGAAGTGATGTTCCATATTTTCAAGAAGTTGCTTGAAACTCATCGCTTAACCTTCCAGTTCTATCTTGGTCAGGCACTCACGCAAGACTGGGCCGTACTCTGTCTTGCCGGGGCAGACGAAGGTACAGAGCGCCAGATCTTCCTCATCCAGCTCCAGGCAGCCGAGCGCCTGCGCGCTGTCGGTGTCGCCGGAGATCAGATCCCGCAGCAGCAGGGTCGGCAGGATGTCGAGCGGCATCACGCGCTCATAGTTGCCGATAGGCACCATGGAGCGATCACTACCGTTGGTGGTGGTAGTGAAGTTGATGAGTTTGCCCTTCATCAGATGAGAGAGGGTGGTACGGGTGATGGAGAACTTGTCGGCACTGGGGTTGACCCAGCCCAAGAACTCTTTCTCACGACCTTCGCCCAGTACGCTCACCTGATTGTGGTAGCGACCCAGGTAGTCATGAACCCCTTCGGCCTTGGCACCGCTCAGCAGGGAACCGGAGATGATGCGATTCTCGTCCGCACGCAGCTCGTTGTTGGTCAGCTGGCTGATGCAGGCGCCCAGACGAGTGCGCAGCAGGCGCGGCTTGATCACGTTCGGTCCGGCCAGGGCGATCACCTTGTCGGTGAAGATCTGACCTGTGGTGAACAGCTTGCCGTAGGCGATCACATCCTGATAGTTGATGTGCCACTGCACTTTCTTGGCACCGACCGGGTCCAGGAAGTGGATGTGGGTACCGGGCAGGCCGGCAGGGTGCGGGCCGACGAACACGGCTTCCTTGACCTGGGCCAGGGAGGCGTGCGGCAGGCTGGCTTCGCCCTTGCAGACGTGGACAGTGCCATCGGTCAGGCGGCTCAGCACGGCCAGACCATCGAGGAAGGCCTGGGCCTGTTCCTTGATGATGATCTCGGCGTTGGCAGCCAGCGGGTTGGTGTCCATGGCGGTGACGAAGATGGCACGCGGGGCAGAGCCCACTGCCGGCACCTTGCTGAATGGACGGGTACGCAATGCGGTCCATTGGCCTGATGCGACCAGGATCTCCTGCACCTTGCTGCGCTCGAGCTGTGCCAGCTCGGCAGACGCAAAGTGTTCAAAGGTCACCTGTTCGTCAGAACCATCGATGTCGATGACAACGGATTGCAGAACACGCTTGGCACCACGGTTGATCTCAGAAACCACACCGGTGGCAGGGGCCGTGAATTTAACGCCGGGATTCTTCTTATCTTCGAAGAGCTCCTGACCTTTAATGACGCGATCACCTACTTTGACGAACATAGTAGGACGCATCCCCACGAACTCTTCGCCGAGTGTAGCAACACGGGTGATGGCCGGGCCATCGTAGATTACTTGCTCCGGAGCACCCAGCACGGGGATGTCCAGTCCTCTTTTAATTGTAATCATACTCACTTGCACTACCGTTAAGGGAAGACAGGTTGGTTAGCGCCGAGAAATACATCACGACGAGTTGTTGAATGAGCCCGTCAACATCACGGAAAACTGTCGAAGAAACAAACAAATCAGCAACATACAGGATCATTCAAAAGCGCCTGAGTTTACCACCTTAGACAAGTCAGTCGCCACGCCAAATGGGGAAAATCCCCGTCCTATCACAAAATTAACCTCCAATGAATATTTCCCTTCCATCCCTGCAACCCGTGGTTTTAAAGGATTTTTTGTTTTACTACCCACATGGAGGTAATTTCACCCGCCCCAGAGGTTGATTAGAAAAAGTAATCATTACCCTGATCCAACGCACACAGGGCCGGCGGCTGGCGCCCCGGCCCTGTCGTGATGGTTTTGTTAATTGGTCGACAATCGGGTAATGAAAAGGTCAAAGGCTCAGGCAAAAGGGGACTTGCTGACACAGCCCGGGGTCTTGGGGGCCTGCTCCCGGGCCTGCCACTCCGCCTCGGTATAGGTATGCAGCGCCAGCGCATGGATAGCCCCTGCCAGCTCCTCTGCCAGCACGCCGTTGACCTGACGATGGCGCCCCAGCAGGCGCTGCCCCTCGAAGGCCTGGCTCACCACTATGACCTTGAAGTGGCTCTCGGATCCCGGCTCCACCCTGTGCATGTAGCTCTCGTTGATCACTTCCAGATGACTGGGGGACAAGGCGGCGGCCAGTTTGGCCTCTATCTGTTGTTGCATGCTCACGGGCAAGACTCCCTCGTTGGATATCCGGCCATTGTAGCCAGGGTTGCCTACCGGATGCATCAGGCCCGCTGTAAATAGAAAGAGGCCGGGCACCTCCTTGCTGCGGGCTGGTGAAATTCTCCGTCGCCGCTAGAATAGCGCCACTTTCCCTGCCTGCCGGGCAACACGGTGCGGGCGGGCGTCATCTATCAGCAACACGTTGGACTCATTCTTATGCAAACCCTGCTCGACACTGCCCATTGTCGTCTGACCCTGTATCGCTACCCACGGCAGAGCCAGGATCCCCTGCAGGCCTGGGATGCGGCGGACGAGTACCTGATCAACGCATTGGCGGAGTCCCCTCTTGAACAGGCCGGCCCCGTCATCATCATGAACGACGGCTTCGGCGCCCTGGCCGCCTATCTGCACGGCCATGGTCCGGTCTGCGTGAGCGACTCCCATATCAGCGAGCGGGCCACCCTGGCCAATCTGGCGGAGAACGGGCTGGATCCCGCACAGATCACCCTGCTGGACGCCCTGGCCCCGCTGCCCGATGCCCCTGCGCTGGTGGTGATCAAGGTCTCCAAGTATCAGGCGCTGCTGGAGCAGCAACTGCTGGCCCTGCGCGAGGTGGTCACCCCGGCCACCCGCATCCTGGCCGCCGGCAAGGCCAAGGACATCCACAGCTCCACCCTCAAGCTGTTCGAGAAGTATCTGGGCCAGACCCGCACCTCGCTCGCCTGGAAGAAGGCGCGCCTCATTCACTGCGAGCCGCAGGCCGAGCGCCCTGCCCTGACCAACCCCTTCCCGACCGTCTGGCCGCTGGAGGGCACCGACATGCTCATCCACAACCATGCCAACGTGTTTTCGCGCACCAGCCTGGATATAGGCGCCCGCTTCATGCTGGACAATTTGCCGATCCACAGCGCGCGCAAGGTGATAGACCTTGGCTGCGGCAACGGGGTGCTGGGTCTCTCGCTGCTGGCAAAAGACAGCGAGGTGGAGGTGACCTTCATCGACGAATCCCACATGGCGGTCGCCTCGGCGCGCCTCAACGTCGAGCACAACCTGCCGGCTGCCCTGCCGCGGGCCCACTTCATGGTCAACAACTGTCTCGACGGCGTGGCGGTCGGAGCGGCGGACAGGATCCTCTGCAATCCCCCCTTCCATCAGCTGCAGGCGATCACCGATCACATCGCCTGGCAGATGTTCACCGACGCACACCGGGTGTTGCCTCAGGGGGGTGAACTCTGGATAGTAGGCAACCGTCATCTGGACTATCACAACAAACTCAAGCGCTTGTTTGCCAACGCACAAGTCGTTGCGTCGAACAGCAAATTCGTTATTTTGAAAGCCATCAAACGCTGAAAGCCATCAAACGCCAAAGGAAAACCATGATGAAAAAGTCACTCTTGCTGCTGGCCGCCCTGATACTGGGTGGTTGTGCCACCCACTGGCCGGAGACGGCGCTGCTCAATCCGCAAGTCATCCCCTCCAACCAGCAGTACTACTCTGGCAACCGCATCACCATGGAAGGGGTGGACAAGCGCGAGGCCGCCTATGTCTTCTCCATCAAGAAGAAAGAGAAGGCTCCCGTGCTGGTCAACAGCAGCCAGCCCCTCAACAACCTGCTGGCGGAAAAACTGGCGGAAGGGTTGCGCAGCCAGGGCCTCGAAGTGGGCAACAGCGGCACCACCAACCTGACCCTGGCCATCTCCACTGCCGCCGTCACCGTGGAAGAGAAGACTTTCACCTATGTCACCAAGTCCAAGGTCAGCCTGCAGGTGATCGCCGACTTCCAGGGCAACAGGCTGACCAAGCAGTTCAACATGTCTTCCAGCAAGGAAGAACCGGGTGAGCCGACCATGGCCGATCTGGAGTCCACCCTGAACCAGCAGCTGGGTAGCGTGCTGCAACAGATCATGGCCGACGAGGCACTGCGCGGTTATCTCAAAGGCCAGCCGAGCTGAGCAAGGAGCATATAAATGAAGAAACTCTGGTTACTGGCCACCCTGATCGCCCCCCTGGCGTTCGCCGGACAAAAAGTCCAGATGGAGACCAACCACGGCAACATAGTGGTGGAGCTGGCCCCCAAGCAGGCACCGCAGACGGTGAAGAACTTCCTGCGCTACGTGGCGGATGGCAGCTATGACGGCAGCCTGTTCCACCGGGTGATCCAGAACTTCGTGGTGCAGGGCGGGGGCTACAATCAGCAGTTCCAGCCACTGCCGACCTTCGACCCCGTGGTCAACGAGTCCAGGGGCGGCCTGCCCAACAAGCGTGGCAGCATCGCCATGGCCCGCACCCAGGCGGTCGACAGCGCCACCCGTCAGTTCTACTTCAACCTGGTGGACAACGACAACCTCAATGCCAATGCCGGCGCCGGTTATACGGTGTTCGGCCAGGTAGTGCAGGGGATGGAGGTGCTGGACAAGCTGGCTCAGGTCCAGACCGGCTACAGCTCCATACTGCGCGCCAATGACGTGCCGACCAGCCCCATCATCCTGAAAAAAGTGGTGCTGCTGGCGGACAAATAACGGGGGGCGGATCACATTCCGTCACCACCTGGCCCGGGTCACCGGCGCCCCTTTCTATACTCTGGCCTTGTCCTGTGTGTGCGGGACATGGCCAGGCAGAGAGAGGAGGTTCCGGTGACTTGTCACGACTACATTGCCCAACACGCCATTGAGCTGGCTCAGGCGGTTCGTCACTTCCTGGCACGGGAAATCCCCTATCGGCAGCTCGAGGATCTGAGCTGGCAACTCCTCTCCCGCTGGCAGGCACTTCCCGTCATTCCCATGGACAAAGAACCCGCCACCGAGCAGGAGGGGGTGTTCTGGCACCTGCTCCACAGCCTGCACCTGTGGGACGAGCATCAGCTCGTCACAGACACCTGGCTGCGTCAGCAACTGATGGCCTGCGCCACCTTCCTCGTGGCCGAGGGGCCCTGTCCGCGCCACTGCATCGGCTCACGACCCTGAATCCCGGGCCGCCCCGTTCGGCTTGCCTTGGCTATCCCCCTCGAACCTGACAAAATGACCCCCTTTTCTCTGAGGAGTCAGGCAGTTGAACAATCTCCGCCCGCCCAGCCATACCCCGGACCGCGCCACAAGCTGGCGAGACGCCCTCGCCGTCTATCTGGAAGCGCGGGTACTCACTCTGTTTGCCATGGGCTTCTCCTCCGGCCTGCCCTTGCTGCTGGTCTTCGGCACCCTCTCCTTCTGGTTGCGCGAAGCCGATGTCAGCCTGACCGACATCGGCTACATGAGCTGGGTGGCGCTGGCCTATGGCTTCAAGTGGCTGTGGTCCCCCCTGGTGGATCGACTGCCGCTGCCGCTGCTCTCCCGGCTGCTGGGACGGCGCCGCAGCTGGATGCTGCTCTCCCAGGTGCTGATCGCCCTCTCCCTGGTGGGCATGGCCTATTGCGATCCCAAGACCCAGCTCGCCCAGCTCGCCTTGTTCGCCCTGCTGGTGGCGTTTTGCTCCGCGACCCAGGATATCGTCATCGATGCCTACCGCATCGAGTCGGCCCCCGAGCGCCTGCAGGCGGCCATGGCGGCCTCCTACATGACGGGTTACCGGCTCGCCATGATCATGGCGGGAGCGGGGGCGCTGGCTCTGGCGGCCTGGCTTGGCAGCAACGACAGCTACGACTACCGCGGCTGGCAGCTCACCTACCTGCTGATGGCGGGGCTGATGTCCCTCGGCATCTTCACCACACTGCTCAGCCACGAGCCGGATATCGACCTCCATCGCCAGAACGAGCAACATATGGAACGCAAGGCGCTGCTGCTCGAGCGGGGCTGGCCCAGGACCCTGGCCGGGCTGGGCGCCTGGACCTATGAAGCCATCTGGTGCCCCTTTGCCGATTTCTTCCGCCGCTACGGCGGCTCGGCCCTGTTGATCCTGGGGCTCATCGCCTGCTATCGCATCTCGGATGTGGTGATGGGGGTGATGTCCAACAGCTTCTATGTGGATCTGCAGTTCAGCAAGACGGAGGTGGCCACCATCACCAAGGTGTATGGCGTCATCATGACGCTGGTGGGGGCGGCCCTGGGGGGCGTGCTGGTGATGCGCTTCGGCACCCTGCGCATCCTGTTTCTCGGCGCCCTGCTCACCGCCAGCACCAATCTGCTGTTCGCCCTGCTCAACGAAGTGGGCCACGATCTGGAGCTGCTGACCCTGATCATCTCCCTGGACAACCTCAGCGCCGGCATTGCGACGGCGGCCTTCGTGACCTATCTGTCGAGCCTGACCAACGTCGCCTTCTCGGCGACCCAGTACGCTCTGTTCAGCTCCATCATGTTGCTGATGCCCAAGCTGCTGGCGGGTTTTTCCGGTCAGGTGGTCGAGCAGATCGGCTACAGCAGCTTCTTCGTCGGCACCAGTCTGCTCGGCATCCCGGTGATGATACTGATCATCATGGTTGCCAAACGAGGCGATGCTTTGTTACCACAAGCGGACAAATAGCAAGCGTTTGCGCCATTTTGGGGGTGATTAGATTCACAAAACCGGACAAAGTTCCCTGGCTCTTGTTTATCCGTTGAATTTATTTGGCTAGAATCCCTTCCGCTCCTTGTGGGCAGGCTACGGAAAACCTCAACTAACGCACAAGAGACCAATAAAATGGCCAAATTTACCAAGACTCTGATCGCTGCCGGTCTGCTGGCTGCATCCGCCACTCCGGCCTTTGCTGCCGATTACAGCGGCGACATCCACAAGAACGACTACAAGTGGATGCAATTCAACGTGATGCACACCATCGACCAACGTCCTTTCACTGCTGGTGCTGAAGATTACAACGACACCTACTTCGAAATGGAGTTCGGTGGTCGCTCCGGTCTGTTTGACCTGTACGGCTACGTCGACGTCTTCGATATCTTTGACTCCCGTCACAGCGACAAGCACAAAGGTCAGAACCTGTTCATGAAGTTTGCGCCGCGTATGTCTCTGGATGCGCTGACTGGTAAAGATCTCTCCTTTGGTCCGGTGCAAGAGGTTTACATAGCCTCCCTGAACAACATCGGCGACAACCAGATGGAAAACATGATCGGTCTGGGTGCTGATGTGCAAGTGCCTTGGTTCGGCAAAGTTGGCATGAACCTGTATGCCCGTCATGCCACTGAAAACCAGTTCTTCACCGAAGAAGAAGGTGACTGGAACGGTTACTGGTTCGCCATGAACTGGTTCAAGCCTTTCTACACCTTCGGCAACGGCAGCTTCGTCTCCTACCAGGGCTACCTGGACTACGCCTTCGACCTGGATACTCACGACCGTGCTGACCGTACCAGCGATAACCTGGCTACCTTCCATGGCATCTACTGGCACTCTGACCGCTACGCCGTCGGTTACGGTCTGAAGTACTTCATGGATGCCTACGGCACCAAAGATGGCTCCACTGCCTACGATGGTACTCCTTGGAAGAGCTCTGGCTTCAGCCACTACTTCTCCGTGACCTACAAGTTCTAATCGAACTCGTCACACGGACACAAAAAACCGGAGCAGCTGCTCCGGTTTTTTTATGGCGCTTCGTCGATGAGGGGAGTGACCAAGGCCCTCCCCCTTCATCATCAATCGCGGAAGTTCTGGAACTGCATCGGCTGACCCAGCTCGGCGCCACGCACCAGTGCCATGGTCTCCTGCAGATCGTCACGCTTCTTGCCGGTGACGCGCACCTCGTCACCCTGGATGGCAACCTGCACCTTGATCTTGGAATCCTTGATCAGCTTCACCAGCTTCTTGGCGATCTCTTTCTCGATCCCCTGCTTGAATTTCACCGTCAGGTGGAAACGCTTGCCGGAGTGAACGCTGTCGCCCACTTCCATGGAGCTGTTCTCGATCTGGCGCTTGAGCAGGGCGCCGCGCAGGATCTCGACCATCTGCTTGAGCTGGAAATCCGCATCGGCTTCCAGCTTCACCTCTTCCTTGTTCAATTCGAAGCTGGCTTCCACACCACGAAAATCGAAACGGGTCGCCAGTTCACGATTGGCGTTATCGACGGCGTTCAACACCTCGTTCATTTTGACTTCAGAGACAATATCGAATGACGGCATAGCCGGGCTCCTCATGCTGTACTTCAGGTTGTGCTGACAAAGGGGCAAATCTACCAGAAAACCGGCAAATTTGCTGATTTCAATGGGATTGCTCTGCTAGAATCCCCTGCGCACAGGAATGGCGAGACCCGTTAGTGTCCGCCTAGCGACATCTTCACTTATCCCCGGTAGCGGGTTGTTCGGAACGCAGCCACTACCCTGATTGAGCCTCTCCATGCCAAGCGGATTACGCGACAACAACCTGAAAAACAGCCGACACCCCTCCTCACCTCACTGGTCCTTGCTGGGCTGTGGTGCCCTGGGCGGCGTCTTCGCCTCCTTGCTGACCCAAAGTGGCCAGCCGACCCGTGTGCTGCTGAGCGAGCGGCACCGCGCCACCCTGCATCCCGGCATCGATTTCACCTCCCTCGAGGGTCACACCCAGCTGCTCGCCATCGAGCGGGGTTTCATCGACAAGCCCGGCCCCATCCAGCGACTGCTGGTGATGACCAAGGCGGGTCAAGTGGTGTCGGCCCTGACGCCCCTGGCAGGCAAGCTGGCGGCAGGGGTTCCCATAGTGCTGCTGCACAATGGCATGGGCATAGCCGAACAGGTGGTGCAGCTGTTTCCACACAACCCCGTCATTGCCGGTGTCACCAGCCACGGCGCCATGCAAAATGGCCACTTCGTGTTCCGCCATACCGGCAAAGGCGAGACCTGGCTGGGCCCGGTCAACGACGCGGCCAAAGCCCATGCCCACCTGGCGGATGAACTCGCTCGCGCCCTCGGTCAAGCCGGCTGGGATGAGCAGATCCTGACCCGCCAGTGGCAGAAACTCGCCATCAACTGCGCCATCAATCCGCTCACGGCGCTTTACAAGCTCAAGAATGGCGAGCTGGCCGGCCCCCGTTTCGCCGATGTGCTGCAACAGATCTGCGTGGAAGTCGCCGACGTGATGCAGGCCGAAGGCCAGCCCACCGGCAGCGACGAGCTGCTACGCCGGGTGATGACTGTGGTGGAACTCACCGCCGACAATTACTCTTCCATGTATCAGGACATGGAGCAGGGGCGTGAGACCGAGATCGAGTCCATCACCGGCTTCCTGCTCGGCAAGGCCGCCGCCCACGGCATCGCGGTGCCGGTCAATCAGGGCCTCTATCAGGCCGTCAAAGAGAAGCGCTGAGCCCGGGATCGCGGGCGATGGAGGAGTGCAGGATGAGCATACTGGTACTGGTAGCCCCTGGGTCGGAGGAGATAGAGACGGTCGCCATCGTCGACACCCTGGTGCGCGGCGGCATAGAGGTAGTGCTGGCCTCCTGCTGCCCGGCGGGGCAGCGCCAGATCCGCGCCTCCCGCGGGGTGCAGCTGGTGGCCGATTGCCATCTCGACGAGCTGACCAGCCGCGACTTCGAAGCCATGGTCGTGCCGGGCGGTCTGCCCGGCAGCGAAGTGATCCGCGACACCCCCCTCGCCATCGACCTGCTGAGGGAACAGGCTGACCTCGGCCGCTGGCGTGCGGCCATCTGCGCCGCCCCCGCCGTGGTGCTGCACCATCACGGCTTGCTTGGCGATGCCAGCGCCACCTGCCACCCAGGCTTTCAGGCCCGCCTGCCCGCCGCGCAACTGAGCACTGCCCGAGTGGTACGGGATGATGCCCATCGCCTCATCACCAGCCAGGGCCCCGGCAGCGCCATCGAGTTTGCCCTCGAGATAGTACGGGTGCTGCGTGGTGACGAGGCCGCCCGCGCGGTCGCAGGCCCCATGGTGCTGCCATAAGCCTGCGCTGGATAAACAAGAAGGCCCCATGCGTTGCAGGGGGCCTTCTTGTTTTCCGGTGTAGATACACGGAAAAAACCTTGCACTTTCCTGCCACCCCCTGGCTGCCAGCATGCTCCCCTACGCCTGATTTGCGCTTTGGCCTGACCCTGATGCCGTCCTGACTCCCTGTTCTTATCGGCCCGTGGGTTGCCCCTGACCCATATCGGCAATGAGAGCCCAAGAGTCTCGCGGCTCGGCTGTAATTCCAGACAATGAATGACGGCGGCCTCACACCCGGAGTTGCAGATCGGCGCCAGCGAGTTGCGCCAAGTGCCGCACGCCGGGTTGTGGCAGATGGTGCCCAAGGGGCCGCCATACATGCTCAAACCTCGGCGTTGCCATAGTTGCGCTTCATGCGCAGGGCCACATTGACCAGGGCGATCAGCACGGGCACTTCCACCAGCGGGCCTATGACGCCGGCGAAGGCCTGATCCGAACTCAAGCCAAACACGGCGATGGAGACCGCAATGGCCAGCTCGAAGTTGTTGCCGGTGGCGGTAAAGGCGATGGAGGCGTTCTTGTCATAGGGAATGCCCAGCTTCTTGCCCACCAGAAAGCTGGTGAAGAACATGAGCACGAAATAGACCACCAGGGGCAAGGCGACCCGCAGCACATCCATGGGCAGCTCGACGATCATCTCCCCCTTGAGGCTGAACATCAGCACGATTGTGGCCAAGAGGGCGATCAACGTGATGGGGGAGATGGCCGGAATGAAGCGCTCGCTGTACCACTTCTCCCCTTTCGCCTTGACCAGATAGTGACGGCTCAGGAAGCCTGCCAGGAAGGGAATGCCGAGATAGATCAGCACGCTTTCGGCGATATCCAGCATGGTGATATCCACTGCGAAGCCCTGCAAACCAAACAGGGGCGGCAGCACTGTGATAAACAGCCAGGCCATGAAGCTGTAGGTGAGGATCTGGAACGCGCTGTTGAGGGCCACCAGGCCAGCACCGTACTCCTTGCTGCCACCGCCGAGATCGTTCCACACCAGCACCATGGCGATGCAACGCGCCAGGCCGATCAGAATGAGACCCACCATGTAGCCAGGCTGATCATGCAAAAACACCAGGGCGATGACAAACATCAGGATAGGGCCAACCAACCAGTTCATCACAAGCGACAAGGTGATTGCCTGACGGTCACGGGTCATGGTGCCCATGGTGGTGTAGTTCACCTTGGCGAGCGGCGGATACATCATCAGGATGAGGCCGATGGCGAGCGGCACATTGGTGGTGCCGACCGACATGGCCTCGTTCCACTGGGCCACCTGAGGGAAGAGATAACCGATCCCCACCCCTATGGCCATGGCGACAAAGATCCAGAGGGTGAGATTGCGGTCGAGAAAACGCATTTTTTTGCTGACGGGCAGATCGCAGCAGGCATTGGTACTCATCAAGAGACTCCCTGAGAGGATGAAACGGGCGGCTGCTGGCGGGGCAAACCGATTGAAATCAACGCCGCCAACAGGATAAAGCCGGTGGAGATCCAGAGGCAGGCCTCAAGACCGTAGAGCTGGAACACCAGACCGGAGAGCAGGGTGCCGAGCAGGCGCCCCAGGGCATTAGCCATGTAATAGAAGCCCACATCCAGCGAGACTCCGTCAGAGCCGGCGTAGCTGACGATGAGGTAGCTGTGCAGGGAGGAGTTGATGGCAAACAGGGCACCGAACACCATCAAGCCACCTACCAGGCTGATGGCCGGATGCACCTCATAGTGGAGCGACAGGGCAATCAGGGCCGGGATCAGGGCCAGCACCAGAGCCCAGCCCATGGCGGCCTTGCCATCGGGTACCCGACCCTCTCGCTTGCCGGTAAAGCGGGGGGCCTGGGTCTGAACCACACCGTAAGCGATGATCCAGAGCGCCAGGAAGCCCCCCACATACCAGTGATCCCAACCAAAGCTGGAGGCGAGGTAGACAGGCAGCGCCACCACAAACCAGACATCGCGGGCACCGAACAGGAACAGACGGGCCGCCGAGAGGTAATTGACGGCGCGGCTCTTGGAGAAGATCTCGCTGAACTTGGGCTTGTTCTTGGCTTTGCCGAGATCCCGTTTCAGGGTCAGCATGCTGATGCACCACACCAGCGCCAACGCCAGTGCCATGACCAGCACGGCCCCCTGAAACCCGAGCAGGGTCAACAGGGCGCCACCAAGGAAAAAGCCCATCCCTTTCAGGGCATTCTTCGAGCCGGTCAAGAGTGCTACCCACTGGTAGAGCTGACCCTGTGCCTCTCCCGGCACCAGCAACTTGATGGAGCTTTTGGCACTCATCTTGTTGAGGTCTTTGGCCACTCCCGAGAGCGCCTGCGCCGCCATCACCCAAGGCACTGTCAGCCAGAGCGGTGGCACCAGCAACATGCCCAGCGCCAGCACCTGGAGGGCTAGGCCGATGTTCATGGTGCGGTTGAGCCCGAGGCGAGCCCCGAGCCAGCCCCCCACCAGATTGGTCACCACCCCAAAGATCTCGTAGAAGAGAAACAGGGAGGCGATGGCCAGTGGGCTGTAACCGAGCCCATGGAAGTAGAGCACCACCAACATGCGCAACGCGCCATCGGTCAGGGTAAAAGCCCAGTAGTTGCCTGTCACCAGCAAATACTGGCGGATCTCGGGGGAGAGTCGGGTCAGTGCCATGGCGGGTTATCCTTGCGCCTTGTCCATTTGACCGACCATGCGCATCAGCTCGGCGGTGCGGTTGGCATAGCCCCACTCGTTGTCATACCAGGCGTAGATCTTCACCTGAGTGTCATTGACCACCATGGTGGAGAGCGCATCTATGGTGCAGGAGCGCGGATCCGTCTTGTAATCCACCGACACCAGCGGGCGTTCTTCATAGCCCATGATCCCCTTGAGCTCACTCATGGCTGCCGCCTTGAGCAAGCCATTGACCTCGGCTTCGGTGGTGGGACGGTTCACCTCGAACACGCAGTCTGTGAGGGAGGCGTTGGCCAGCGGCACCCGTACCGCGTGACCGTTCAGCTTGCCCTTGAGCTCGGGGAAGATGTGGGTGATGGCGGTGGCAGACCCCGTGGTGGTGGGGATCAGGCTCAGGCCGCAGGCGCGGGCACGGCGCAGATCCGCATGGGGGGCATCCAGGATGGTCTGGGTGTTGGTGATGTCATGAATGGTGGTCATGGAACCGTGCTTGATGCCGAGCTGCTCGTGGATCACCTTCACCACGGGCGCCAGACAGTTGGTGGTACAGGAGGCCGCCGTCACTATGGGGTGCTGCTCCTTGTCGTAGAGGTGGTGGTTGACCCCCATGACGACATTGAGGACCCCCTCTTCCTTCACTGGTGCGGTGACCACGACGCGCTTCACCCCTTGCTCCAGATAGGCACCCAGCAGGGCCTTGGTTTTCATCTTGCCGGAGGCCTCGATCACTACATCACAACCGGACCAGTCTGTCTGGCCGATCTCTTTGTTGCGAGTGCAGAGGATACGATGGTTACCGATCACCATCTCGTCTCCCTCGCTGCTGGCTTCATGGTGCCAACGGCCATGGACCGAATCGAAGGTGATGAGGTGTGCCAGCGAAGCGGCATCACCAGCCGGGTCATTGATGCGTACAAACTCCACATCAGCCCAATCGAAGGCGGCGCGAAATGAGAGACGGCCCATGCGGCCAAACCCGTTGATACCCACTTTGATAGTCATGTTGTTTTCCTTAACCGGCGAATGCATGGTGGTTGTTGAGGTAGTTGACGTGCGCTGCCAATGTCAGCGCCTTGGGGCGCAGCCCTTGTACCAGCGACTTGACCTGTGTCGGGGCATAGCCAGCCTCCAGCAGCAGGATGGCTGCCATCAGCCCGGTACGTCCCGAACCGCCACGGCAATGGATGGCCAGGGTCTGACCTGCCGCCAGACGCGCCAACAGATCCACCTTGTGGTTGGCAAAGGTTTCGGCGAACGGCGCCTCGGGGGCGCAATCGTCCTCCACCGGTAGCTGGAACCAGGCCAGCCCCAGTGCATTGCACTCGGCTGGCAAGGCATCGGCCTTGAACTTCGTCAGCTCGGCATCGGGCATCATGGTGACCACAGCCTCTGCCCCTGCTTCTTTCAGGGTCTTGAGGGACGCTTGCAAGGAAGCCTCCCTGGTGCCGGGACAGGGGGTGAAGACAAGGCGGGCGCCATTATCCAGGTTCAGGATGTCAAAGGGGTGCATGATAAGCAGTGGCTCCATGTCTCGTCAGGATGGGAGGGGGAATGTGGGGCTCGGCATGCGGCGATGCCGGGCGGGCGTCAGCACGACTCGTCGCAACAGGGCGAACGCGGCTGACCATTGGCGCCCAGGGGATGGATCTCTGCCAGACCGCAGGCCTCCGGATGACCGGCGCAGCACTCCTCGGTGAGATAACCGATCAAGTCGAGCATCAGGGGAATGTTGGCGCGATAGCGCAAGAAACGCCCCTCCTGCTCCACCGAGAGCAGGCCCGCGTGCAGCATGGCCTTGAGGTGAAACGACAGGGTGTTGGGAGCTATGTCGAGCTCGCTGGCCAGCTGGCCGGCGACCTGACCCTCCAGCCCCGCCTTGACCAGCAGGCGCCACACATCGAGGCGAATGCCGGATGCGAGGGACTCGAATACCTTGGTGGCTATCTCTTTGTTCATGGGACTTTCCCTTAATTCATTTCATGGATTCAACTATACAAGAAACATTGAAATGATCAACATGACCACAACTCATTGTCGATCCCGTCAATCCCTCTTGTCGTTCACACAGCACTCCTCGCGGAAAAACGCGATGATCTCTTCCAGCACCTCATATTGAGAGACGCACAACAGGGTACGGCTCTCCCGGTTCTGCTTGACCAGGCCGACAGAGACCAGGGCCGCAATATGATGGCTCAGGGTCGAGGCGGGAATGGCCAGCTGCTTTTGCAAGTCTCCCACGGGCAGGCCTTGCTCCCCGGCCTTGACCAGGTGCTTGAAAATGAACAAGCGAGTCGGATGACCCAACTCTTTCAATGACTTGGCGACATCTTCCAACTCCATGATCCAACCCTCTTCACAGATGACATTTCGATAATACCAGAAATATCTTGACCACTCATATATTTCGATTATTTTGGAAATATAGTAAGACCAAAGAGGATATGAAGATGAATGACTGGTTAACCATGCTGACGGATGCATCTCGGATGTTTGTATTCCTGGCCGTCGAGCTCTCCGCGCTGTTCCTGGTGATCAGTGCCGCAGTCAGCCTGATCCGCCAGAAGATCCCCGATGCCAAAATCCAGGCCATGCTGGGGGCACGAAAAGGCAGAGGCTATTTGATTTCGGCGGTACTGGGGGCATTAACTCCTTTTTGCAGTTGCTCAACCATTCCGATGCTGCGCGGACTCTTGTCTGCCAAAGCCGGTTTTGGGCCAACCCTGACCTTCCTGTTTGTCTCGCCACTGCTCAACCCGATCATCGTCGGCCTTATGTGGGCCACCTTTGGCTGGAAAGTGACGGTGTTGTATGCCGTGATCGCCGCCAGCGTCTCGGTGCTGGCGAGCATGCTGCTGGACATGCTGGGGTTCGAGCGTCATGTCATTGGTGCCAAAGAGACCAAGCAAAGCTGCAGTGGCACAGCTTGTGGCACCACGACGAGTGAAGCTGCCAGCGTGAGTGCAACCCCTTGCAGCTCAGGCAAGGCTATCAAGTCCGTCACACCGCTAAAGGCTCAGGCACCCTGCTGTACAGCCCAACCTGAGGCCGCGCCAACTATCTCTTGCTGCGCAGATGGCACTGTGGCACTGACTCGGGCCCCAGTCATTCCCACGGCCTTCGCCAAGGCGCGTGCCGATGTATGGCAACAATTCAAAGAAGTGCTGCCTTACTTGTTGCTGGGGGTACTCGTCGGGTCATTTATCTATGGCTTTATTCCTGCCGAGTGGATAGCCACCCACGCCGGGGCTGACAACCCGCTAGCCATTCCATTCAGCGCCATCGTGGGTATTCCACTCTATATCCGGGCAGAAGCCGTGATCCCTCTGGCATCTGTATTGCTGGACAAAGGGATGGGTATGGGGGCTGTGATGGCACTCATCATCGGCAGTGCGGGGGCCAGTCTGACCGAGGTGATCCTGCTCAAGTCGATGTTCAGAACCCCTATGGTTGTGGCATTCCTCACCGTGATCCTAGGAATGGCCATCCTGATGGGTTACTTGGCACAAGGAGTGTTTGCAACCCCGGCCTGAGATCCGCCGCACCGACGCAGTGAAATAAAAGAAGAGAATGGCGTGGACAAAGGGAGCGAAAATGAAAACTCGCGGATACAAAAAAGCCCATCTCATTCAATGAGATGGGCCGTATAGATGGCGGAGGAGGTGGGATTTGAACCCACGGATGGTCGCCCATCGCCGGTTTTCAAGACCGGTGCATTCAGCCGCTCTGCCACCCCTCTCCTCGCAGATCAGCGCTCCCCGAACGACTCGCTCAGGGTCTTGCGCAGGGGCTTGAGCAGATAGTCCATCAGGGTACGATCGCCAGTGCGGATATCCACCTGGGCCGTCATGCCTGGCAGCACGTCAATTACTCTGCCCGTCGTGGAGGTCACGGGGTAGCTGGCGGGCTTGATCCGTACGCGATAATAGATATCCATGCCGCGACTGGTCTCTTCCTTGAGGCTGTCGGCACTCACATACGCCACCTCCCCTTTCACGCCACCAAAGATGGTGTAGTCGAAGGTATCGAAACGAATTGTCGCTTCCAGACCCGGCACCACACGGGCAATGTCGGCGGTACTGACCTTGGCCTCGATCATCAGGTCGTCATCGACCGGGATGATCTGCATCAGCTCCTCCCCAGGCCTGAGCACCCCGCCCACAGTGGTGACACGGATATTCTTGACGATGCCAGGCACCATGGCGGTAAACATGCTGTCCTGTTGCTCTTGCTTGCGCAGGGTCAGGGTCTGCCTGCCTTGCGCTATGTCATCCTCCGCCTTGGCCAGCTCCAGCCTGGCCTCTTCAAGAAACTGGTTGCGCCGATTCACCAGTCGGGCCTCGGCCTCGTTGAGTCCGCGCTGCACTCGCAGCAGCTCGGAGCCGCTGGCATCACCATCGGCATAGAGTTGCTCCACCAGACGCAGCTCCTTCTGGGCCAGTGACACCGCCACCCGCATGGTCCTCAGCTCTTCGCCAAGACCGGTCTGACGCTGCTTGAACAGCGCCTCCTCGACACGGGCCGTCTCGGGAGAGCGCGCCAGCAGGTCCGACGGGAAGGCGAGTCGTTGTTCGCCGATGACTTCCGCCCGCAACCGGGTCGCCCTCGCCTCAAGCGCAAACAGGCGCGCCTCCACTTCCCCGACCGACGCCCCCACTCTCGTCTGCTCCAGACGGGCGAGCAACTGACCGGGAGCGACCCTGTCCCCCTCCTTGACCAGCAGCTGTTCCAGTACACCACCATCCACCGACTGGATGATCTGTACCCGACTGCTGGCAATGACCTCCCCGGTGGCGCGGGCGACTTCGTCAATACGAAACCATGAGGCCCACACGGCAAAGGTAACCACAGTCACGAGTGAGGCCATCAACAACCAGCCCTGGTGGCCCCGGTGAGAGTTCTGCAACTTGCGGATCCGCGCCTGGGTACGCGCGTCATCGTCTTGCAGGAAACGATCAGACCACATCGAGCCTTCCTCCTTTGCCAATCTGTGAGGATGCCACCGGACGGGCGAGCATCTGTGTCAGCACCCGGTCCGGCGTGCCGTCTTTTACCACCTGCCCCTGCTGCATGACGATGACCCGGGTTGCCAATCGAGCGGCAGCCATGGGCCTGTGGGTCGCCACGATCAAGATATCCTCGGGTTGCACCGCCGCTTGCAGGGCCGCCCAGACACGCTGTTCGGATTCGCCGTCGAGGGCCGCGGTCGGCTCGTCCAGCAGCCAGACCCTTGGCTGGTTGATCAGCACCCGAGCGAGGGCAACCAGCTGCCTCTGGCCGCCAGACACCCCCTCTCCCCCCTCGCTGATGGCGAGATCCATGCCCTGAGGGCTGGATGCCGCAATCCCGTCGATACCGAGCTCGCGGGTGATCTGCAGCAGGCGAGAGTCGCTGGTCACGCCGGTCAAGGCCAGGTTGCTGCGCAGCGTGCCCTTGAACAGCTGTACGGCTTGCGGCAGATAGCCCACCTGGCTGGCCACCAGCTGGGGATCGATTTCCCACAGATCGGCGTCCCCCAGGCGGACACGGCCCTCGCCGGGGCAATAGAGTCCAGCCAGCACTTTCAGCAGCGTCGACTTGCCGCAGCCGATCGGTCCCACCAGCAAGACGCGCTCACCGGATTTGAACTGCAGGCGCTCGATGTCGATCTGACAGATGGGCGATTCGGGATAGGCGAAACGCACGCGCTCCAACACCACCTCTGTGGGTAGGGTATCCGGCAGCAGCAGTTGCTGATCAGCACGACGATCCCGCGCCAGCGACAAGACCTGGTGCACCATCTGCAACGCCTGCCTGACGTGTTGCCACTGTGCAAGGTACTGGACACTCTGGGCGATGGGTGCAATCACCCTGCCGCCCAGGATGCTGCACGCGATCAGCCCCCCCATCGTCAAGAGGCCAGCCTCTATCTGCCACACCCCCACGACCACGGCGGCGACATAGGCCAGGGTCGACAGGCTGCCGGTGCTCACGCTGGAAAAACTGCTGACGGCTCTCTGCTGGATGCTGTAGCCATCGATGCTCGCCGTCACGTTCTGCCACTCCTGTGCAAAACGCCAACCGGCATTGTTGGCGCGAATGGACTCGGCACCTCTGATCGTGTCCACCAGCAGTCCCTGCCGCTCGTTGCTGCGCAGCATCTGCTGTGCCAGCAGGGCGCGAAGACGCCACTGGGTAACATAGCCCAGCAACAGGGCCACGGGCAGCAACAGGGCATACACCCAGCCGACCGCGCCTCCAATGATGGCGATAAACGCCAGAAACAGGATGGCAAAGGGCAGGTCCACCAGTGCGAACACCACGCCGGCACTGAAGAACTGCCGTACGGCATCCAGCCCGCCCACCTGGGCCGCCAGGGTGCCCAGACTGCGTGGCTGCTGATCCAGGCGCAGATGCAGCAAGTGCTCGAAGACCTGCTGCGAGACGCGCTTGTCGACCGCGCAGGAGAGGCTGTCCAGGATCCTGGCCCGGGTGATCTTCAGCAACCAATCCAGCAGGATGATCAACATCATGCCGGTCACCAATGTGGTCAGGGTCGCATAGGCCAGGGTGGGCACGACACGGTCGTAGACCTGCATGGCGAAAATGGAGGTACCGACCGCCAGCAGGTTCACCAGCACTGTGGCCACCATGACTTTCCACAGCCAGCCACGCTCACGAAACAGTTCACGCCAGACCAGGCGAGTCGCCAGGTTGCCAGACAATAGGCTGTCGGCCTCGGCGCTTCTGCGGGTCGGCGCCCGCAGCCAGACCACCAGGGCATCCTGTAGCTCGGTGTCATCGGCGCCACGGCGCTCTCCGGCGGCGTTGATCAAGATCAGGCGGCCGGCGGCATCACGCTCGACCAGCAACCACTCGCTCCCCGTCCAGACCAAGGCCGGCAATCGGCGTTGGTCGAGGCGACGCCAGGGCAATTGCACCGGGGTGAGGTTCTTCAATCCGGCCTGGATCAGTACCTGCCTCAGCCACTGTGCGGGCCCGAGGACGGCGACTGAATCTGCTGTTTGAGTGCATGCCTGTTGCAACGCATGGCTGTCACAAGGGATCTGTAGAGACACCAATAACTGTTTCACCAATGTCGGCGCCATACTCTGCGGCGCCTGCTCGGCGGTTTGCCTATCCATGGGGTTGGAACTCCTCACCGTTCAAGGTCACCAGGGGATCAAGCCCCCCCGTCAGCGCAGCCAATTGCAGGGAGTAGATCTCCCAGTCGCTCTTTGCCTGAACCAGCTGCAATTGTTGTTCACTGAATTCGCGCTGGATATTCAGCACATCGAGCCAGCTCTTGGTCCCTGCCACATATTGGCGCTGATAAGACCCCAGCACCGCCCCCAGCTCGGCCAGTGACTCGCTCTGCACCCGGATAAGCCCGGTCTGCAACTCACGGCTGCGTTGCAGGCGACGCACGCTGCGCTCAAGCTCGCTGACGGCGTAGGCCAGGTCCTCCTCGGCCGCACTCTGCTGCGCCACCGCCGCGTCTGTCCGGCCACGGGTAGCAAAGCCCATCCCCTCCAGCGTGCCTTCCAGCACCAGGCTGACCCGGGTCTCATCCCGGTAGGACGGTTGGTCATAGTCCTGCTCCGCTTGCAGGTAGAGCGTGGGCATGGAGGCCGTCCTGACCTGATCCACGCTCGCCCTGGCCCGCTCTATCTCCTGCTTCTTGTAACGCACTTCGGCGCTGCCATTCAGGGCGGCCTGGTGCAATGCCTCGCCCTCGCTGATCTGCAATATATCGGATGCCACCGGCTGCCGGGCCGGCACAGGCGTCTGGGTCAGGGCCAGCAGATCGCTCCTGGCAATGGCCAGCTCCCCTTCGTAGCGCTCGACCCGCGCCCTGGCTTGCGCGAGGCGAGTGGCCGCCAGGCGAACATCTGCCGCCGAGGCAAGCTGTCCCTGCTCGCGCCGGCTGATCTGCTCGAACAGCGACTGGTGAGCTGCCAGACTGGCCTCGACCACCTGCAGGCGCTGGCGGCTGCCAAGGACATTGGAGTAGGCAACAGCGGTCTGCTCCAGCAACTGGCGCCTTACCCGCAGCAAGTCGACACGCTCGACATCGGTGTCGGCATCGGCAAACGCAATGCTGTTATCGATGCGCCCGAATGCCCACAGCGGTTGGCGTGCGCGCAGTGTCACCGGCGTGGAGAGATCCTCCCCTGTGGTGGCATCCCGAGTGGATTCTGAATACTGCTGTACCTGGGCAGTCAGGCTGGGATAGCGCTGGCTGCGCGCGGCATCGGCGGAGTATTCCCGCGCCTCGATCTGCGCCTGTTTGCCACTCACGGCAGGGTGCAGACCGAGGGCTGCCTGCAACGCAGCCTGCAAGCCATCGGCCTGCTGCGCACTCACGGGCTGGATCAGTGCGACCAGACTCAGGACCAGCAGGCCATGCCGCCTCAGGCGCGGCAAGGTTGTTACCATGAAAACTCTCCGTCGATTTCCTGTTCGTTGTGGGGCAAGGCAGAGGGAGCAAGATGCGCTGCCTTGCCCGTCAGCAGTGCCGCCTTTTCCGGCTCGCCGGACAGCACATACGCCCGCGCCAGATCATTGCGCCATTGGCTGTTCCAGGGGCACAGCTCATGGGCCTTGCACATCAGGGCAATGCCCTCGTCCAGGTGGCCCTTGCGCACATAGACAAGCCCCAGCATAAAGGTGGCGGCGGCATGCTCTGGCAGATGGTGCAGCAACTGCTTGCAGTGGTATTCGGCGTCATCCAGCTTCTCTTCGCGGTAGAGCGCCACGCTCGTTTCCAGCAAGCCGGGCACAGGCAGTGCCACCATGTCGGTGATCGGTTGCCACTGGATGCGAGCATTGGTGCCGCGCAAAAGTGGGGCAAGATGGGTCTCGTAACGCGCCCACCTGGCCATGGAGCTCTTGTACAGCGGCTGGCGAACCTGCCAGACGCTGGCGGTTTTCACCGGCCGCTGCAGCTCGCTGAAATTGAGGATCTGAGGCTCCCAGGCCACCCCGACGTAATTCAGCATGCGCCGCGCCTCGCGCTCAGGATCATCCAGCACATCCTCGTAGCGCACCTCCAGGATCTCGCCGGGGAAGAGCTGGTTCCAGTGGTGCATCAACAGGTTATGGTCGGCGAGCTGCTCGCCAATCCAGGTCAGATCGTACGCAAAGCCCATGCCACCGTGCTTGGCCGCATAGTCAGTGAAGTAGTTGGAGATGGCGATATCACGGGGATCGCGCCGCACCGAGATGATACGCGCACGGGGGAACAGCAGCTTGATGAGGCCGATGTTCTCGAAGTTGTGGGGCAGCTTGTCCACCACATGCAGCGCCCCGGGGGCGTACTCCTGCAGCTCCTTGAGAAGATTGCCCGTGATGCCCGCGATCACCTTGGCATCGAGATCGTCCACACAGTCGGGATAATGCCGACCCGAACCGACGCGGCGCTCCCACCGCTCCAGCCCGGCAATCACGCCGGGGACCAGCCCCAGCTCGCCGGCACCGTGGATCTGGCTGTGGCCGGCCAGCATCTGCTCGACCAGCGTGGTGCCGGAGCGCGGCATGCCGAGCACGAACACCGGCAGCGTCGAATCATTGCCAATACCACGGCGATGCTCATAGAGCGACCGACCGAAAGCATGACGAATGCGCGCGCAAGCTTGCCGGTGCGCCGCCGGGTCATAGCCGAGCAAGGCGCGGCTGGCCCCATTCGCCTCGTCGGCCAGTGCGAAGGCCCTGGCATGGTCCTTGCGCTTTTCCCAAGCGGCGGCCAATTGCAGCAGCAGACCGGGTTTCACCGCCCCCTCAGGACCGGGGCGGCGGGCCAGCATCTCCAGGTGGTGCAAGGTGGCGTCATCCTCCGGGAAGCGCCGCGCGTTGATAAGCGCACTATGACCGCGCACCGGGTCGAGCACCTTGACCCGTTCAAACAGCGCCACCGCCTCCTCAAGACGCCCCAATTGCAGGTACAACTGACCCAGCCCCTGCAAGGCTGGCACCAGCTGCGGATGATCTTGCAATACCTGGCAGTAGCGCACTTCGGCCTCGGCATACCGCTGCTCCTGTACATCGACTCCCGCCAGCGCCACCTGCGCTTCAAACACCCAATGAGCGTGCTCCATCCCATCGATACAGCCTGACGGCGGTAGCGCCTGTGCCTCTTCGAGAGCCTGGGTGACCATCTCTCTGGCCAGTGCCGTATGCCCCTGGGTGGCGACAGCCACCAGCTTCAGGCGCAACGTCAACGCGGGCTTTTGCTGCTGGCGCGCCAGATGGATGGCACGGTGCAGCAAGGCGATGGCCTGGGATGTGCGCCCTTGCAGCTCAGCCAGCTCGGCCCGGTGCTGATGCAAGCCAGGATGCTCGGGATAATGCCTTCCCCCCCGGCACAGGGCATCCTCGGCCTGGGCATGACGACCGACCTCGGCCAGTCGCTGGGCATAACCGGTCAGCAGGCCGCAATAATCTTCCTCGTCCAGCGTGGTTTGCTGCTCGTCCAGCCAGGCATCGGCGGCGGCATATTGCTCAGCCGCCAGCCACAGCTCCAGACGCAGACCACGCAGTTGCTGGCCATTCCAAGCCGCCTGTGGCTCGGGCCAGTGCTCCTGCTCCCCCTCCCAGAAGGCCTCGGCCCGGGTCAGCAGTTGCCCGCCCAATGCGATGGCACCGTCCTGCAAATAGAGACGCAGCAGTTGTTGATAGATCAGGATATTGGGCGCCAGGAAAAGGCTTCGTTCATACAGTTGCCGCGCCGCCGCCGTCTGCTGGCGCCGCAGCTGACAGGTCGCCAGCCGCGCCAGCAGCAGTGCGTGCTCCGGTGCTTCAAGCAGGGCAGCCTCGAGCAGCGCCTGCGCCACGTCGAGCTCCCCCTGCAGCAGTTGGACGGCAGCCAGGTCGACACGCCCATCGACATCAAGGGTCGCAAGATCCAGCCCAGCCAGCGCGTGACGGGCTGAATCCAGCTCGCCAAGTTGGGCGCACGCCAGCGCCAGCAATACTTGTTCGGCTGGGGTTTGTGGGGCACCGCAGGCCTCCTGCAACAGCATAAATTGTTGCTGCAGGGCCAGCGTGCGCAATAGGGAGAGTGAACTCATGGGAACAGCGGGATCCTGGGGCGTTATCGCCCCTCAACGAGGGGCGATAGGGATGGAGAAATAGAACCGGGTCAAGCCAGACCTTGAGAGGTCAGCACTCCAGCCGGCATGTTGGCTCTGTAGATGTTGCCAAGCGCTGAACCAAGGTTCGGGTTGGCACCCCACATGCTACCAATCCAGAGTTGTGCCCCCCCATTCAGGCTCGATGGGGCGTATCGAGAAAGCAGACCACTTCCATAGATCACGACCGCTGAATTGCTGTTCGTCGCAAAATACTCGGCGCCCGCGTCGTGCAGTATACGGGTGACGTTGCCGCCAAAGGCTCCCTTCACCGGGGTGCCCGACCCGACAAGCACGATGCGGTCATCGCTGCCAAGATTGTTCGCTCCCTGCCATACGCCCCAGCTGTCGCTAGCGCCAGGACCGTTGCCGTCCGTGCTGAGTGCACCGGACGTGCTGCTGACCCGGATGTAGATGGTGTAGGCGGTGCTAGCATCGAAGGTGCGCCCGCTGTGGCTGGAGTTCACACCCTCGACCAGATCGAACACCACTATGCTGGTGTCGATCGCGGGCGCCGAAGTATCGATCACGATGGCTTCATTTGCCCCGAGCGAACCCGCTGCGCCCGGGGTTGGCAGGGTCAGGGTGGCGTTGTTGCCGGCCGCATCGCGGATGGTGCCACCATTGAGGCCCAGTGCCACCGAGCTCAGGTAATCCAGATCGGCGCTGGTGTCCCCCGCCTGAACCGTGTAGTTGAAGGTCAGGGTGTTAGAGCCTGAACCACTGACGTAATTGATGGTCCGATCCGTAGTGCCGGTTTCCAGTGTCAGTTGCGGTGTGCCGGTGACTGTGACCGCATCGCTGAAACTGACCTGGATGCTGATCACACTCCCCACACCGTAGGTACCCGCCGCCGTAGGGCTGCTAACCCCGTTCACGACAGGGGCCGTGGTATCGACCAGGAAGCTGGCGTTGTCGGCCACCAGGGCGTGGCTCAGGTTCACGTCGTTACCCGCGGCGTCGCGCAGGGTGCCCCCGTTGGCAGCAAGTGCGCCGGCGGCGATGCTGATGCCGTTGGCATCGGTCTGACCGGGCAAAATCGTGTATTGGAATACCAGCGACGCTGTGCCTGAGCCCGAGGCGTAATTTGCGTAAACCGTGCTGCCACCGATATTCAGCGCCAGACGCGGCGTACCGCCGGTGATATTGACCAGGGTCGCCTCGTTCATGGTCACGGTGACGCTGACAACGTCACCGGCATTCAGGATGTTGTTCTGTACACCGCTGGCACTGGTGATCGCCACAGCGCTGATACCTGGGGCCGTGGTATCCACCAGGTAGCTGGCGTTATCGGTTACAGCGCCATGAGTCAGGGTGGCCGCATTGCCCGCCGCGTCGCGCAGCGTTCCGCCGTTCGCCTGCAGCGCATTGGCACCCAGACTGATACCGTTGGCATCGCTCTGGCCAGCCAGAATGGTGTATTGGAAGATCAATGAGGCAGTGCCACTGCCCGAGACGTAATCGGCGTAGACTGTGCTGCCCCCGACATTCAGCGCCACACGCGGGGTTCCCCCCGTGGTGTCGACCAGGGTCGCCTCATCCATGGTCACAGTGATGCTGACCACGTCACCCGCATTCAGGCGGCTGTTCTGTGCACCGCTTGCCCCACTGATGGCGATGCTGTCGACAGCAGGTGCGACTTCATCGACCAGATCGTTGATCCCCAGGGTGACCACCTGCTCGCTGGCATTGCCGGCCGCATCCGTGGCCACCACGGTGAAGCTGTAGCTCGCCTTGGTTTCATGATCCGGGTTGCCCGTGAGAGTCACAGCCCCCGTACTGGCGTTGATGCTGAACAGCCCTGCATCCGCTCCTGCCTTCAGGCTGTAGCTGGTGTTGCCGCTCGACACATCGCCGCTGTCGGTGCTGGTGACGGTGTAGACCAGCTGCCCGGCGCCGCTGTTTTCATTGATGGCGCTGGCAGTCGTCCCCGAGGTGATGGTCGGCGCCACTTCGTCCAGGTCGGTGATGTTCAGCGTGACCACCTGCTCACTGGCATTGCCAGCCGCATCCGTGGCCACCACGGTAAAGCTGTAGCTGGGCTTGGTCTCGTGATCCGGGTTGCCCGTCAGGGTCACCGCCCCGGTGGCCGCATCAATGCTGAACAGCGCCGCGTCCGCCCCCGCCTTCAGGCTGTAGCTGGTGCTGCCGCTCGACACATCGCCGCTGTCTGTGCTGGTGACGGTATAGACCAGCTGACCGGCGCCGCTGTTTTCATTGATAGCGCTGGCGGTGCCGCCTGAGGTAATGGTCGGGGCCAGGTCATCCAGGTCATTGACGTTCAGGGTGACAACTTGCTCGCTGGCGTTGCCGGCGGCATCCGTGGCCACCACGGTAAAGCTGTAGCTCGCCTTGGTTTCATGGTCCGGGTTGCCCGTGAGAGTCACAGCCCCGGTGCTGGCGTCGATGCTAAACAGCGCCGCATCCGCTCCCGCCTTCAGGCTGTAGCTGGTACTGCCGCTCGACACATCACCGCTGTCTGTACTGGTAACGGTGTAGACCAGCTGCCCGGCGCCGCTGTTTTCATTGATGGTGCTGGCGCTGGCCCCGGAGGTGATGGTCGGGGCCACTTCGTCCAGGTCATTGACGTTCAGCGTGACCAGCTGCTCGCTGGCGTTGCCGGCGGCATCCGTGGCCACCACGGTAAAGCTGTAACTTGCCTTGGTTTCATGATCCGGGTTGCCCGTCAGGGTCACTGCTCCGGTAGCCGCGTTGATGCTGAACAGCCCCGCATCCGCTCCCGCCTTCAGGCTGTAGCTGGTGTTCCCGGTCGACACATCGCCGCTGTCGGTGCTGGTGACGGTGTAGACCAGCTGACCGGCACCGCTGTTTTCATTGATGGCGCTGGCGGTCGTCCCCGAGGTGATGGTCGGCGCCACTTCGTCCAGGCCATTGACGTTCAGCGTTACCACCTGCTCACTGGCATTGCCGGCCGCATCCGTGGCCACCACGGTGAAGCTGTAGCTGGGCTTGTTTTCATGATCCGGGTTGCCCGTGAGAGTCACTGCCCCGGTGCTGGCGTCGATGCTGAACAGCGCCGCGTCCGCCCCTGCCTTCAGGCTGTAGCTGGTGCTGCCGCTCGACACATCGCCGCCGTCGGTGCTGGTGACTGTGTAGACTTGCTGTCCGACGCCGCTGTTTTCATTGATGGCGCAGGCAGTCGTCCCAGAGGTGATGGTCGGGGCCAGGTCATCCAGATCATTGATATTGAGCGTGACCGTCTGCTCGCTGGCATTGCCGGCCGCATCCGTGGCCACCACGGTGAAGCTGTAGCTGGGTTTGGTTTCATGGTCCGGGTTGCCCGTGAGAGTCACAGCCCCGGTGGCTGCGTCGATGCTGAACAACGCCGCATCCGCTCCCGCCTTCAGGCTGTAGCTGGTGCTGCCGCTCGACACATCGCCGCCGTCGGTGCTGGTGACGGTATAGACCAGCTGCCCGGCGCCGCTGTTTTCATTGATGGTGCTGGCGCTGGCCCCGGAGGTGATGGTCGGGGCCACTTCGTCCAGGTCATTGACGTTCAGCGTGACCAGCTGCTCGCTGGCGTTGCCGGCGGCATCCGTGGCCACCACGGTAAAGCTGTAACTTGCCTTGGTTTCATGATCCGGGTTGCCCGTCAGGGTCACTGCTCCGGTAGCCGCGTTGATGCTGAACAGCCCCGCATCCGCTCCCGCCTTCAGGCTGTAGCTGGTGCTGCCGGTCGACACATCGCCGCTGTCTGTGCTGGTGACGGTGTAGACCAGCTGACCGGCGCCGCTGTTTTCATTGATGGCGCTGGCGGTCGCCCCCGAGGTGATGGTCGGCGCCACTTCGTCCAGGTCATTGATATTGAGCGTGACCACCTGCTCGCTGGCATTGCCGGCCGCATCCGTGGCCACCACGGTAAAGTTGTAGCTGGGCTTGGTCTCGTGATCCGGGTTGCCCGTGAGAGTCACAGCCCCCGTACTGGCATCGATGCTGAACAGCCCCGCATCCGCTCCCGCCTTCAGGCTGTAGCTGGTGTTGCCGGTCGACACATCGCCGCTGTCTGTGCTGGTGACTGTGTAGACCAGCTGACCGGCGCCGCTGTTTTCATTGATGGCGCTGGCGGTCGTCCCCGAGGTGATGGTCGGCGCCACTTCGTCCAGGTCGGTGATGTTCAGCGTGACCACCTGCTCACTGGCATTGCCAGCCGCATCCGTGGCCACCACGGTGAAGCTGTAGCTGGGTTTGGTTTCATGGTCCGGGTTGCCCGTGAGAGTCACCGCCCCGGTGGCCCCATCGATGCTGAACAACGCCGCGTCCGCTCCCGCCTTCAGGCTGTAGCTGGTGCTGCTGCTCGACACATCACCGCCGTCGGTGCTGGTGACGGTATAGACCAGCTGCCCGGCGCCGCTGTTTTCATTGATGGTGCTGGCGCTGGCCCCGGAGGTGATGGTCGGAGCCACTTCGTCCAGGTCATTGACGTTCAGCGTGACCAACTGCTCGCTGGCGTTGCCGGCGGCATCCGTGGCCACCACGGTGAAGCTGTAGCTGGGTTTGGTTTCATGATCCGGGTTGCCCATCAGGGTGACCGCCCCGGTGGCTGCGTCGATGCTGAACAACGCCGCATCCGCCCCCGCCTTCAGGCTATAGCTGGTGCTGCCGCTCGACACATCGCCGCTGTCTGTGCTGGTGACGGCGTAGACCAGCTGACCGGCGCCGCTGTTTTCATTGATAGCGCTGGCGGTGCCGCCTGAGGTAATGGTCGGGGCCAGGTCATCCAGGTCATTGACGTTCAGGGTAACAACTTGCTCGCTGGCATTGCCGGCGGCATCCGTGGCCACCACGGTAAAGCTGTAGCTGGGCTTGGTCTCGTGATCCGGGTTGCCCGTGAGAGTCACAGCCCCGGTGCTGGCATCAATGCTGAACAGCGCCGCATCCGCCCCCGCCTTCAGGCTGTAGCTGGTGCTGCCGGTCGACACATCGCCACTGTCGGTGCTGGTGACGGTATAGACCAACTGCCCGGCGCCGCTGTTTTCATTGATGGCGCTGGCGGTGGCACCGGAGGTGATGGTCGGGGCCAGGTCATCCAGGTCATTGATATTGAGCGTGACCGTCTGCTCGCTGGCATTGCCGGCGGCATCGGTGGCCACCACGGTGAAGCTGTAGCTGGGTTTGGTTTCATGGTCCGGGTTGCCCGTGAGAGTCACAGCCCCGGTGGCTGCGTCGATGCTGAACAACGCCGCATCCGCTCCCGCCTTCAGGCTGTAGCTGGTGCTGCCGCTCGACACATCGCCGCCGTCGGTGCTGGTGACGGTATAGACCAGCTGCCCGGCGCCGCTGTTTTCATTGATGTCGCTGGCGGTCGTCCCGGAGGTGATGGTTGGCGCTATCTCGTCCTGGTCATTGATATTGAGCGTGACAGTCTGCTCGCTGACGTTGCCGGCTGCATCCGTGGCCACCACGGTAAAGCTGTAGCTGGGCTTGTTCTCGTGATCCGGGTTGCCAATCAGGGCGACTGCCCCCGTGCTGGCGTCGATGCTAAACAACGCCGCGTCCGCCCCCGCCTTCAGGCTGTAACTGGTGCTGCCGCTAGACACATCGCCGCCGTCTGTGCTGGTGACGGTGTAGATCACCTGCCCGGCACTGCTGTTTTCATTGATGGCGCTGGCGGTCGCCCCTGAGGTGATAGTCGGCGCCACCTCGTCCAGGTCGGTGATGTTCAGGGTGACTGTCTGCTCGCTGACGTTGCCGGCGGCATCCGTGGCCACCACGGTGAAGCTGTAGCTAGGCTTGATTTCATGATCCGGGTTGCCAGTCAGGATGACCGCCCCCGTGGCCGCATCAATGATGAAGGCGCCATGGTCACCCGCCGCTTTGAGGCTGTAGGTGACAATCCCTGCGTCACTCACCGCTGCGGTATAAACGCTCTGCAAAGCACCACTATTTTCCAAAATGGCATCGGCTGTCGCGCCTGAGCTGAATTTGGGTGCGTAGGTATCAACCACCACGGCAACGGCATCAGTCAAGTTCTGCCCCGTTTGCGCTGACGTATACTCACCGCCTTGCACGACAATGCCCTGTGCACTTTCGGTCAAGGTCGCCTTGCCGTTGCTGACCTGCAACCCAGCCAGAAGATCAGCGATGGTTTGCTGGCTATTGCCACCGTTCTGGGTATCCGCTCCTGAGAGCGCCGCCAGTAGGGCTCCGTATATTTCGCCTGCACTCAAGCCGTTGTTGCTGTCAAAACTGCCGCCGTTGGTTGGCACTACAGTAGTGCCATGCAAACTCGGCAGGCCGAATAGATCGGCAACGGCATCGTTGATGCTGTCCACCGTAGATGCCGCGGGCACACCACCGGCTGTCGCATCTTGCACCTTGTGATAAGCCAGGGTACTGAGGACATTAAGATTGACGGTGACTGTGGAATTAGGCTCCGACACCACCTCCATCGCGAACAGGTCAGCATTAAGGTCTTTGCCAGCCTGAGTCGCTTCATCCAGATAATCGGCACTTGGGCCATTGTTAACGACCCGGGCGATGACCACCCCAAGGTAGTCGCCAACCGCAATGGAGAAAGTGCCATCTGGATTGACCTGAGCCGTCCCCAACAGGGTGATGCCGTCAGCCTGGTAAACCTCGACACGCAGATCATTACCCGCGATAACCGGGCCGCCGACTATGGTCCCGGCAACCTTGTTGACGACGCTGGCCTCTGAGCCACCATCACCATCACCTCCCCCGCCACTGCCTGCAGCCAGGGCAATTCCACCAAGACCAAGCGCCCCCAGCCCGACAGTAATGGGAGTGAAGAAATCGCTGTCAGAGCTCCCCCGCCAGACGATGTGATCACCATTGGCAGTGGTCTCGATCACCGGGCTGTCACTCGTCACCGAGGCGCCAACCAGCGTCGAACCATCCAGTTCAGCCTGGGGGATAAACGCAGTCTCTGGCTCATCATAAAACTCGGTGAGCTCAACCAGAACGCCATCGTCCTCTGACTCGACAATCAGCGAGCCGCCCTTGCGCTTGACGACCACCCCCTCAGGGGACTTGCCTGTCGAAATATCGATTAACGCGTACTTGGCGCCAGGTTGAGCCGGAACGACGACAACATCGCTGAGAGGTATTTGCCGCAGTGAGCCATCAGCAAGGCGCTCGACAAGTTGCAATGACTGTTTAACGCCTGTTTTTGAGGCCATGTAGATCTCCCTATCCACCTGTATTTTAATGATATTTCTATTATGAATGACGGCCTGCGACAAAAGGCGACGGGGTCGATACTAGCAGACAAGTTGCGGTCGATGATAGATGGCGCTTACGGCCAGGAGCAGTCAAATTGTCGCCGTTGCCATCAAGCATGGGCACGCAACAAACGCCTTCCTGCAGCAGTAAAGAAACACAACAAACAGTGTGATTTGCACTGGATAGAGAAAGGTTCTCTTATTTGGAGAGACGGAAAGGGGAACCTGAAGGGGGTCGAGATAGAGGGCACGCCAGTTGATACCCACAGGCATACCTAATACTGCAGATACAAAAAACCCATCTCATTCAATGAGATGGGTTGTATAGATGGCGGAGGAGGTGGGATTTGAACCCACGGATGGTCGCCCATCGCCGGTTTTCAAGACCGGTGCATTCAGCCGCTCTGCCACCCCTCCGCAGCAGTGCGAGGCATATTACCCATGACGATCCCCCTTGTAAATCCCCGCTCTGCTCGTTTGCCGATTTATTGGGCTAAATGGCCAACAAAACCCGCAGAGTCGCCCCAAAGCCTGCTTTTTCAACCGGATGGCTTGACTTGAAAACAGACTCACCCACTATAGTGGCCTCCACCATATTCCCAGCAAGATGGACTTATGAGAATCAAACATGCCCTGTTCGCCGCCCTGACCGGCGCGACCCTGCTTGCGGCGCCGGTGCAGGCGAGCGAGCTGACCAAGAGCGACGTCGAGCAGATCGTGCGCGACTATCTGGTCAAGAATCCGGAGATCCTGGTCGAGATGTCCAATGCCCTGCGTGCCAAGCAGGAGAGCCAGCAGGCCGAGAGCGACAAGACGCTGATAGAAGCCCATGCCAAGCAGCTCTTCGCCAACCAGGATCCCGAGAGCGGCAACCCCAAGGGGAGCCTGACCGTGGTCGAGTTCTTCGACTACAACTGCGGCTACTGCAAGCGGGCCCATCCCCTCATCCAGCAACTGCTCGGTGAAGACAAGGACATCCGCTACATCTACAAGCAGTTCCCCATACTGAGCGAGACCTCCTACTACGCCGCCCGCGCGGCGCTGGCAGTCAAGCTGGGTCAGCCCGACAAGTACCAGGCCTTCCACGACAAGCTGTACGCCCACCAGGGCCCACTCTCCGACGAGGCTCAGGTGAAAGACGTCGCCAAGGCCGCCGGGGTGGACTGGAGCAAGGTCGAGGCGAAGATCAAGGACGGCAGCATAGATCAGAACCTGGGTACCAACCGTGCCCTGGCCGAGGCCATGAGCATCTCCGGCACCCCGGCCTTCATCATCGGCGATCAGATCCTGCGCGGTGCCCCCCGCGATCTGGCCAGCCTCAAGGCCATCATCAAGGACGTACGCGCCGGCAAGAGCATTCAGTAACCCGCTCTTCGCTCGTAAAGAAACGCCCCGGCATGCCGGGGCGTTTTGCTATCCGGGGTGTTATCACGCCTGATAGCCGTTCGGGTTGTTGCTTTGCCAGCGCCAGGTGTCGACCATCATCTGCGCCAGACCCCGCTCGGCCTGCCAGCCCAGCTCGTCCCGGGCCAGGGTCGGCTCGGCCCAGCACTCGGCGATGTCGCCGGGGCGACGGGGCTTGATCTGGTAGGGAATGGGGCGGCCGCTGGCGGTTTCGAACGCCTTGACCATCTCCAGCACCGAGTAACCCTGACCTGTGCCCAGGTTGTAGGTGAAGACCCCGGTGTCGCCCTCGATGCGGGCCAGCGCCTTGAGGTGGCCGATGGCGAGATCCACCACGTGGATGTAGTCGCGCACGCCGGTGCCGTCCGGCGTCGGGTAGTCGTTGCCGAATACCCCCAGCTCCTTGAGCTTGCCGACGCCGACCTGACTGATGTAAGGCAGCAGGTTGTTGGGAATGCCGTTGGGATCTTCACCGATGAGGCCGCTCTCGTGGGCACCCACCGGGTTGAAGTAGCGCAGCAGCACTATGGCCCAGCGGGGATCGGATTTGGAGAGATCCCGCAATATCTCTTCCACCATCAGCTTGGAGCGGCCATAGGGGTTGGTGGCGCTGGTGGGGAAGTCTTCCCTCAGGGGCACCGAAGCGGGATCGCCGTAGACGGTGGCCGAGGAGCTGAACACCAGGCGGAACACGCCGGCCCTGGCCATCTCCTCGCACAGCACCAGGGTGCCGGTCACGTTGTTCTGGTAGTAGGTGAGCGGGATCTGGCTGGACTCCCCCACCGCCTTGAGGCCGGCGAAGTGGATCACCGACTCGATGTTGTGGGCGGCGAACAGCCGTTGCAGGCAGGCCCTGTCCAGGATGTCCCCCTCGACGAAGGTGACCGGCTGGCCGGTGATACGCTCGACCCGCCTTAGGGACTCGGGGGAGGAGTTGGAGAGGTTGTCCAGTACTACCACCTGCTGGCCGGCGCCCAGCAGCTCGACCAGTGTATGGGAGCCGATATAGCCGGCGCCGCCCGTGACCAGAATTGTCATTTTTTATCCCGTGCTTTGCTGAAACTGGAGCTGAGTCTACCCGCCCTGCCCGCGCGGGAAAAGCTCGGGATACTTATGACGCCCTCAGTAGTCGAGGCCGACATCCCCCCTGGCGGTGCAGGAGCAGGCGAGCGCCACCCCGCTCTCCAGATCCTGCGCGTTCAATGTCATCACGCTCTGGCGCTCTATCTCCCCCGTGGTGGTACAGCGACAGGCCCCGCATACCCCGGCGCGGCAGGCGGCCATCATGGTCTCTCCCGCCCCCTCCAGCGCCGCCAGCAGGGTCTGGCCCGGCAGTATCTTCACCCTCTTGCCGCTCTTTTTCAGGGTCAGCCAGAAGTGGTCGCTGTCGGCGGCAACTGGCGCCGCACTCGATGCCGCAGAAGGCAGGCCGAAGGACTCCTGATGCAGCTGCGCCGCCGGCAACCCCAGCTCTGCCAGCATGGCGCAGACTGCCGCCATGTAGGGGGTGGGTCCGCACAGATAGACGTGGCGGCTCAGGAGATCCGGCGCCAGTTCCCTCAGCATCTCCGGGCTGAGTCGGCCCACCCAGGGATAAGCCGTCGGCGCCTGTTCCAGTATCAGTGCCTGGCGCAGCCCGGCATGGGCCTCGGCCAGCGCGGCCAACTCATCTGCGAAGATCACATCCTCAGGGGTTCTGGCGCTGTGAATAAAGCGGATATCCGCGTCCGGCCGCTTGGCCAGCTCGCCGCGCAGCATGGCCCACATGGGGGTGATGCCGGAGCCGGCACTCAGCAGCAACGGCCGTTCGCAGGGAAGCACCGTCAGGTTGAAGTCACCGAAGGGGCCGTCGGCCAGGATCTGGTCCCCCAGCTGCAAGGTTTGGTGCAGGTGATGAGAGACCAGGCCCACGTCCTTGATGGTGACCTGCCAGCTAGGATCCTGCGGGCTGGAGGAGAGGGTGTAGGCACGGCACTGGGGCTCGCCGCCTATCTCGGTGTGCAGGGTCACGCACTGACCGGCGAGCACGGGGGGCAAGGCGCCATCGGCGGCGACAAACTGCCAGCTGGTCACGTCGTGGGTCTCCGCACGACGGCCGATGCAGCGCAGGGTGAGAGAGGTGGAGGTCATCGCAAGGCTCCTCTTGTCTTGAAGCGATCGTCTTGAAAAAAAGGCGAGCCATCAGGCTCGCCAAAGGCTTACAACATGCTGAATGCATCAGGCCGCCAGGATCTCGGCAATATCCGCCTCTGCGGTCGTGGTGCCCTTGAGGCCGGACTATGTCTCCAGCACCTTGATCAGGCCGCCAGGATCTCGGCCAAGTCGGCCTCGGCCGTGGTGGTCCCTTTCAGGCCAAACTGCTCCTCCAGCACCTTGAGCAGGGCCGGGGTGAGGAAGGCCGGTGCGGTCGGGCCGGTGCGGATGTCCTTCACCCCGAGCGCCAGCAGGGTGAGCAGGATGACGATGGCTTTTTGCTCGAACCAGGAGAGCACCAGGGTCAGGGGCAGATCGTTGACGCCGCACTCGAATGCCTCGGAGAGCGCCAGGGCGAGCTGGATGGCGGAGTAGGCGTCGTTGCACTGGCCCACGTCCAGCAGGCGCGGAATGCCGCCGATGTCGCCAAAGTCGAGCTTGTTGAACTTGTACTTGCCGCAGCCCAGGGTGAGCAGCAGGCTGTCCTGCGGTATTCCCTTGGCGAACTCGGTGTAGTAGGCGCGCTCGGCACGGTCGCCGTCACAGCCCCCCACCAGGAAGAAGTGGCTGATCTCGCCGGCCTTGACCTTCTCGATCACCGCGGGGGCGGCCTGCATCAGGGAGTTGCGGGCGAAGCCTATGGTGATAAAGTGCTCCAGCTCAACGTGCTTGAAGCCTTCCAGCGCCTGGGCCTTGGCGATAACGGCAGAGAAATCTTCCCCTTCCAGGTGGGTCACGCCCGGCCAGCCGACGATGGAGCGGGTGAAGATGCGATCCGAGTAGTTACCCACATTGGGGTCGATGATGCAGTTGGAGGTCATCACCACGGCGCCAGGGAAGTTCGCGAACTCCTTCTGCTGGTTCTGCCAGGCGGAGCCGTAGTTGCCCACCAGGTGCGGATACTGCTTGAAGAAGGGGTAGGCCAGGGCCGGCAGCATCTCGCCATGAGTGTAGACGTTGATGCCGGTCCCCTTGGTCTGCTCCAGGATGAGCTTGAGATCCACCATGTCGTGACCGGAGACCAGGATGCACTTGCCCGGCATCGGAGTGACGCGCACCTGGGTCGGCTCTGGGTGGCCAAACGCCGTGGTTTCACCGAGATCCAGCATCTCCATGATGCGGAAGTTGAGCAGGCCTATCTCCATGGCGCACTTGAACAGGGGATCCAGATCGCTGGGATCCGTGCCGAGCCAGCTCATGATGCGGTGGAATTCTGCGGCTACCCCGGCATCCTGCTGATCCAGCACCCGGGCATGCTCCATATAGGCGGCAGCGCCCTTGAGGCCGTAGAGACAGAGCAGACGCAGCCCCATGATGTCTTCGTTGACCTCGCTCTTGCCGCGATTGACCGCGGTCTGGGGCGCATGGGCCAGCTGTTCCAGCAGCTCGCTGCCCGGTTCGAAGCGGGCGGCGGCGGGCAGATCGCTTACCTGAACCGCCAGCGGTGCCAGCTTGGCGGCCAGCTGCTGACGATAGGCCATCGCCTGATTCACATAGCCGACGATGCGCGCCGAGTCGAAGTTGACGTTGGTGAGGGTGGCGAAGAAGGCCTTGGGCACGAAGGCGTCGATCTCGTCATCGATCATGCCGTGCTCGCGGGCTGCCAGGGCCCAGGCGCTGAGACCCTGCAACGCATAGATCAGCACATCCTGCAGATCCGAGGTTTCCGCCGTCTTGCCGCACATGCCTTGTGCGTAAGCGCAGCCATTGCCTGCGGGGGTACGAATTGTCTGTTCACATTGCACACAAAACATCATGCCTCTCCTAATTGGACATTTCAGTTGTTTGTTTTGTGGCGATTCTATTCCCCTCTAGAAAAACTTAATAGGCATTCAATTTACCAATTAAGTTTTCATTGATGCAGATCAAAAACAAAAAAGCCGCCCAGAGAGGGCGGCAAGCGGGTGGATAACATCAAAGACAATTCGGGATTGCAGCAACAGGGGATGCGGAACGATCGGGCCGGTGCCACTCATGGCATCCGGCCCTGACTTCATCAGGCCAGATAGGCGCGCAGCATCCAGACCAGTTTCTCCTGCTGCTGCACATAGTCGGAGAGGATGGAGGCGGTGCCCTCGTCACCGGCCTCGGCGGCCTGCCCCAGGATGCGGCGCTGGGCCACCAGCAGCTCGCGGAAACTCTCCAGCAGGGATTCGACACAGGCACGGCCGTCGTGCAGCCCCTTCTGCTCGGGGATGGCGGAGACCTTGATGTAGTCGCTGAAGCTGTGCAGGGGCACCCCATCCAGGGTGAGGATGCGCTCGGCCAGGGCATCGACCTTCAGCAGCAGATCGTTGTAGATCTCTTCGAATTTCAGGTGCAGCTCGAAGAACTGGTTGCCGCGGATGTTCCAGTGGAAACCACGGACGTTCATGTAGAGGATCTGGTAGCTGGCCAGCAACTTGTTCAGCTCGGCGGCCAGGGCTTGTGATTGAACGGTATCAAGACCAATGGGGCTCTTCATCATTCACCTCCAGGTGGTAAACATTATCGGGAACGGAGTCAGCATATCCCCGCACAGACTCAAAGGACAATTGCTTGTACCTTGCCCATTGATAGCGACTGGCTATCGTCAGCAGGAAAAACACCCGCTCTCATCGCTCAAGCCGCTCGATATAGAGGATCACCTCCCCCAGATGAATGCCGAACTTGCTGATCTCGGCCCGGTTGATCAGGCGATCTTCATCCAGCAGATACATCCAGTCATCGAAGCTCACCCGCACCACATCCCCCTCCGGCAGGGCCAGATCGAGTTGATAGCGCCAGTTCAGGGCAAAGCCTGCCGTCTTGCCCACCGCCTCCCCCACCACGTCCGAGGCGGTGCCGCGCCAGTGTCCATTCGCCCCCTTGCTCAAAAACCAGGTGCGGGTCTGCTGGCGACCATCATCGAAATAGAACTGCTCGAACAGCTCCCCCTTGCCCTCTCGCCAGCGCCCCTGCATCTCGACCCGAAAGCGACTGGTCACTTCGCCGCTACGGTCGGTCACCAGGCCATGGGCCACCAGCTTGCCATTGAAGAAACGGGCTAGATCCCAGTTCGGGCCCTGTCCTCTATAGTCATCGAGGCTGGCGCCACAACCAGTCAGCAACAGCAGTGACCACAGCAGCAGAAGGCGCCATGTGCGATGGAAGGTCATGAGGAACTCCAGTATCAGGGTTGGCCGCGCAGGCGGCGGGTAAGGGCGGGATCGCGACTGTTGTCGGCGAGCCAGATGGCCAGAAAGGCGGCGGAAAACTGGGGATCGGCAAGGGAGCCCAGGGGCTTGTCCTGCCACCAGAAGTGACCGGCTCCCGCACTGTCCACATAGAAGGTGAGTCTGTCCCCTGCCCCGACATCGGGCCAGAGGGCGGCGAGCCGGCCGAGCCAGCGCTCGCGATCCGTCTCGCTGCCAAGGCCAAGCCGCTGCCACTCGGCGGCGGTGGCGCTCAGCAGATCTTCCCGCTCTATGGCTCTGGCATAGGTGAGGGTCAGGGCCTGCGGATAGCGACCCGGCTCGTAGCGTCCGCTCGCGCTGTAGAGGGTGGCGTCATAGAGCTTGAACCAGAGCCAGCTCATCTCCCCCTGCCCGACCGGGCGCAGTTGTTGCCAGGGGGCGGCAGAGGCCTGCACCACAGTGGCAAACAGCAGCGTCAGCACCGCCAGCAAGGTGCTAGCTCCACCCCATGTGCCAATGGGCGGGATCTTCCAGTTCATGCCAGTCCATCTCCTGTTCCTGCAGGGTATTGATATCCTGCATCACCACGCTCGCCAGTTGACCTCGCGCATCCCGCTGGCAGGCCACCACCAGGTAGAAGCGGTCGGCCAGCTCGTACTGGCTCTCCTTGGTCCATTTGGAAAATAACAAGGCGTCGGTCGAAAAGGTGTTCATCTCGGCTCACCCTCCAGCGTCACCGTTACCCACAGCAGTACGGGTAACCACCCCATCCAGATCACCGCCAGCAGCGCCGTGCTGATCCAGATGCCCCAGGGTAAGTGTACGGCCCCCATGGCAGCTCCCGCCACATAGGAGCTCGCCCCCCCCACCATGCCAAACAGCTCCTGCTGCCAGCGCGGCAAGGGCCTAAGCCAGCGCAGACCGTGGGAGAGAGTCAGGGCAAAACCGCACCAGAGCAGCAACAGCCAGAGCGGGAAACCGGCCGGAAACTGGAACAGGCCGAGCCACCAGAGCAGGATGTCGAGCAGACAACCTGCCAGGGCAACGGGAATGAGCCGCCAGTCATACCGACGGCGGGGGGAGAAGAGGAAATGAAGCAACAACATCAGCAGCAGCGGGCCAGGTTGCTGCCATTTCACCGCCAGCAACCAGTAGAGGTTGAACCCCAGCAGGTGGGCCCACTGCCACATGGTCAGTGACCGCTCACTGGCAGATCACCGGACCAGCCGAGGGGGCCCGGCTTGGCCGCCTCCAGCTGCACCAGGCTGATGGCCCGCTCCCAGAAGCCCCCCTCGCAATAGGCAAAATAGAAGTGCCACAGCCGGATAAAGTCCTGGCTGTAGCCGAGCCTCGGCAGCTCGGGGGCCAGCGCCAGGAAGCGCTCGCACCAGTGGGCCAGGGTGCGGGCATAGTGGTGGCCGTGATCGTGCAGCCGCACCAGCTGCATGTCGGTCTCCCGGGCGAGCAGCCCCGCCATCTGGGAGACGCTCGGCAGGCAGCCGCCGGGGAAGATGTAGCGCTGGATGAAGTCGACCCCGCGCAGATACTGGGCGTGGCGCTGATCGGCTATGGTGATGGCCTGGATCAGCAGGCGACCGCCGGGCTTGAGCAGGCGCGACAGCTGGCGGAAGTAGTCCGGCAGGAAGGCGTGCCCCACCGCCTCTATCATCTCGATGGAGACCAGCTTGTCGAAGCGCCCCTCCAGCTTGCGGTAATCCTCCAGCAGCAGGGTGATGCGATCCCCCAGCCCCTCCCGGGCAATCCACTCTTTTGCGTAGTCATGCTGGGCCTGGGAGATAGTCGTAGTGGTCACCCGGCAGCCGTAATGGCGGGCGGCATAGACAGCCAGGCCGCCCCAGCCGGTGCCTATCTCCAGCAGGTGATCCTCCGGTCCCAGCTCGAGCCGCTCGCAGATGGTGCGCAGCTTGGCCTGCTGCCCCTGCTCCAGGGTGGCCTCGGCGCTCGGGTAGATGGCGCTTGAATACTGCATGTGGCTGTCGAGGAAGCCCTGATAGAGGGCGTTGCCGAGGTCATAGTGGGCGGCGATGTTGGATCTCGACCCGGTCAGGGTGTTGCGGCTGCGCCAATGACGCACCTTGTTGAAGGGGAAGCTGAGCCAGCCGAGTCGCCGCTCCAGGGTGTCGAGCAGCGGCAGGTTGCGCGCCAGCAGCCGCACCAGGGCCACCGGATCCGGGCTGGTCCAGAGCCCCTCCACCCAGGTTTCACCGGCGGCTATGCTGCCCCCCAGCAGCAGGCGGCGATAGAAGGCGGGATCCTGCACCACCACCTCGGCGTGCAGGTCAGTGCCCGCCACCCCGAAGCTGTGGCGCTCATTGCCCTCCCGCAGCAGCAGTTGCCCCTGTTCGAGGCGTCCCAGCAGAGTGAGCAGCAGTTGCCTGGCCCCCTTGTCGATGAAAGAGGGAGAGAGGGTTGATTGAGCAAGTTCCATTAGCGGCTCTCCGGATGGCTAAAAATGGGAGTTCGTTTGATAAAAAGACGCAGGGCCTGCCAGTAGATCCCGAGCAGCACCTTGAGGGTCATCCAGGGCCAGCGGACGAGCAGGGCCGCGAGCCCACGGCGCGACAGCGGCTCGCGGCGCAGCGCCAGGGTGGCGTCGAACAGCTTGGCCTCGCCGGATCTGGGATGACTCTCGATATGGATCAGCGTCTCCTCTTCGGGCGGGCGGATGCGCCAGTGATAGCGCATGGCCAGCCCCATGAAGGGGGAGACGTGAAAGTCCTTGTCGTGGGGCGCCAGGGCCGCCAGATCCAGCAGATAGTAGTGGCGCTCGTTCCAGGGGGTGTTCGATACCTCCGCCAGCAGATAGCGCGCCTCCCCCTCCCGGTAGCAGAAGTAGAAGTTGACCGGGCTGAAGTAGAAACCCAGGCAGCGCACGTTGCCAAGCAGCAGCACCCGGCCGTCCGGCTCGGCGTCGCCACCCAGTTCGCTCACCTTGTCCCACACCGCCTGCTTGAGGCTGACCTCGCCGCCACCCAGATAGTCGCGGCGGCGAAAGGAGAGCAGCCCCGCCCGCTCCACGCCGAACCAGCGTCCCTGGCTGAGCCCCGGCAGCTCGTCCAGATCCAGCCCCAGCATGAAGAGGCCGTAAGAGAAGGCGTGGCTGCGCGGCGCGAAGCGCCGGTGGCGCACCGAGCCCTGCCAGATGGCGCTGATGGTGTCGCTGGCGGCCTTCACAGGCTGGCTCCGAAGCGACTGGCTACGTCCAGGGCGCTGCGCACCCCGTCCTCGTGAAAGCCGTTGTACCAGTAAGCGCCGCAGAAGTGGGTGTGCTGCCGGCCGCAGATCTCGGCCCGCCGCTGCTGGGCGGCGATGGAGGCCTGATTGAAGACCGGATGATGATAGACGAAGCGGCGTAGCACCTTGCTCTCGTCCACCCGGCCCTGGGGATTGAGGCTGACGCAGAAGGGGTGCGGCGAGCTTATCCCCTGCAGGATGTTCATGTTGTAGCTCACCAGGGGGCGCGCCTCGTCGTCATCCCCGAGCTGATAGTTCCAGCTGGCCCAGGCCTTTGGCCGGAGCGGCAGGCAGCTCGCATCGGTGTGAAGCCAGACGTCGTTGGCCTGATAGGCCATGGCACCGAGAATGGCCTGCTCCCCTTCGCTCGCATCCGTCAGCAGGGCCAGGGCCTGATCGCTGTGACAGGCGAGGATCACCTCGTCAAAGTGCTCCTCCCCGTAGCCGCTTCGGACCAGCACCCCCTCGGCCGCGCGCCTTATCCCTTGCACCGCGCAGGCCAGCCGGATCCGCGGCAGCCAGCCTGCGGTGAGCGGGCCTATGTATTCCCGCGAGCCGCCCGGAATGACATACCACTGAGGACGGTTGGCCACATCCAGCAGGCCGTGGTTGGCAAAGAAACGCAGGAAGAAGCCCAGCGGAAAGGCGCGCATGTCCGCCAGGGTGGAAGACCAGATGGCCGCCCCCATGGGCAGTATGTAGTGGCGGGCGAAGTAGTCGCTGAACTCCCCCAGTTGCAGGAAATCCCCCAGGGTAGGTTCGCTGCCACCGCCGTGGCGCCCAAGCTCCGCCAGCCAGGCGCGGGCCTCCCGGTTGAAGCGCAGTATCTCGGCGACGAAGCGGTAGAAGCGCGGGCTCAGCAGGTTGCTGCGCTGGGCAAACAGGGTATCCAGATTGTGGCCGTTGTACTCCAGCCCCTGGGGGCTCTTGACCGAGAAGCTCATCTCGGTGGGCTGGCGCGCCACCCCGATCCGCTCCAGCAGTTTCAGGAAATTCGGGTAGGTGCGATCGTTGAAGACGATAAAGCCGGTGTCGATGGCATAGCTACGACCGGCCAGGCTGACATCCACGGTGGCGGTATGTCCGCCGAGCAGGGGGGCCGCCTCGAACAAGGTGATGTCGTGCCGCTTGTGGAGCAGAAAACCGGCGCTGAGACCCGAGATCCCGGAACCTATGATGGCGATCTTTTTCTTCATGAAGGGGATCCTTTCGAGATGAGAGAGCGCCCCAGCCGCAGCCAGAGCCCCGTCGGCAGAGCCCCCAGCAGGCGCAGCAGCCAGATGAAGCGACGGGGGAAGTGGATCTGGTGGCGACCGGCAGCCAGCCCGCCCATGATGGCGCGGGATGCCTCCTCCACCGTCACCAGACAGGGCATGGGAAAATCATTCTTCGCGGTGAGCGGCGTTTGCACGAAGCCCGGGCGGATCAGGGTGACCCCTATCCCCTTGCTTGCGAGATCGAGGCGCAGGGTATGGGCCAGATAATCGAGGGCCGCCTTGGAGGCGCCATAGGCCTCGGCCCTTGGCAGGGGCAGCCAGCTCACCGAGGAGCTGACGATGGCGAGCCGCGACCCGGCCGCCAGCCGCGGCAGGAAGGCGGCCAGGGCGTGGCCGGTGGCGATCAGGTTGGTCTCGATCACCCGGGCAAACAGCGCGCTGTCAAATCCCTCGGCGACATCCATGTACTCGCAGTTGCCGGCGCCCAGGATCAGCAGATCCAGCGTGGGCAGGCCGGCGGCGACCTCTGCCATGGCGACGCTGTCCCGTGCATCGAACTGCAGGGGAGTGATGCCGTGAAGTCCCAGCTCCTGCAGTCGCTCGCCGTCGCGGCCACAGCCCCACACCTGCCAGCCAGCGCGCCGATAATCGAGCGCCAGCTGGCGACCTATGCCGGAGGTGGCCCCGGTGATCAGCACGCGTCCGCTCATGTTCCCAGCCTCCCCTTGATGGCGCGCACCACGGGCCCGAGCAGCGGCAACTGCTCGTAGAGCATGGCGCCGAGATCGAAGTAGTCCCGGTGCAGGCAGATCTTGCCCCAGGCATCGAACTGCAGCCGGGTGGCGCCCTCGACCCGCACGGGCCGACCACCGGCGATCCTGGGGTGGGCGAAGATCATGACCCAGCTGAGCCAGGCTTCATTGCCCTGCTGCTGCTGGCTGGTGATCTCGAAGCGGCACTCCTTGAGCCGCCCGTAGAGGGAAGAAAAATAGCGGGTGAGCGCGGCCAGCCCCTCGATGCGGTGGGCCGGATCGATGAACACCACCTGCTCGGCATAGATCTCCGGCAGGCGGTGCAGCTGGTGCTTGTCCAGCTGCAGGTAGAGGACGATGAAATGGGCCAGCGCGTCGTTCATGTTATTGCTTCTCCAGGTCACGGAACATCTCGATGGCCCTCACCCGTGCAACGGCATGATCCACCATGGGCGCCGGGTAGTCCTGCCGCCCCTTGAGCCGCAACCAGTCGTGGGGCTGGTGCACATGGGTGGCAGGCAGATCGGCAAGCTCAGATACCCAGGTACGGATAAACTCCCCTTGTGGATCAAATCGTTGCCCCTGAGTCGTCGGGTTGAACACCCGAAAGTAGGGGGCCGCATCGGCGCCTGTGCCCGCTGCCCACTGCCAGCCGCCATTGTTGGCCGCCAGATCCCCGTCGATCAGCCGGCTCATGAAGTAATCCTCCCCGAGCCGCCAGTGGATATGCAGATCCTTGGTCAGGAAACTCGCCACTATCATCCGCAGCCGGTTGTGCATCCAGCCGGTGGCGTTGAGGCAGCGCATGGCGGCGTCGACTATGGGGTAGCCGGTGCGCCCCTCGCACCAGGCGGCAAAGGCATCCGGGTCCCAGCTCCAGGGCAGGGCCGCCGTCTCCGGCTTGAAAGGGCGATTCATCGAGAGGGTCGGGATCAGTACCAGCAGGTGGCGATAGAACTCGCGCCAGATGAGTTCATTGAGCCAGACGAAACCGGGCTGCGCCTTGGACTGGGGCCGGCCGCCGAGCCGCTGCTGCAAGGCCGCCACGCACTGACGGGGGCTGACGATGCCCGCCGCCAGATAGGGGGAGAGGATGGAGGTACCCGCCAGCGCCGGAAAATCACGGGTCTCGCCGTAGCCCAGCACCCCCTGCTCCAGGAAGGCATGCAGCCGCCGCAGGGCCTCGGCCTCCCCCACCGGCCAGCGGGGATCCGGGGTCAGCTCCCCGAGTCCCTCATCGACAAAGGCCCGCTCGGCGAGCGGCTGCCAGGGCAGGGAGTCGCCCAGCGGCGCCGGGGCTCTGTGGATGACGAAGCCATCCTCATCCAGCGCCTTGAGCCAGGCGCGGCTGAAGGGGGTGAAGACCTTGAACATCTCCCTCCCGCCGGTCAGCACCCGTCCAGGGGGCAGCACGCAGCAGCCGTTGAGCCAGTGGCAACCCACCTCCTGCTCTGCCAGCGCGGCGGTGACCGCATGGTCCCGGCGCTGTTCGTCCAGTTCGATGGCCTGATTGGCGTAGAGCTGGGTGACGCCGAGCTCGCGGCAGAGGTCAGCCAGCGCCGCAGGCACCTCGGCAAAGGTCTCGACCCGCAGCAGATGGAGCTGGATGCCGAGGGCCGCCAGCTCACGGCCCAGCGCATCCACCTGGGCCAGGATGAAGCGCTGGCGGATGGGGGCCATCTTGTGCTGCCGCCACTGGGTGGGGGAGATGATGAAGAGTGCGGCGACCGGCTCATCGCTGGCGCAGCCATGACGCAGCGCCGGGTTGTCGGAAAGGCGCAAGTCATTGCGAAACCAGACCAGCCTCATGATCTCTTGCTCCCGCGCCCGCTCAGGCCACGGGCGGCAGGCCTGTCCACCATCACCTCGGCCAGGGTCGCCCGCCAGCCGTGAGCGGCCAGCCAGTCAGCGTCATAGAGTCGCCCCAGCTCGCCAAAGAGCCGGGTACCGGCAGGCCAGTCGGCGGCCAGCGCCGGCTTGCCAAGGCCGGCCCCCAGCAGCACCCGCCAGGGGGTGAGGGCTCGCCCTTCCAGCAGGGCGACGTGGCGCGGCTCCACCGCCCCCAGCAACTGCACCTCATAGCCCTGACCGATCAGCTCGTAGGCCGCCCAGACCAGATCGAGAGGGCCCACCTGACCCCAGCTCGCCAGGGTGACCGGCAGCCCCTTCTCCTGCTCGATGAGGTGGCGGGCGAAGCGGGTGTGGAGCCAGCCCAGCCACACCTGTTGCAGCAGCTCGCCATCCGGCCGCTCGCGCCACAGGCCCAGCAGCCGCTCCACCAGCGGCTGCAGCACCCGGCTGCGCACCAGCTCGAAGGGGTAGCTCGCCAGCAGGTCGTTAAGCTCGGCCTCCGCCTTGCGCTGATTGAAGGCGAGCAGCGCCTGGCTGAACTGCTCCAGGGTCTGCTGCCAGTGATCGCTCACCGGCTGGGACTGGGGCTCGCTCAACAGCCCTTTCACCTGGCCTATGCTCACCCCCCGCTCCAGCCAGCTCAGGATCTCGCCTATCTGGCGGATATCCTGCTCGCTGTAGAGGCGGTGCCCCTTGTCGGTGCGGGCGGGCTGCACCAGGCCGTAGCGGCGCTGCCAGGCACGCAGGGTGACGGCATTGACCCCGGTGAGGCGGGAGACCTCGCGGATGGGGTAGATCCCCTCGTCCGGCTTGGCGGCATCATCTTGTGGTACATCAGACATGGTGACTTCCATTCAACAGGGTATGGGCGCCCCGAGCCCAGAGGCTGCGTCGGGGCACAAGCGAATTCAGAGCCCGTCACGCAGCTTGCGCGTATCGGGATGTGGCTCTGGATAAGGCTGATCTCGCCATTCTCAAAGCCCGTAACGCAATTTCAGCGTATCGGGATGCGGGTTGAGATAGACCTGCTCGGACAAGTAGGCATTGGGGTATTCCCGCAGGTAGTGGCGGATCAGGGTGAGGGGCACCAGCAGCGGGAAGATGCCGGTGCGGTACTTGTCTATGGTGTCGCAGAGCTCCTGCTTCTGGGCCGGGGTCAGCACCCGCTTGAAATAGCCCTGCAGGTGCATCAGCACATTGGTGTGGCTGCGACGGTTGGCACGCAGGGTCAGGGCCGCCATCAGGCCCTTGATGTAGTTGTCGGCCACCTCCTGCAGGTTGGCCTTGCCGAGGTTGCCGAGCAACTTGCCAAGGGTGCGGTAGTGGGTGGTGGCGTGGGAGAGCACCAGGTACTTGTAGCGCGAATGAAAGCGGATGAGGGCGGCAGCGGTGATCCCGCTGGCGCAGAGCCGCTGCCAGTCGTGATAGGCGAAGACCCGCAGCACGAAGTTCTCCCGCAGTATGGGATCGCACAGGCGGCCGTCTTCCTCCACCGGCAGCAGGGGGTTGGCCTCCATCAAGGCCTTGGCAAAGAGACCAATTCCCTCCTTGGCGCTCCCCTCGTTGTTGGCGCCATAGATGCGCACCCGCTCCATGCCGCAGCTGGGTGACTTGGCACAGAGGATGTAGCCGGAGATGAAGTCGAGCTGGCGTGCCTTCTGCTCGCTGAAGGCGATGAGCCGCTCGGTGACGTCGAAGCTGCCGTTGCTCGCCTCGGCCCGCACCTCCCCATGACGCTTGACCAGGCGGATGGCGGCGCGGGGTGCGCCCAGGCCGATGGCCATCTCGGGACAGACCGGGTGATAGTCGAAGTGGGCGCCAAGATCCCGTTCGCAGAAACTGGAGCGCTTGTGGCCCCCGTCGAACCGCACTTCCTGCCCCAGCAGACAGGCACTGATACCGACCTTGATCTTGTACATGATTGCGCCCCTTGTATAAGCATTGAACCAGTTATAGCAGTTATACAAAGAAATGAAAGTTGTATAACTATTACGGACCGATACGACACAAGGGGGAAAACAGGATCACCGGAAAATGAAAAAGCCCATGACCGGGGTCATGGGCAAAATGGAGGTCACGACAGACAGGGAAATCAGAAGCTGTATTTCACACCCAGGCTGGTGATGGATCCTTTCTGCAGATCCCAGTTGCGATAGGTGTAATCGGCGGTGAGGGCCAGGTTCTGGCTCACCTTGTAGGCGGCACCCGCCTTGAAGTCGTGCATGTCGTCGGTCATGTTGGCGTAGCGATAGCCGGTGGAGAGCTCGACGGCGCCGATGTCGTAGCGCAGGCCTACTTCACCGTAGAGGCTGCCGCTCTGCTTGCGGGTGATGTCGTCCCAGCCGCTGTCGTTGACGTTGGAGGCAAGCTCGCGCTCCATGCTGTAGCCCATCAGACCCGCTTCACCGTACAGGTTCAGGCCGGTGCTGAGGGGAGTGAATACCCCCATACCCAGATTGGAGATGGCCATGCTGTCATTGCCGCTGTTGCGGGAGCTGTATTCGGAACCGAAACGGCCGTAGAAGTTGGAGCCGAAGCTCTTGGAGAGATCCAGGCTCAGACCACCGAAATCGCGGTTGTTGCTGTCCTTGCCACCGACGTAGTCGGACTTGGTGTGTGCCCAGGTGGCAGACCCCTTGGCGTAGCTGAACGCATCTTGCGCCAGGACGGAGGTGGAAGAGAGGCCGGCCAGAACCAGAACAGACAGTGCGAGTTTTTGCATTTTGTTGACTCCGATTGTTGAGTTAGGCGGAACCTAACTGGAATGGAGCCATTGTGACGGGCGAGGGGGGAGGTGCCGAGCGGCAAGCTGTTGCCAAACCATGTCAGATGTAAGCAGATATTGCTGGCGGTTACCGGAGCAACACTCCATGAGGGACGGGCCTGCCCGTCCCCGCCGCTATCCTAGCGGAATTCCACTTCGTCGATCTGCACCCGCACCAGCGGCTTGCCGGTCAGATTGGCCGGGCGGGCCAGCTCGATGGCCCGCGACGGACGCTGCTCGCCCTTGCGCAGATAGGATTCAGGCAGACGATTCTCCCCGACCCAGAAGCGCACCGGCTGGGTCGCCAGCTGCACCCCCTCGGCGCTGAACAGGGTCAGGCTGCCGTTGACCCGCACCACGTTGCGGCTGCCGGTGTTGCTCACCATGAACTGCAGGCGCAGCGGATCCTCGCCCTCCACCTGGTTCAGGGTCACCGTGATCCCGTCCCGGGTCGCCTGGGCGAGCAGGTCGGGATTGGCCAGGGCCTGCTCGGTCAGCACCGGCGCCGCCACGCTCGTCGTCACCGTCTTGCCGGCCACCGTCTCGGCGGGTTTCACCAGCAGGTACTCCCAGGTGAAGTCGTCGTTGAGCTGCACCTGACGGCCATCGGCCAGGGTGACCTGGGTCAGGGGCGCGGCCTGGGCCAGCATGGGGGAGAGGCAGAGGGCAAGCAGCAGTCTGGACAAGGGTTTCATGGGCAGATGACTCGATAGGGATGCAGAGGGAGCAGTATAAAGAGTCGGGCTGTCCTTGCCTATGACCCGACTCACGTTACGGGCCTGGGCCGGGGTCAGATGACCAGCTGCTGGGGGTCTTCCCCCGATACCATGTCCAGGGTCACCAGATCGAACTGGGCGCTCTTGAGCGCCTTCTGGATGCTCGGCTGCATGTCGAACACCAGGGCCCGCATACGCTGGGGCACCCTGATCCTGGCCAGGGTGGTGACCCTGTCCGCCAGGGTATGGAAGAAGACCTGGGCCCCGTCCAACCCCATGTCGAACAGCATCTGCTCGGCCATGTCCACCATGCGCAGGTGGCGCCGGTCCAGGGACTCGACGTCGGAGAAGCGCTGGCTCAGGCAAGCCTCTCCCCCCGCCCCCCACAGGGCCAGCTGGCGCTTGTGGAAGCCATAGCGAAAGTCCCGGTGGGTCATGCCCTGCTCGGCAAAGATCCAGAGGGTATTGGCCGGCACGCTGTCGAAACGCCGCAGATACTCCCGCATCTCCTCCACCGAGGCCGACATCAGGATAGGGGGGCCGTCATCGTGCTCGAGCTGCTGGCAGAGGTAGCGCACCGGATCCGTCACCTCGGCGAGGTGGCCGAGGTGCACGCTGAAGATCATCTCGTCGGTCCTGATCACCTGGTGGGCGATGCCGTAGTGCTTGCAGTAGCGCTTGGCCCGGGCCACCGCCTTGCGGCTCAGGGTCGGGTTGTCCAGGGTGATGGCCCGAAAGCGGACCCCGCTGGCCCGGCACAGATCCATGCTGTAACAGGACTCCAGCCGGCCGGAGAAGGAGACAAGCAGTTCGCCGTAACCGGCCAGGGTATTGATGAGCCTCTGTTCCCTGGCCTGAAATAGCTGATCGTATCCCCGATTCAGCGCGACGACATTGGCATCCATAACAACGGCTCCGGATGATGAATAGGATGTTATTTTGCGATGACAAAGCTGAATAGACACTTAAAGAATAGGGACAAAGTTGTTCTTTATTCGCTCAAGAGGCAAATCAGCCCCCCTTTTCTCCGGGCCCGGCGAAGGGCCCCTCAGGCGGGCAACCATCCCTGCTCGACCAGTTGCCGGCGGCATGCGGGGGCGTCGGTGAACACCATGCCCTGCAGGCCGAGCGCCCGGGCCGCCGCCACGTTGGCCGGGCTGTCGTCGATAAAGAGGCACTCCCCAGCCTTGAGGTCGAACGACACCAGCAGATAGCGGTAGATGTCGGGCTCGGGCTTGAGCATCCGCACCCGGGCCGACACCACCTTGCCGCTGAAGAAGCGCCAGAACTCCTGATGCTGCTCCAGCCAGTCGATGCTGGCATGGCCCATGTTGGAGAGGGCGTAGAGCCGGTGACCGGCACTGTGCAGCACCTCGATAAGCGCCACCATGGCGGGGTCCGGCAGCAAGGAGGCGGGCACCGCCTGCAGGATGGCGAGGTTCTGTGCCATAGGCAGGCCGATGCGTGCCTCTGCCTGGCGCGCCATGGCGTGCAGAGAGAGGGTGCCCCTGTCCACCTCCAGCCAGTCGGGGTGGTTGAACAGCAGCTCCGCCAGGGCCTCGGCGCCATCCGGTCCTCGCACCGAGCGCACTATGCCGACCGGATCCCAGCTCACCACTACCCGTCCCAGATCGAAGATAATCGCCATCCTCTCGCCTCCCTCTCATTGACCAGCAACAACGGGACCAGTGTGACACTCATTCGGCCAGGGATCCCGACCATCTACCCTGCCCCGTTCAACGCACCGGGGCAAGTTTTACTTGCATCGGCGTGCCAAATCCCTTAATGGTTATGACGTTACATTCAGGACAACATCATGCACACACCATTCTTCTTTGCTTTCTCGTTTATCCGGCCCTCATGAGGGAAGGCCCTGTCGTCGCATCAACAGAAAGCAAAGACGAATCGAGCCTCCCCCAGCGGAGGCTTTTTTTTGCAGCAACCACCACAGAAGATTTGGATAGGGAACCACCATGGCAACGCTCGACGAGATCAGACAAGACATCACCCAGTTGGATCAGGAGCTGCTCGCCCTGCTGGCCAAACGCAAGACCCTCAGCATCGAGGTTGCCCGCGCCAAGCAGGCCAATCCCCGTCCCATCCGCGACACCCAGCGGGAGCAGGACCTGCTGGTTGCCCTGATCCAGAAGGGGCGTGCCCTCGGACTGGATGCCCAGTACATCACCCGCATCTACCACACCATCATCGAAGATTCCGTGCTCTCCCAGCAGGCCTACCTGCAGAGCCTGCTCAACCCCCAGCAGCAGGAGCCCATGACCAGCGTCGCCTACCTGGGCCCGCGCGGCTCTTACTCCAGCCTGGCCGCCCGCAAGTACCTGGCGCGCTACAAGGATCAGGTCATAGAGGTGAACTGCCAGAACTTCCGCGAGGTGCTGGACACGGTGGAGTCGGGCCGCGCCGCCTTCGGGGTGCTGCCCATCGAGAACACCAGCTCGGGCTCCATCAACGAGGTGTACGACGTGATGCAGCACACCACCCTCTCCATCGTGGGTGAGCTGACCTATCCCATAGAGCACTGCATCCTCACCGCCGTGCCCACCGAGCTGTCACGCATCAAGACCTTCTACGCCCATCCCCAGGTGTTCCAGCAGTGCTCCCACTACCTGAGCAAGCTGGAAGGGGCGCGCCACGAGATCTGCGACTCCTCCTCCAGCGCCATGATGAAGGTGAAGGAGCTGGGGAGCCCGGATGCGGCGGCCATCGGCAGCGCCGCCGGCGGCGAGCTGTATGGTCTCGACGTGCTGGCCGAGCAGCTCGCGAACCAGAAGGAGAACTACAGCCGCTTCATCGTGGTGGCGCGCAAGCCCATCGACGTGGCGCCCCAGATCCCGGCCAAGACCACCCTCATCATGTCTACCTCCCAGAAGCCGGGCTCCCTGGTGGAGGCGCTGCTGGTGCTGCGCAGCCACGAGATCAACATGACCAAGCTGGAATCCCGTCCGGTGCAGGGCAACCCCTGGGAGGAGATGTTCTATCTGGATGTCTCCGCCAACCTGCAGACCCCTGAGATGCAGGCCGCCCTGCTGGAGCTGACCAAGATCACCCGCTACGTCAAGGTGCTGGGTTGCTACCCGAGCGAAGACGTCAAGCCGACTGCAGTGCCGCCGGTGCTGATGGGCAGCTAAGCCCCCGAACGGCAAGAGGCGAGCATCAGGCTCGCCTCTCTCTTTGCTGTCTCCCCACCCCCGCGGGCGGCGCCGCAGCCCCCAGTCCCCCGATTTAGCGTTCGGAAAAACTGAACGACATATCCCCACCATTCACTCCAGGTATACGACCTGGGCCGCCAACCGGGCCCCAGACTCACGCCGGCGGGGCGCCAACCCGGCTCCTGCCCCCTGCCGACCCGATCCCCGGCCAAACAAAAAGGCGAGCCTGCGCTCGCCTTTGTCTGTGCTGTGACGACCGCCGGGCTCATGCCGGCGTCCGCTCGGACCCATCCTGGAACTGACCTGCCATCAGCTGGTTCAGGTGACGGAGAGTGTCGTCCCGCTTCTCGCCCTGGAACTGACCCGACATCGGCTGGCTCAGGTGACGGAGGATAACGTCCCGCTTCGGGTGCTAGAACTGGCCCGACATCAGCTGGTTCAGGTGACGGAGGATAACGCCCCGCTTCTCGCCCTAGAACTGACCCGCCATCGGCTGGTTCAGGTGACGGAGGATAACGTGCCGCTTCGGGTGCTAGAACTGACCCGCCATCAGCTGATTGAGGTGATAGAGGTTGCGGGTGTCGAGCTCCAGCTCGGTGGCATAGGTGTTGCCGCGGGGATAGGTCGCCACCACACGGGCACCGCGCACCATGCCGGCCACAGACACATCCAGGGAGTTGGAGGTCTGGGTCAGGTCCTTGTAGCTGCTCTGGCCACGCACCTGCTGGCCGTTGAGCTGCTCCGCCAGCTCCCGGTAGGCATCCATCTTGGACGCCCGGATCGCCTGCAGCATCTTCTCCGACTGGGAGGGGCCAGGCTGGATGTCGATCACCGCGTAGCCCACCGCCTTGAGCACGGGGAAGTCATCCGGCTTCTCGGCCACGTCGTAGTTTACGACCCGGTTGCCACTGCACGCCGTCAGCAAGAGGGCCATCATCAGGCCAAGCACGATTCTCATGGCTGTCTACTCCTCAGAAATCAAGGGGTCAGGTTGACCAGATGGCCGGACGCGCTCTGGCCGCCCCGCATCAGGTAACCCCGGTTGACCGATGCCCGGCCAAACGAGTTGCTGGCGCCGGACAGATATTGTTGCGGGATAAGGCTCTGGGCCGTGGTCTCCACCATCTTGGTACGCAGATCGATGATCCTGGCATTGACCAGGATCCCCTGCGAATTGCGGCTGAAGGTGCCGGTCAGGATCCGGGAGATGGGCAGGCGGGCGGAGAGATCCTTGTAGTTGCGGCTCATCACGAAGTCGCCACTGGGGGTCACTTGAATGCTGCCCGTGGTCTTGAAGTCCACCACCACCTCACCGCGCCGGTTCAGCTCATAGATGAAGCTTTCCTCGATCTGCAACCCCATCCAGTTGGTGTCCTTCAGGGTGTCGAGATCGACGAAGGAGGCGACGGCGATGGGCTCGGTCAGGGTGGTGAGGGACTTGCGCTCCATCAGCTGATCCGTCATGCGGGCCACCAGCCAGTTGAGCTCCATCCCCTTGGCCGCCTGCCGGGGATCCCCTTGATCCCGGTTGATGGGGTCGGCCGACCCGCAGCCGGCCAGCGCCAGCGCAATCGCCAGCGCCGTGATAATTCTGTTCATGGATACCTGTTCCTGTATCTACACCTGACTTGTTATCGGTCACAGCGGCCAACACTTGAGACGGGAATGCGCCAAGGATCGCCCGATGATCCGCCAGAGGGCCTTGGGCGGCGCCAATAAAGAGGCTGGAGCCGGGAAATGCGGCGAGCTGTACACCCTTTCGCCGGAACAAGGCATGGATCTTGCTTTTATTTGCGCACCCGGTGCAAACCAGGCCAGTGTCCATGAAGCCGCTCATCCGCTCCCCGGGGCGCAAGAGGGGTTCGTCTATTCAAGGTGTACGTTATGAAAGTTGTGCTGCTGTCAACCCTGTTGCTGGCCAGTCTGTCGGCCCGCGCCGAGCTCATAGAGGCGCAAGGCAGTGCCGCTATCCTGGGGGGCGACGAGGTCTATGCCCGCGAGCAGGCGACCCGGGATGCGCTGCGTCAGGCCCTGCTGGCCAGCGGCGCGTCCGTCTCCAGCATCCAGCGCCTGGAGAACGGCAGCCTGCGCTCCGAGCAGATCCAGATCCGCTCCGGCGGCGACATCCGCCAGTACCGCCTCAAGCGCGAGGAGGTGCGCAACGGCCGCATGTACATCACCCTGGTGGCCGACATCCAGGCCGAGCGGCAGATCTGCCAGACCCAGCACTACGCCAAGGATTTGACGCTGGTACGCCTGCGCATGCGCTACCCGGATCAGGCGAGCACCGGCGCCCTCGACGACATGCCGGCGGATCTCTCCCGCCGCCTGTTCGAGACCCTGGCGGCGGCGCCCCAGGGGGTGGTCGCCCGCCAGTGGCTGGACGAAAACCTGCGCATCGATCCCCTCCACCTGCAGCAGGGGGATCGCAGCGCCCTCGAGGAGATCAAGGCCCTGAGCCTGCGCACCGACAGCCAGTATCTGGTGCTCGGCAGCATCGACGATCTCTCCCTCGAGCCCCAGGGCAACCAGCTGACCAGCTGGTATGAAGACCCGATCCGCAACTTCCGCATGCAGCTCTACCTGTTCGACGGCATCAACGGCAGCCTGCTCGGGCGCAAGGAGTATCAGGGCCGGGCCAACTGGACCTTCTCCAAGCGGGAGCAGGTGGGCAGCCACAGCGGCCAGTTCTGGCAGTCCAGCTACGGCCAGGAGGTGAGCTACCAGCTGAAGGAGGCGGCCCAGGACATCATCGCCGAGCTCGCCTGCGCCCCCGTCACCGCCCGCATCGTGGCCCAGCACGAGCGCGGCCCCCACATCAGCCTGGGCCGTCGCAACGGGGTCAAGCTCGGGGATCAGTTCCGCGTCCAGCACAGCGCCGACTTCATCGATCCCTATGGCAAGTCCAGGGTGATGCGCAACCCCGCCGACGGCCTGTTCGAGGTGGTGCAGGTGTTCGAGGATGGCGCCATCATCAGCAGTCAGAACAAATATTCGCCGTTTAATGTCCAAATCGGTGATTTGGCCGTATTGGAATAGGAATCAAGGGTTTAAAAGCACAATGCTTCTTGTATAATGCCCGCCACAAGGTTCCCGTAGCTCAGCAGGATAGAGCGGTCCCCTCCTAAGGGACAGGCCACTGGTTCGACTCCAGTCGGGAACGCCATACAAAACAAGGGGTTGGCATCGCAAGATGCCAACCCCTTGTGCCTTTCTGGCCCAGGCCGCCAGCCCCGACCCTCCCAGGCAAAGCCTCCCGGCGCCAAGCGGCGCGCCAGATACGGATCCCCGCTCGCCTGCTCCCTTCCTGACCGAAACAACTGTCATCTACGCTTGAAGTGCGCCGTCCGGGATGACGGCCACTCCTCATCCGTTCGAGAAAAAAGAAGGACATCATGGCTAGCAAGAAAAAATCCAAAGCAGAACAGCCGGTACCGGTCACCGAGCCCAAGCCCCTTGGCAACAAGGCATACGAGAAGGAGCTGCGTCGCCTGCACGTGGAGCTGGTGAAGCTGCAGCAGTGGGTAGTGCACAAGGGGCTCAAGGTCTGCATCGTCTTCGAGGGGCGCGACGGCGCCGGCAAGGGGGGCACCATCAAGGCGATCACCGAGCGGGTCAGCCCCCGGATATTCAGGGTCATCGCGCTGCCGGCCCCCACGGAGCGGGAGAAGAGCCAGCTCTATTTCCAGCGCTATATTCCGCATCTGCCGGCGGCGGGCGAGATCGTCATCTTCGATCGCAGCTGGTACAACAGGGCCGGGGTGGAGCGCATCATGGGCTTTTGCAGCCAGGAGGCGAGCGACAAATTCCTGGCTGGCACCCCCATGGTGGAAAAAGCGCTGGTGGACTCTGGCATCATTTTGCTGAAGTACTGGCTGGAGGTGACGCCAGAGGAGCAGGAGCGACGGCTGCGGGATCGCATCGACGATGGGCGCAAGATCTGGAAGCTCTCCCCCATGGACATCAAGTCCTTCGATCGCTGGGATGACTACACCCGGGCGCGGGACGCCATGTTCATCGCCACCGACACCGCCTGGGCCCCCTGGTTCGTGGCTCGCTCAGAGGACAAGAAACGAGTGCGGCTCAACATCATCTCCCACCTGCTGAACCACATTCCCTACGAGGAGCTGCCGGCCGAGCCGGTCAAGCTGCCAAAACGCAAGATTGGCAAGGTCAAGGCCTCGGAGCACCCGCTCCGGGTGATCCCGGAACTCTTCTGATCACCATCAAGGGGCAGCCTCCGGCTCGCCCCTTGCCCCCTCACTCTCTGCTCTGCTGATATTGGCGAATCGCCGCCCTGGCATTGAACAGGGCATTGGGGAACCTCCGGCTCGCCCCTTGCTCTCTCACTCCCTGCTCTGCTGATACTGGCGAATCGTCGCCCTGGCATTGGGGGGCTTCTGGCTCATCCCTTGTCCCCTCACGCCCTGCTCTGCTGATACTGGCGGATGGCCGCCCAGGCATTGAACAGGGCATTGGGGAACCTCTGGCTCGCCCTTTGCTCTCTCACTCCCTGCTCTGCTGATACCGGCGGATGGCTGCCCTGGCATTGAACAGCATGCGGTCCTCCCCCAGCTGGTCGGCCAGCCCGCTGCGGCGCACGTTCTCGAGCACCCCGGGATTGAGCCCGGCCAGCCAGAGGGTGACCCCCCTGGCGCGGGCCTGCTGCTCTCCCTCCATCAGCATCATCAGCGCCGAGTACTCCACGTCCTGCACCCGGCTCATGTCCAGCACCACCACCTCGGGCTGGTGAGTCTCGGTCAGCTCGCGGATCCGGGCCGCCACATGCTGCACATTGATGAAGAAGAGGCGCCCCTCCGGCCGCAGGATAAGCAGGCCAGGGATCGTCTCGTCATCGGGGTGCAGCTCACTGAGCGGACGCAGCACATCCTCCCCGGGCTTGCGGCCGATCACATAGACCCTGGGCTGCGCCGTCTGGCTGGCCAGCCCCAGCAGGGAAGCAAGGATGGCAACCACTATCCCCTCCAGGGTGCCGAACAGCAGCACCCCCAGGCAGGCGATGGCGGCCCAGCGAAACTCCATCATGCGAATCTGCCCTATCTTGCGAAACTCCCCCGGCTGGATGAGCCCCACCGAATAGACGATGACCACCACCGCCAGGGTGGCGCTCGGCAGCCAGGAGAGCAGCGGGGCGAGGAAGATCATGGTGGCCAGCGCCATGGCGGCGGTGACGGCGGAGGCCCACTGGCTCAGGCCCCCGACGGAGCGCACCACGGCAGTCTGGGAGGTGCCGCCCCCCGCCGGCATGCTGCCACAGAAGGCGCCCCCCAGGTTGGCCAGCCCGGTGGCCACCAGCTCGCGGTTCGGGTTGATCTCGGGCTCTTCCTTGCCCACGAAGGCCCGCCCTGCGGCTATGGTCTCGGTGAAGCTCATCAGCGCTATGCCCGCCGCCCCCGGCAGCAGCTGCAACACCAGGGTCAGATCCGGCATCGTCAGGGCGGGCAAGCCGGTGGGGATGGTCCCGACGATGGCCACCCCCGCCTCGTTCAGGCCAAAGCCCCACACCAGGGCGATGCCGATACCCACCCCCAGCAAGGGGGCGGGGGAATGGGGGAAGCGCCACTCCATGAACACCAGCACCAGCAGGGTGGCCAGGGCGACTCCCAGGGTCAGCCAGGAGCTCTGGGGCAGGGCCAGCCCCAGGTGGTAGAGATCCAGGAAGAAGTTCTCCTTCTGCAGGTGCACCCCGAACAGCTTGGGCAGCTGATCGAGGATGATCACCAGCCCTATGCCGCTCTTGAACCCCACCAGCACCGGCAGGGAGATGAAGTTGGCCACGAAGCCGAGCCGCAGCACCGCCGCCAGCATCAGCATGGCCCCCACCAGCAGGGTCAGGGTGGCGGTCACTGTGAGCAGCCGACCGGGATCCCCGTCCGGCACCACCAGCCCGAGCTGGGTCGCGGTCAGGATAGCCAGGGTGCTGGTGGAGCTGACGCTGAGCACCCGGGAGGAGCCCAGCAGGGCGTAGAGCAGCATGGGCACGAAGGCGGTGTAGAGACCGACGGCCACCGGCAGACCGGCCACGCTGGCATAGGCCATGGCCTTGGGCAGCACGACCGCCGCCGCTGTGACGCCGGCCAGCAGGTCGGACAGGGAGCGCCTTGGCGCCGACGCGGGTGATGACATCTTATCCTCCATGAACTCATGGCCCTATGGCCCCGATGCTGCACCGGCGCTCGAGTGACCCCGTTGCCAGCCTATGACCATGGCCGCTCGCCCAGGCGTGCGAGCCATGTCTCATCGCACCATCAAGTGTACGCGCCCCGCCTTGCGTCGGGCTGAATGCCTTGAGCGTCGTGGTGGGGAAAGCCCGCAGAGCGGGCCATCGCTCTCCCTCTGTTGGCAACCCCCTATACTTCAGCGACGTTGCGCCGCCGGCCAGCCCCCCTTCCAAGAGGAGATCCCCCTTGCTGCGACTGCTTGCACTGCTGCTGATCTGCCTGGTGAGCCCGCTCCGGGCGCTGACACTGACCCCCCTGGTGGAGGGGCTCAACCATCCCTGGGGACTGGTCCTGCTGCCGGGGGGCGGCTATCTGATTGGCGAGCGCCCGGGCCGCCTGCTGCGCATCGACGCCGGCGGCGAGCGCCATGTCATCTCGGGCCTGCCTCCCCTCGCCGCCACGGGTCAGGGGGGCCTGCTCGATCTCGCCCTGGACGACGAGGGCTGGCTCTATCTCAGCTACAGCGAGCCGGGGGACGGCGGAGCCGGCACCGCCGTGGCCCGCGCCCGGCTGCAAAAGGACGCCCTCGTCGACTGGCAACTGCTGTTTCGCCAGCAGCCCAAGGTGGCTGGCGGCGCCCACTTCGGCTCCCGCCTGGTGCTGACCGAGGATGGCTATCTCTTCATCACCCTAGGCGATCGCTACAGCGAGCGGGAGCGGGCCCAGACGCTGGACAACCACCTCGGCAAAACGGTGCGCCTGCACAGGGATGGCCGGGTGCCCGCCGACAATCCCTTCGTCAAGACGGCGGGGGCCCTGCCGGAGATCTGGAGCCTGGGCCATCGCAACATGCAGGGGGCGGCGCTGCGCCCAGGCAGCCAGCAGTTCTGGGCCCACGAGCACGGCCCCCAGGGCGGGGACGAGGTCAATCTCATCCTGCCGGGCCACAACTACGGCTGGCCCAGAGTGACCTTCGGCGAGGAGTACGGGGGCGGCAAGATTGGCCTGGGCCAGAGCGCGCCGGGCATGACGCCGCCGCGCTGGATCTGGGTGCCCTCCATCGCCCCCTCGGGCATGGGCTTCTACCAAGGCGATCTGTTCAAGGAGTGGCGTGGGGATCTGCTGGTCGGCGCCCTGCGCGGTCAGGCCCTGCTGCGCCTTCGCCTCGCGGGGGACAAGATTGTCTCGGAAGAGCGGCTGCTGACCGATCTCGGGGAGCGGATCCGTACCCTGCAGGAGGGAGCGGACGGCGCCCTCTATCTGCTGACGGACTCAGGCAAGGGGCGCCTGCTCAAACTGACCCCATGACATGGATGCCGGCCCGGACCGGGCGCCGGCGAGGAGGAAGCATGAACAAGAATCGAACCCTGCTGGTGCTCTGCGCCAGCCTCTGGTTGCTGGGCTGCAACACCATCCACGGGGTGGGACGGGACATCGAGAAGGCGGGCGAGGTGATCCAGGGATCCACCAACCTGGCGAGCGAGCCTCAGGCCGGCAAAGAGTGACCGGCTGACACAGTCACTCGACGCCGGAGGCCAGGCTGGCGAGCGGCGCCATGGTCACCCTGACCCCGTGCTGCGCCAGCGCCTCCCGGGCGCTCTGGGGCAGTTGCTCGTCGGTGATCACCTGATCGATCGCATCCCAGCCCACCACGTTGAAGGTGCCCACCTTGCCATATTTGGACGAGTCGCAGATGAGGATGCGGGTCGCCGCCGACTCCACCACGGCCCGCTTCACCGGCACCTTCTGTTCGCTCGGGGTGGAGATCCCCTGCCCGTCCCAGGAGGAGGAGGAGAGGAAGGCAACGTCCAGATGGAGGTTGCGCAGGAAGTGGGCGGTGGCCTCACCGGCGCAGGACTGGTTCTCGCGAATGACCTGCCCCCCGGTGTGATAGAGGCGGCAGCGGCCGTGCTCGATGAGGTAGGCGCACACCATGAAGTCGTTGGTCACTATCATCAGATCTTCCCGCAGCGCCAGCTCCCGGGCCAGCTCCAGGGAGGTGGTGCCGGCATCCAGGTAGACTGTGCTCCCCTCGCTCACCTGGGCGGCGGCGAGCCGGGCGATGGCCAGCTTGGCCCCCTGCATCAGGCTGCGCTTGGTGGCGTGGGAGGGCTCGCTCTTGATCCGCTGGGAGAGGCTGACCCCGCCCGAGACGGAGAGCACCCGCCCCTGCTCCTCCAGCTTCTGGATGTCGCGCCTGATGGTCATGTGGGAGACCTGCAGCCAGTCGGTCAGCTCCACTATGCTGACCACGCCGCGCTCTGCCAGCAGCTGCAGGATACGTTGCTGTCGCTCTACGGGAATCATCTTGCCTCGCACCTCGGGGAAGGGAAGGCGCCATTCTACCCCAGAGACCTGGGAAAAAATGATAATTAACCTGAAACGCGCTCACAAATCACATTTCCTCACACAAGTGGCGCCATTTATTGACTCGAAAGAATCTCAATCCTCATCAATAACAAAAATTAACACACAATAAGTTATTTTTTGTGACACCTGCCTGATATTTCATCGCCGCAAGCCTCTACTATCGGCTCATCAGTCGTAATCGAGGAATCACGAGATGAGCACTCCCTATCATGTTGCGGTCATCGGCCTGGGCGCCATGGGCATGGGCGCCGCCCGCTCCTGCCTGCGGGCCGGGCTCACCACCTATGGCATCGACCTCAGCGAGCAGGCCCGCAGCCAGCTGCAGCAGGCCGGTGCCGCCGCCGTCATGGCCGATGCCAGACCCCTGGCCGAGACGCTCGATGCGGTGTTGCTGCTGGTGGTCAACGCCACCCAGGTGCGCCGCATCCTGCTCGGCGAAGAGGGGCTGGCCCGCCACCTCAAACCGGGCACCGCCATCATGGTCTCTTCCACCATAGCGGCCGAAGAGGCGAGCGCCCTGGCCGCCGAGCTGGCACAGCTGGGACTGCCGATGCTGGATGCGCCTGTCTCCGGTGGCGCCATCAAGGCCGATGCCGGCGAGATGACGGTGATGGCCGCAGGCTCAGAGGCCGCCTTCGACAAGCTGGCCCCGGTACTGGATGCCGTCGCCGGCAAGCTCTACCGGGTCGGCAGCGAACCGGGCCAGGGCAGCACCGTCAAGATCATCCACCAGCTGCTGGCCGGGGTGCACATCGCCGTTGCCGCCGAGGCCATGGCCCTGGCCAGCCGTGCCGGCGTATCGCTGGATCTCATGTATGACGTGGTGACCCATGCCGCCGGCAACTCCTGGATGTTTGAAAACCGCATGCCCCGGGTGCTGGCCGGTGACTACCAGGCCCGCTCCGCGGTGGACATCTTCGTCAAGGATCTCACCCTGGTGGCGGACACCGCCAAGGCGCTGCGCTTCCCGCTGCCGCTCGCGAGCACGGCGCTGAACATGTTCCTCGACGCCAGCAACGCAGGGCACGGCCAGGAAGATGACAGCGCCGTCATCAAGACGTTCTCCGGCATCACACTGCCGGGCCAGGAGGATCAGCCATGAAACTCGGTGTCATCGCAGACGACTTCACCGGCGCCACCGACATCGCCGGTTTCCTGGTGGAGAACGGCCTCTCCACCATCCAGTTTGCCGGCATCCCGACAGCGGCGGATCTGACCGGGGTCGATGCCGTGGTGATCAGCCTAAAGAGCCGCTCCTGCCCCGCCGATGAGGCGGTGCGCGACTCCCTGGCGGCCCTCGACTGGCTCAAGGCCCACGGCTGCCCGCGCATCTACCAGAAATACTGCTCCACCTTCGACAGCACGGCGGCGGGCAATATAGGACCGGTCACCGACGCCCTGCTGGCGGCGCTTGGCCACGACTTCACCCTGATCTGCCCGGCCCTGCCGGTGAACGGTCGCACCGTCTATCAGGGCAACCTCTTCGTCGGCACCCAGCCGCTCGCCGAGTCCGGCATGCGCCACCACCCCATCACCCCCATGACCGACAGCAACCTGCTGCGGCTGATGGAGGGGCAGGCCCAGGGCCGCGCCGGTCTGGTGCCGTTCGCCACCATAGCTCAAGGCCCTGATGCCATTTCCGACGCCTTTGAGCAGCTGGCAGAGGGGGGTGTGCGCTACGCCGTGGTCGACACCCTGACCGAGCAGCACCTGCTGGACATCGCCACCGCCGCCCTCCACATGCCCCTGGTGACCGGCGGATCCGGCCTCGCCATCGGCCTGGCCCGCCAGCTTGGCAGCGGCGATCTGCAGGGTGCCCGCGAGGCGGGCTGGCCCAGAGGCACCCGCGCCGCTGTGCTGTCGGGCTCCTGCTCCGAGATGACCAACCGCCAGGTGGCCCGCTATCGCCAGCACGCCCCCGCCCTGGCGCTGGACGTGGTGCGCTGCCTCGAAGAGGCCGACTACCCGGCCGAGCTGGCGCGCTGGGTACTGGACCAGCCCCTGGCCCCGGCGCCGCTGGTCTACGCCACCACCAGCCCGGTTGAGCTGGCCCGCATTCAGGAGACCCACGGCCAGCAGGCGGCCAGCGATACGGTGGAGCACTGCTTTGCCCGCCTCGCCCAACTGCTGCAAGGCGCCGGTGTGGACCGCTTCATCATCGCCGGTGGCGAGACCTCGAGCCGGGTCACCCAGGCCCTCGGCGTCAAGGCGTTCCACATAGGCCCGCAGATCGCCCCCGGTGTGCCCTGGGTGCGGGCCATCGACGCCCCCCTGTCGCTGGCCCTCAAGTCCGGCAATTTCGGGAGCGACGACTTCTTCGACAAGGCTCAGGAGTACTTCCATGACTGAACAGGCACTGCGCGACACCATGGTGATGCTGGGGGCCTCCCTCTTCCAGCGCGGCTATGCCACCGGGGGCGCCGGCAACCTCTCTGCCCTGCTGCCGGACGGTACCCTGATCGCCACCCCCACCGGCTCCTGCCTGGGACGGCTCAGCGCCGACAGGCTCTCTCACGTCAACCTGCAGGGGGAGCACCTGGGGGGTGATCGCCCCTCCAAGGAGGTGGCCTTCCACCTCGCCATCTACCACAACAATCCGCACTGCCGGGCCGTGGTGCACCTGCACTGCACCCACCTGACCGCCCTCTCCTGCCTGGAGGGGCTGGATCCGGCCAACGTCATCCGCCCCTTCACCCCTTACTACGTGATGCGGGTCGGCCAGTTGCCGCTCATCCCCTACTACAAGCCGGGGGATGCCCGCATCGCCGAGGAGCTGGGGCGCCGCGCCCCCGAGGGCAACGCCTTCCTGCTCGCCAACCACGGCCCCGTGGTGACGGGCAAGGATCTGGTGGATGCGGTCAACAACATGGAAGAGCTGGAGGAGACGGCGCGCCTGGCACTGATGCTCCATGGCCACTCCATCCGCTACCTGAGCGAACCCGAAATCGATGAATTGAGGAGGATGAAACCATGAGCCAGCCCTGGTCCGCCTCTCTGACCCGATATGAACACAACGTATTGAGGAGCATCACGCCATGAGCAAGTTTGCCGCCAATCTCACCATGCTGTTTACCGAGGTGCCGTTCCTGGAGCGCTTCGCCGCCGCCCGGGACGCAGGCTTCGAGGCCGTGGAGTTCCTCTTCCCCTACGAGTGGCCTGCCGCCGAGCTGGGCCGCCGCTTGCGCGAGCAGGGGCTCTCCCAGGCCCTGTTCAACATGCCGCCGGGCAACTGGGGCGCGGGGGAGCGCGGCATGGCCGCCATCCCGGGGCGGGAGGCGGAGTTTCGCGGCCACCTGCCAAGCGTGCGTGACTACGCCCTGGCGCTGGGCTGCACCAAGGTGCACGCCATGAGCGGCATAGTCGACCCGGCTCATAGCCTCTCGGCCCACCGCCAGACCCTGATCGACAACATCCGCTTCGCCGCCGACTTCCTGGCCGCAGACGGCATCAGGGTGCTGCTCGAGCCGCTCAATGATCGGGATGTGCCCGGCTACTTCCTGGCCCACCAGCTCGACGCCCTGGCCCTGGTGCAGGAGATAGACAGACCCAACGTGGGGGTGCAGCTCGACCTCTACCACGCCCAGATAATGGACGGGGATCTCACCCGTCTCATCGGCAAGCTGGGCCCGGCCATCGGCCATGTCCAGATCGCCTCGGTGCCGGATCGCCACGAGCCGGACGAGGGGGAGATCGCCTACCCCCACCTGTTCAAGGTGCTGGCGCAGGCGGGCTACCACGACTGGATTGGCTGCGAGTACAACCCCAGAGCCGGCACCCGGGAGGGGCTGGGCTGGCTGACACAACAATAACGACCCTGAACATGAACGAGTCTGAGGATAACAAGATGCAGATCATCATCACCGGCGGCGGTGGCTTCCTGGGCCAGAAACTGGCCCGGGCCCTGCTGCAAGGCCCCCACCCCTTCACCGAGCTGCTGCTGGTAGACATCCAGCAGCCGCAATCCCCCCTGCCAGACCCCAGGGTTCGCTGCCTGCGGGCCGACCTCACCGAACCCGGTGTCGCCGACTCCCTCATCAGCGAGCGGACCGCCGTGGTCTATCACCTGGCGGCCATCGTCAGCAGCCATGCGGAGCAGGATTTCGATCTGGGCTGGAAGGTCAACCTGGACACCACCCGCCCCCTGCTGGAGGCCTGCCGCCATGCCCGCCCCGGCATCCGCTTCGTCTTCACCAGTTCGCTGGCCGTCTATGGCGGCCCGCTGCCGGCGCTGGTGAATGATGGCACGGCGCTCACCCCCACCTCCTCCTACGGTGCCCAGAAGGCCATGGGGGAGCTGCTGGTCAACGACTACAGCCGCAAGGGCTATGTGGATGGTCTGGTACTGCGCCTGCCCACCATCTGCGTGCGGCCGGGCAAGCCGAACCGCGCCGCCTCGTCCTTCGTCAGCAGCATCATCCGCGAGCCGCTGCAAGGGGAGAGCGCCCTCTGCCCGGTGAGCCCGGATCTACGCCTCTGGCTCTCGAGCCCCGCCACCGTGGTCGCGAACTTCCTGCTGGCGGCCAGGCTCCCCGCCACAGGTGACGCCCGCAGCATCAACCTGCCCGGCATCAGCGTGACCGTCGGCGAGATGCTGGAGGCCCTCGCACGGGCCGGTGGCCAGGCGGCCCGGGATCGGGTGCAGTTTGCCGCCGATCCGGCCGTCGAGCGCATAGTCGCGAGCTGGCCGGGACGCATCGACAACCAGCGGGCCAGCGCCCTCGGCTTCGCGGCAGACAGGACGTTTGCCGACATCATCGACAGTTTCATCACCCATGACATGCAGGAGGCATCATGAGCGACATCCCAACCCCCATCATAGGTCTCATCATCGCGGTCTTCGTGCTGGTGTTCCTGGTCATCCGTACCCGGGTGCACGCCCTGATCGCCATGCTGGCGGCGGCCTGCATCGCCGGGATCACCGGCGGCATGAGCATCGACAAGACCCTCACCGTGATCACCCAGGGCTTTGGCTCCACCCTCGGTAGCATCGGCATCGTCATTGGCCTCGGGGTCATGATGGGTCGCCTGCTTGAGGTCTCCGGCGCCGCCGAGCAGATCGCCTACAGCTTCATCAAGTGGCTCGGCAAGCGCCGCGAGGAGTGGGCCCTGGCCATCACGGGCTACATCGTCAGCATCCCCATCTTCGTGGACTCCGCCTTCGTCATCCTCTATCCGGTGGCCAAGGCGCTGGCGAAAAGCGGCAAGCGCTCCATCCTGACCCTGGGGGTCGCCCTGGCGGGGGGCCTGGTGGTGACCCACCATACGGTGCCACCGACCCCGGGCCCGCTCGGTGTCGCCGGCCTGTTTGGCGTGGACATCGGCGCCATGCTGCTGACCGGCATGGCCCTGGCCATCCCCTGCGTGCTCGGCATCGTCTTCTATGCCCAGTGGCTCGACAAGAAGTACCCCGAGTTCGGCGCGAACGCAGCCCAGACCCCGGACGAGCTGCAAGCCACCTATGAGCAGTACCTCAAGGAGAAGGAGGGCAAGACCCTGCCGAGCCTGACCCTGTCGCTGCTGCCGATCCTGGTGCCCATAGTGCTCATCTTCGTCAAGGCCATCTTCACCACCCTGGCCACCCTGGAGGGGATGGACGGCCTGATGGCGAATCCCCTGGTGCAGGGCATCAACTTCATCGGCACCCCCATCATAGCGCTCGCCATCAGCGTGCTGCTGGCGGTCTATACGCTAGTGCCGCACATGGACAGACACGCCACCGCCGCCCGTCTCGAAGAGGGGCTGCAATCGGCCGGCATCATACTGCTGGTGACCGGTGCCGGCGGAGCCCTCGGGGCCGTGCTGCGCGACAGCGGTGCGGGTCAGCAGCTCGCCGAGCAGATAGCCCAGCTGCCCATCTCCCCCATACTGATCCCCTTCATAGTGGCGACCCTGGTGCGCCTCATCCAGGGGTCAGGCACCGTGGCCATGGTGACGGCGGCCTCCATCTCCGCCCCCATACTGGCGCAGATCCCCGGGGTCAACATGCTGCTGGCCGCCCAGGCCGCCACCATGGGGTCGCTCTTCTTCGGTTACTTCAACGACAGCCTGTTCTGGGTGGTCAACCGCATGATGGGCATCTCCGACGTCAAGCAGCAGATGATCGTCTGGTCCATCCCCACCACCATCGCCTGGGCCATCGGCGGCACCGGCGTCGCCCTGCTGAACCTGATGTTCGGCTCCGGCGGCACCTGGTTCGACCCAGTGCTGCCGCTGCTGGTGCTGGCGCTCATCGTCTGGTACGTCAAGGGGCAGTCCCTGACCCCGGCGGCCGGCGCCGTCCCGAGCCGGGAGTCCTGATTCGCAGCGTCACGGCAACGCTGTGTGACGAGGGCCAGTCTGCTAGACTGGCCCTCTTTTTTCTTCATCTTGCAAAGGAGTGTTGGATGTCTGCTTCTTCCTGGTGGGACAAGTCCACCGGTTTTGCGCTGCTCACCATCTTGCTGTGGGCCTCCCTCGCGGCGCTCACCTCCCGGATCACCAGCGTGTCGCCCCTGGTGCTGGTGGGGCTGGTGCTCTTCTTCTGCGGCGCGGGCACCCTGCCGTTCTGGCGCCAGTGGCGCGCCAGCCCCCTCACCTGGCTGGTGACCATCACCGCCCTGCTGCTCTATCACCTGCTGCTGTTCATGAGCTTTCGCCACGCCCCCGTGCTGGAGGCGAACCTCATCAACTACCTCTGGCCGCTTTGCATCATCTTGTTCACGCCATTGCTGCTGCCGGGCCATCCCCTGAGCCTGCACCATCTGCTGGCCGGGGCCCTGGGTCTGGCGGGCTCGGTGCTGGTGATGGTCGATGGCAAGCTGCAACTGCAACAGGCTCATCTGCCGGGCTACCTGCTGGCCCTCGGCGCCGCCATCGTCTGGGGCGCCTATTCGGTGCTCTCCCGCCGCCTGCCCCCCGCCCCCGCCGTGGTCACGGCGGCCGCCTGCCTGCCCGCTGGGCTCTTGGCCCTGCTGCTCGCCTGGGGGCTGGAGGGGCCGCTGCCCCTCGCCCGCATCCCCCAGGGGGACTGGCTGCTCATCGCCGGGCTGGCCCTCGGTCCCATGGGGGCGGCCTTCGTCACCTGGTATCTGGCGCTGCGAGACGGGGATCCCCGCCGCATCGGGGCGCTCGCCTACCTCACCCCCTTGCTGAGCACCCTGCTGCTGGTCTGGCTCAACGGTGAGCAGCTCACCCCGCGCCACCTGCTGGCGGGGACCCTCATCATGGGCGGTGCCCTGCTCGGCTTGCTGGTAAAGGCCCCCGGGAGCCGCAAAGCGGCACAACCGCTGTCATAAAAACGCCATCTCCCCTGCTTAAGCTCACGCCCATTGCGTGCTTCTAGCAGGACTCAGATGTGAAAATTGCCCATTATGCCTCCCTCTCCTCCCTCGTACTGCTGCTGGTGGCCGGCGTTCAGGCCACCGCCCTCTATCACGGCTGGCAGCAGTTCAATCGGGCCGAACAGGCCCAGCGCCAGCAGGAGCGCCTGCAACAACAACTGAGCGGTCCCCTGCAGGGGGCCCTTCGCGACTACCTCGGCAGCGGCGATCCCCTGCGCCTGGCCGAGGCCCAGGGGGTGCGCCAGCAGGCGCTCGCGCTGCTGGCGCAGCTGGACGGGCAGCAAGCCGACCCGCTGCGCGCCCGGCTCGAGCAGATGGGGGCACGCATCGAGGGGGACTATCTGGCGGCGGGCAAGCTCTCCGGCAACAGCCAGTGGCTGCTGCAAAACGCCGAGAACGAGCTGAGCACCCAGGCCCGGGCGCTGCTGCGTTACGGCCAGCAGGGGGCAGACCGGGATCCGGCCAGCGCCGAGGCCTATCGCCAGGGGGCCGCCGACATACTGGCGACCCTGCCCGCCCTCGCCCACCAGCGCCAGAACTACATGGAGCAGGCGAGCGCCAAGCGCCTCGAAGGATTGCAGTTCGAACTCGCCGCCCTGCAAAAGCAGGCGGATTCCCTGGCGGCCCTGCCGAGCCTGAACCTCTTCGAGGAGACCGCCGCCGACGAGTTCACCCTGGGAGAGCCGGTGCGCAAGGAGCTCGGGGAGCTGCCCAAAGCCGAGCTGGTCTCCCTGCTCAAGCGCTACCCCATGGAGCTCGAGAACAGCAGCAAGGGGCTGCAACAGCAGCAACTGGCGCGCAAGATGGTGCAGCAGGACATCACCCAATTGCTGCAGGCCGGCGAGCAGCTGGGTGAGCGGCTCGCCGCCGCCCGCCAGACCATGAACCGGGAGCTCGCCACCGTGCTCGCCTCCCTGGCGCTCTGCCTGGTGGTGGTCGCCCTGCTGTTCGCACTGGTGCAGCGCCGCTGGCTGGTCAGGCCCCTGCTGCGACTGCGGGCGGCCTTCCTGCAGCTCGATGCCACGGGTCAGGCGCAGTTGCTGGCAACGGGGCGCGAGCGCAACGAGCTGGCCGACATAGTCGCGAGCTACAACCGCCTGATCCAGCGTCTGCAACAGGATCAGCAACAGAAGGCGGGCCAGCTCTCCAGCGTCTCCTCCAGCCTGCAGGAGATGGTGGAGCAGGTGCAGGAGATCCATCACAGCACCCGCACCACCGAGCAGGCGGTGGATGAGAGCGATACCATGATGCAGGAGCTCAATCAGCTCGCCAGCGAGGTGCACCAGGTCGCCGCCGAGATAGCGGAGCACGCCCAGCACAACGAGCACTCCATGAGCCAGAGCGAGCAACTGGTGGGGGGCATGCTGGCGGCCACCGCCCAGACCGGGCTTGCCATCGACGAGAGCAGCGGCGCCCTGGCCCAGCTGACCCGCTCGGTGGAGGATGTGACCGCCATCGTCGACGTCATCGGCCACATCTCCCAGCAGACCAACCTGCTGGCCCTCAACGCCGCCATCGAGGCGGCCCGCGCCGGCGAGCAGGGGCGCGGCTTCGCGGTGGTGGCCGACGAGGTGCGCCACCTCTCCGCCGACACCCAGCGCTCCCTCGGCCAGATCACCGAGATCCTGGAGAGCCTCACCCAGGCGGGGGATCAGCTCGCCACCGTGCTGACCCGCATCACGACGGAAGCCGCCGGGCAGCGCCAGCAGGCCGAACAGTTGCGCCAGACCACCCAGACGGTGCGGGAGATGGCGCGCAGCACCGCCGTCATCGCCCTGCAGGGGGCCGACAACGCCAGAAGCCAGGAGCACAGGCTGGCCAGCTTCGCCGCCCTCATCGGCCGCATCAGCCAGCATGCCCGCCAGGGCAGCCGTCTCTCGGTGCAGGTCTCGGAGCACATCCACCACCAGGCCCAGCAGATCCCCCGGATCCTGAGCCAGGCCTGAGTCAGCCGCCCCTCGGCAGGCCCGGCGTCCCTGTGTGCGCCTGGCCTGCACCCTCATAAGTCCTCATTCAAGTCCGCCCCCGCGCGCCCTGCCGGATGCAGTGACCCCTGCCGGGGAGTCGGCTCGACGCCACCCGGCCGGGGGCGCCGACCCGGCAGGGCGGACATCTTTTTTTGTGACACAAAATTATATGTTGCCGTCAGGTTAACAAAGAAAGTTCTGCTTCCACGTCAAGATCCCCCCAGGTAAACGGAAAAAACCACCTGAAAGCGTTCTCATTGCCGACATGAGTGGGCTGGGAGTGCCCACACCAAGAATCATGATTATTTGCACTCGGTCATATTTTTGAAACTTCAAGGGAACTTCCGGTTGATATTTCGCACCGCGAACGTACTCTTGGTGGTGTCCGATCGCCAAGGGTCGGTACATAAAAAACAATGACTGTAAATATACAGATGACCCCTAGCCGATGCGCCAAGGCATTCGGGAACCAGGGGACGACACAGACAAGAATTTTTTGCCCTACGGGGTGTTGATTGCAATGCCAATGCCGAGCGGCGGGCCTCTGCCCGACTGCCGGAAAAAAAAGCTAAGTCCATAAAATCAGGAGCAATAACAAATGGAAAAAGTGATCTTCAAGCGCGCCTCTTTGAGTGCCGCCGTGGTTGCGGCGCTGCTCGCCCCCGGCATGGCATCCGCGGCTCAGGACATGATGAGCCCGGAATACGGCAAGTCCTATGAAGCCTTCATCGACGAAGGCAAGCTGACAGGCGGCCTGTTCTATTTCCAGCGCGAGCGTGATCGCGTCCAGGCCGGTCCGGGTCAGGATGGCAAATACCACTCCAACCTGAGCCATGCCACCACCCAGGCAGCCCTGAACTACAACTCCGGTTATGCCTGGGGCATGGTCGGGCTGGATGTCGGCGGCTTTGGCGCCTATGACCTGGCCGTTGACGAGAGCAACGGGGTCAACGAAGAGAACGAATTCTCCTTCTGGGGCGACCAGTGGGGTTCAGGTGGTGACGGTGTTCCCGAGAATGGCTTCAGCCTCTCCACCGCCGCCCTGAAACTCAAGTTCGGTGACGCTGTCACCGCCAAGGGTGGTTACACCCAGCTCTATGTACCCGGCATCCTCGGCGTCAACTGGTCCTATCAACCCGGTACCTACCGCGGTGGCCAGATCGAAGGCAACTTCGGCGGCCTCTACCTGACCTACGCCATCGCCGATGAGTACAAGGCGCCCTGGTTCAAGAACACCGCCGGCTTCTCCAAGAGCAGCCCCTATGCCAGCGATCCCTTCACCGATGCGAACAAGATCGACTACATCCACGGTCTGGCAGCCCGTTACACCTTTGAAGACGGCACTGCCATCACGGGTGGCTTCGGTCAGTCCGAAGGCTACATGGACAGCTACCACTTCAAGTTGGCTCACAAGTTTGACGTGCTGGGTGGCCTGAACACCAGCTACCAGTTCTACGGTTCCGACACCGAGAACGAAGACTATGACGGTCTGGCATGGCAACAAGCCCTGACCGCAAGCTGGGCAGCCGGTCCCTACTCCTTCCGCCTGGAAGGTCTGTACACCAAGGCCGAAGGGGATCTGGGCAACTACCTGCCCCGTCTGACCCGTGGCTACGGCAACTCCCAGGGTGCGAACGAGATCTGGTGGGATTCCCGCTCAGACTGGAACCACAACGAAGAGAAGGCCGTCTTCTTCGGCACCACTCGTACCTTGGATGATCTGGTCGGTGCTCCGGGCTGGGCCGCGGGTGTCTCCGGTGCCTACGGTTGGGATGCCAACAATGGCGACGGCACCCTGGAGCCGGGCAAAGAGTGGGCCGTCAACTTCGACGTCATGTACACGGTGCAGGATGGCAAGCTGAAGGGCACTCTGTTCAAGCTGCACTACACCGATTACAACAACGAGCAGGACGACAAGGGCAGCTGGTACTACCCGAACATGTTCAGCTCCGAGCATGACGTCAAGTTCCACATCATCATGCCGTTCACCATCATGTAATCAGGCATCTGTACTGATCGAAAACCGGGCCACGTGGCCCGGTTTTGTTTTTGGTGGCGCTCGGGCTACCATGCCATCTTCGGCCCTGTGCTGGCCGCCAATCAGGATGATCTTCATGCCCCACCCCTTCGTGCTTATCACCGGCTGCTCCAGCGGCATCGGCCTCGCCGCCGCCAACGCGCTCGGCGCCCACGGCTTCACCGTGATCGCCTCCGCCCGCAAGGCCGAGGATGTCGCCCAGCTGCAACAGCAGGGTCTGCTGGCGGTGCAACTGGATCTGGCGGACACCGCCAGCATAGAGCGGGGGGCGGCAGAGGCGCTGGCCCTGGCCGGGGGACGCCTGTACGGGCTGTTCAACAACGGCGCCTACGGCCAGCCCGGCGCGCTGGAAGACTTGCCGACGGAGGCGCTCAAGGCGCAGTTCAACACCAATCTGTTTGGCTGGCACCATCTCATTCGTCAGGTGCTGCCGGCCATGCTGGCCGTGGGCGAGGGTCGCATCGTGCAGAACAGCTCCGTGCTTGGCCTGGTGGCCATGAAGTATCGCGGCGCCTACAACGCCAGCAAGTTCGCGCTGGAAGGCTACACCGACACCCTGCGCCTGGAGCTCGAGGGCAGCGGCGTGCACATCAGCCTGATCGAGCCCGGCCCCATCGACACCCGGTTTCGTGCCAATGCCCGCGACGCCTTCGTGCGCCACATAGATCCGGCCCAGAGCCGCCATCAGGGCGCCTATCGCCAGACCCTGACCCGGCTGGAGAAAGAGGGCTCTACCAGCGGCTTCACGCTGCCGAGCGAGGCCTGCATACCGCCGCTGCTGCACGCGCTGCAGAGCAAGCGCCCCAGGCACCGCTACCCGGTCACCCTGCCCACCAGGCTGTTCAGCATACTGCGTCGCCTGTTGCCGAGCCGCTGGCTTGACCGGATCCTCGGCAAGTCGGCCTGATCCCCGGCGGGGGCTGATCCCCGCCTAAGCACCCGCATCTGTTCAGTAGTGCTGGCCGTTGCTGTAGTAGGCGCTCTTGACGATGGGCAGCACCTGCACCACCACATAGGTCTGCTCCCCCAGTACCGCCTTGAGGTGGCGGGTGATGAGGGCGGCGGCGGCATCCTGCATCTCCTGCGGGCGCTCGAACCAGACCAGCTCCACGAAGGGGAAACCGGCCTCGGGCTGGCCGTCTCGTACCCACTGGCTCGGCACGCACTCCAGGGTGACAAACTCCGGCTTGCCGCCGGTCAGGGCGCAGAGATCCGCCAGCAGGGGCGTGCTTATCTGCTGCAGGGTGTCGACAGAAACTGCCCGAAAACGAAGGTGGGGCATGGAAAACCTCTTGGCTGTGACAAATGAGGACTTATCATAGAGCACTGATCCCGCTCACATAAGGTGCCTCATGAGATTCCATCGCACGCTGCTCTCCTTACTGCTTTGGCTGCTGCTGCCGCTGAACGCCTTGGCCGATCCGGCCTTCTATCGCATCAGCAAGGGCAACGAACAGCACTGGCTGCTGGGGTCCATCCACGCGGGCAAACCCTCCCTCTATCCCCTGCCGGATCCCGTGGAGCGCGCCTGGCAGCAGAGCCGGGCCCTGGTGATGGAGGTGGACATGACCCACATCAGCCAGGCGCAGTGGCAGGAGATGGGGGCCATCACCCGGCTGGTGGATGGCAAGACCCTCAAGGATCACCTGCCCATCGACCTCTACCGACGCACCCTGATCGCCGCCGGCCAGAACGGTCTGACCGAGAGCATGCTGGCGCCGCTGCGCCCCTGGTTTGCGGCCATCACCCTGACCCAGGCGGCCCTGGAGCGCACCGGTTATCGCGGTGAATTCGGAGTGGATCAGCACTTCGCCAGGCGGGCGAACGACGGCGGCAAACCCATAGTCGGGCTGGAGACCCTGCTGGAGCAGCTCGGCTATCTCGCGAGCGTCGGTGACAACCAGACCCTGATGCTGGAGAGCACCCTGGATGAGTTGCCCGAGCTCAAGACCGGTTTCGATGGGGTGATGAAGGCATGGCAGGAGGGCGATCAGGCCACCCTGATCAACCTGCTCAAGGAGGAGATGGCGCCACCCAAGCTGCAAGCCTGGCTGGAGCAGACCCTGCTGGCGGAGCGCAACCGCAACTGGGTCAAGAAGTGGCCCGGCCTGCCAGACGAGAGCTTTATCGTGGTAGGGGCCCTGCACCTTTACGGCGAGCAGGGCCTGCTTGCGCTGCTGGAGCAGCAGGGCTGGCGCATCACGCCGCTCACCGAACCCGCAGCGGCAAACTAAGTCCGCCAGACCGGCCCCCTGCCGCCTGGCGGGGCGCCAGGTGCGAGGCCGCTCACAGAATGGTTTGCCGATTAAATAACCACAGAGGGACTTGATCGAGATCATCTCACCCCACCCAAAGAGGTATCTATCATGCCTGTCATCGCGCAATGACAGGAGTGGACGAGATGGAATTCTGGATGAACCTGATGTTCGGCAACAGCGTGGGGCTGATGTCCATGCTGGTGATTATCGGCACCTTCCTGCTGATCAGCGCCTATGCGGTCTATTTCATCTACAAGGTGATGCACGCCGAACCGCCGAAAGAGGGTCAATAACCCGGCGCGGCACTAGGTGCGGGCCCCTGAGCCCGCCCCGCCCGCCATTCTAAGCACGGGTCAGGCCCGCTATAATGCCCCCTCATTCTCATGCGGGGAGCCTGCAGTGTCTCATAACGACGAACTCTCACTGTTCCTGCAGGAAGTGGCCGACGTGCGGCCGCTGCGCAGCGACCACATAGCCCCCAGCGCGGGCAACAGCCTGCCGACCGAGGCGCAACTCGCGCGCCGGGAAGCCGCCACCGCCGAACAGCTCAATCTGGATCAGCTCGGCATGGAGGCGGTCGAGATGCTGGATCCCCACGACATCGTTGGCTTCAAGCGCGACGGCGTGCAGGAGGGGGTCTACAAGAAGCTGCGGCTCGGCAAGTACGAGCTGCAAGGCTCCCTCGATCTGCACCACAAGACCATCAAGGAGGCGCGAGCCGCCCTGGTGCAGTTCATCCAGGAGTGCGAGGTGCGGGACATCCGCTGCCTGCTGATCCTGCACGGCAAGGGGGAGCGCAGCACCCCACGCGCCCTGCTCAAGAGCCATGTCAGCGCCTGGCTGCCGCAACTGCCTGCGGTGATGGCCATCCACAGCGCCGAGCGTCGCCACGGCGGCAGCGGCGCGCTCTATGTGCTGCTGCGAAAGAGCGAGCGCAAGAAGGCCGAAAACCGCGAACGTCACCAGAAGCGCCTCGGCTGACCGCCTGAGGGTGGCCCCCGCCCGCGGCTCAGTGCTAGCATCGGGCAGCCCCGATCATGCCAGGTACGGGGTGCATACCATCAGGGACGATAACAAGGACAATCCCATGTCATACCAGAAACTCGAACAACATCAGCAACAACTGCACCGCCTCTCCCACCTGTCCGCCATCTGCGGCTGGGATCAGGCCGCCATGATGCCGGAGGGGGGCAACGAGGCCCGCGCGGAGGCGATGGCGGAGCTCGGCGTGCTGATCCACCACAAACGCACCGCCCCCGAGCTCGGCGACTGGATTGCCAGGGCCGAGAGCGAACCGCTGGACGCGACCCAGCGCGCGAACCTCGCGGAGATCAAGCGCCACTGGCAGGATGCGAGCCTGCTGCCAAGCGAGCTGGTGGAGGCGCTCTCCTTGGCCGGTAGCAAGTGCGAGCACGCCTGGCGCCGCCAGCGCAAGGAGAACGACTGGACGGGCTTTGCACCTAACCTCGAGGAGGTGGTGCGCCTGTCGCGGGAGGTGGCGACCTTGCGCGCCGAGGCGCTCGGGGTGCGCCCCTATGACGCCATGCTGGCGCTGTACGAGCCCGGCATGACGAGTGCGCGGCTGGATCAGATCTTCGGCGATCTGACGAGCTGGCTGCCCGGCCTCATCCAGACCGTGAGCGAGCGGCAGAAGCGCGACGCCATCCTCACCCCGAACGGCCCCTTCCCGGTCGCGACGCAGCAGGCGCTCGGCCAGGAGGTGATGGGGCTGCTCGGCTTTGATTTTGCGCACGGCCGGCTCGACGTGAGCAGCCACCCGTTCTGCGGCGGCGTGCCGACGGACGTGCGCATCACCACGCGCTACAACGAGGACGAGTTCGTCTCCAGCCTGATGGGCATAGTGCACGAGACGGGCCACGCGCGCTACGAGCAGGGCTTGCCGCGCCATCTGCTCGGCCAGCCGGTCGCCGAGGCGCGCTCCATGGGCATTCACGAGAGCCAGAGCCTGTTCTGCGAGATGCAGCTTGGCCATCACCCCGCGTTCCTCGCACTGCTGGCGCCGCGCATTCGCGCGCACTTCGGCGAGCAGGCCGCGCTCGCACCGGCGAACCTCGAGAAGCTGTACAACAGGGTCGAGCCAGGCTTCATCCGCGTCGATGCGGACGAGGTGACGTATCCGGCGCACGTGATACTGCGCTACGAGCTGGAGCGCGATCTCATCGAGGGGCGCATCGAGGTCGCGGACATCCCGGCGCTGTGGGATGCGAAGATGCAGCAGTGGCTCGGCTTGTCCACCAAGGGCAACTACCAGAATGGCTGCATGCAGGACATCCACTGGACGGACGGGTCGTTTGGCTACTTCCCGAGCTACACGCTTGGCGCCATGTATGCGGCGCAGCTGCGCTTCGCGCTGGAACGTGAACTCGGCGACATGGGCACGCTCGTGGCGTCTGGTCGCCTGCCGGAGATCTTTGGCTGGCTCGGTCGCCACATCTGGTCCCAGGGCAGCCTGCACGGCACGGACGAGCTCATTCGTCGCGCGACCGGCGAGGCACTGAATCCGCAGTGGCTGCGCAAGCACCTCGAACAGCGCTACCTGAAATAACCGCTCCCGGGCGCGCCCCTCGTCGCGCCCGCACTTCCCCCTGCCCCACTATTTTTGCTATCCCTGTCCGTTTTTGGCTAGTCACCCCTCTCGCCCCCGCTTAGTCTCTGGGATATGCCCACAGAAATCCGAGTCATGCCATGAACACAGCGCCCCCAGCCCCAACGCCCCAGGACGAGATCATCCCCGGCCTCACGCGCGAGCAGTGCCACGCCGCGCGGCTCGCGCGAGACGCGCGTTTCGACGGCCGCTTCTTCACCGGCGTGCTGTCCACCGGCATCTATTGCCGCCCCATCTGCCCTGCGCGAGCGCCGCACGAGCACAACGTGCAGTATTTTCGCTTCGCGGCAGCGGCGGAGCAGCACGGACTGCGTCCCTGCCTGCGCTGTCGCCCGGAGCTCGCACCGGCGCAGAGCGGCGATCTGCCGACCCTGGTCGCCCAGGTGCTGGCGCGCATCGAGCGCGGCGAGCTCGCGGAGCACAGCCTGGGCGCGCTCGCGGCGCAGGCCGGGATCACTGAGCGCACGCTGCGGCGCCAGTTCGAGCAACACCTCGGCGCCTCGCCAAAGCAGGTGGAGCAGACGCGCCGCCTGCTGCTCGCGAAGCGACTGCTGACGGAGACGCATCTGCCCATCACGGACGTCGCGTTCGCGTCTGGCTTTGCGAGTATTCGCCGCTTCAACGACGCCTGGCACCAGGCGTACGGACTGACGCCGGGCGCCCTGCGCAAGCGGGAGGGCGGTGCCCCGGCGCAGACGCCGCAGGCGAGCCTGCAGTTGCAACTGATGTACCGCCCGCCGTTCGATGCCCAGGCCATGCTCGCGTTCTACCGGCTGCGCGCCATTCCCGGGCTGGAGCAGGTGGATGAGCACGGCTACGAGCGCCGCCACCGGGTCGGCGAGCAGGAGGGGCTGGTTCGCATCGAGCCCCTCGAGGGGGAGAGGCTCAGGCTGACGGTGCAGGATCTGCCGCCGAGTGCGCTGCCGGACATACTGTATCGCGTGCGCCGCATGTGGGATCTCGATGCGGACATGGTGCGCATCGGCGAGCAGCTCGGGCAGGATCCGCTGCTGGCGCGGATACAGGAGCGCTGGCCCGGGGTGCGGCTGCCGGGGGGCTGGGACGAATACGAGGTGATGCTGCGCGCCATCGTCGGCCAGCAGGTGTCGGTCAAGGGGGCCATCACCATCATAGGGCGCCTGGTGGCACGCACCCAGGCGCAATTCGGCACGGCGCAGCTGCCCACCCCGGCCCAGCTGTGCGCGCTGGATCTGGGCGGCATCGGCATGCCGGGCAGCCGTATCCGCACGCTGCAGGGGCTGGCCGCGGCGCTCGCGGGCGGCGCGCTCACCCTGGGCGGCGCGAGTGATGCGCAACTGCTCGCGCTGCCGGGCATAGGCCCCTGGACTGTCGCTTACTGGCGGCTGCGCTGCGGGCTGGACACAAACGCCTTCCCCGCCTCGGATCTCGTGCTGCAAAAGGCGCTGGGGGGCGGCACCAAGCTGCCGGTGAAGGAAGTGGAAGCGCGCAGCGCCCCCTGGCAGCCGTGGCGCGCCTATGCCGCGAGCTGGCTGTGGCACGCCATGAGCGAGCAGCCCGCGCTGCTGACAGACCCGGTACGGGCGCACCCGGACAACGAACCCAAGGAGACAACCCCATGATCCGCTACGACATTATGCCCACCCGCTGCGGCGATCTGCTGGTCGCCATCGATGAGCAGGGGCTGGTACACGTGGACTTCGTGGCAGGGCTGCGGCCGCTGCCCGACATGCGCGACTGGCGGCAGGACGGCGAGGCGCTCACCCCCTTCCTCGCCGAGTTTAGGGACTACTTCGCGGGCCGGTTGCAGCGCTTCACGCTGCCGCTCGCGGCGCGGGGCACGGCGTTTCAGCAAGCGGTGTGGCAGGCGCTGTGCGACATCCCCTATGGAGAGACCCGCAGCTACGGCGACATCGCCCGCGCCATCGGCAAGCCGAGCGCGAGCCGCGCCGTCGGGGCCGCAAACGGTCGCAACCCGCTGTCGATCATAGTGCCCTGCCATCGCGTCATCGGCCAAAGCGGCAGCCTGACCGGCTATGCGGGGGGCCTGCCCATCAAGCAGGCGCTGCTGCGCCTTGAGGGCATCACCACCTGAGCCCCTCGCCGCCGCAGCGTCGGCAAGGCATCACCGACTGCCCAGACCCTATGCTTGGAGAGGCGAGACCCTGACGGCCTCGCCCCATTGAACGGGTCGTTCAACTCGCAAAGGAGAGTGCAGATGAAACTCATGCATGCCGTCGTCCTCTCGCTATCGGCTCTGCTGCTGGTCGGCGTCCCCGCCCGGGCCGAGTCGACCGTGGTGATGACCAAGGCCGATCTCAAGTGGAAGGACATGGGCAACGGCATCGCCGCCGCACCGGTATCCGGTGACATGGCCACGGGGCAGAGCCGGTTCTTCCTGAAATACCCGGCTGGGCTGGTGACGCCGAACCATCATCACGACACGGATCACTATGTGACCCTGGTGTCGGGCGCCATTACCCTGACGGTCGCAGGCAAGGAGTACTCCCTCGGTCCCGGCGATTACTTCGCCCTGACCGACAAGCAGCCCCATGTGGCCAAGGTGGAAGGCAGCGAGGATGCGGTCTTCTTTATCCAGGCCGATGGCCCCTGGAACGTGGTGATGGAGAAATAACCGGTGTGATCCTGGGCGGGGCCCCCGGCCCCGCCCAAGAGGAAGGAGGACCCTAGCGCCCCTTGCTCAGGGTCGCCTTGAGACTCGGATTGAAGACGCGCTTGAGGGAGGCGGGGTTGTTCGCCAGCTTGGCCGCCGGGCGGCGCGGGCGCTTGACCAGCTCGCCGCCGCAGTTGGGGCAGACAAGGTGCAGATACTGATCGTTGCACTCGGCACAGAAGGTGCACTCGAAGGAGCAGATATAGGCCGTCGCCGTGTCGGCGGGCAGATCCCGGTCACAGCATTCACAGTTGGGTCTGAGTTCAAGCATGGGCATGCTCCTGAAGCACAAGGGGAAACGGGAGAGCGCGCGGCTCAGTCGACGATAAAGAGGCGGGCGCCCAGTTCGGTGTAAGAGCGATGGGGCTCGGCGTTGTCCGCCACCTGATAGCTCATGCCCGGCGTCAGGGTGAAGACCCGGCCATCCTGCAACTCGGTGTGCAGCTCCCCCTCGAGACAGAGCAGCACGTGGCCCTTGCTGCACCAGTGATCCGCCAGATAGCCGGGGGAGTACTCCACCATCCGCACCCGCAGCGCCCCGAACTGCTGGGTGTGCCAGCGGGCGACGCCGCGCTCCCCCTGGTGTTCGGTCGGCGAGATGTCGGCCCAGCGGGTCGTGCAAAACGGCAGTGCATTGATGTTCATGACAGCTCCTTTGTCAGCAGAGGAAGGCTTGGGAAGGCGGCTCACCACGGGACATCCGTGACAAGGCAGCGCCCCATACTGCCATCAAATCCGCCCCCGCCCTATGCCCACACGGGCAGCCATCACCCCTTGAGACTGCCCATCACCTGCATCTCGCAGCGGTGGCAGTCAAAGCGCAGGCGGAAAGTATCCTTGCCCATCTTGAGCTCCAGCGGCTCGGCCTTGAGACCGGGCACCTCCTTCGGGCAGAGCTGCTGGCTGTAGCGGATGCAGTGTTTGGTGATCATCAGCACCACTTCCCCCTGCTCCTTGTTCGCCTCATAGGCGGGGGCGATGCGCCCCACCCCGTGTTCGCGAAAGAACTGCTCCGCCGCGCTGTTCAGCACGTTGCCGAGGTAGGAAAGCCGGTGTTGGGGATAGGTGACGTCGCTCAGGGGGATGCGCCGCTCGGGTCGCCGGTAGGCGGCCAGACGGGCCGCCTCCAGGGCGGCGATGCCGTCCCGGCGCAAGCCGTTGAGCTGGGATGCGGCAATGAACAGGGGAGAAGTGAATACCAACTCAATCCGGCGCGCCACAAACAGGGTGTTGCCGAGTTTTGCGAGCTGGTCCCGCGCCTGTTGCAGCGCCCGCGCCGGGTTGTCGGCCGGCTGCTTGTCGCAGGGGAGCGTGACGGAGGCGCCGATACCCTGCTCGTCGACCAGTTCGAGTCGCAATCCCTCGTCGCACTCGACGAGCTCCATGTCCACCCAGATGCGGCGATCCGCGCTCGCCTTTTCGAGCTGCTTGCTGAATGCCTGATCGTGGTTGCGGAAGATCTCGGTGCCCACCTTCAGCCCCGGCATGCGCTCCGACAGCAGTAACTGCTTGCCCTCCACCTTGTTCAGGCGCATCCCCACCAGCTCGCCCCCCGGCTTGAAGAAGCCGAGGCCGTCGCCGTTGTTGAGACTCACGGGCTTGCCGTCGATCTCGATGCCGTCGCGGGTCACCCTGCTGACGCGGCCCAGGGGTTCACCGACATATTTCGGGCTCCTGGTGGCGTCTATCCCCGGCTGGCGGCCGTGGAGGAAGTAGTCGGTGCTGCCCCGGTTGAAGCTCTTCTTCGGATCCGGTGTGAAGCCGTAGCTGCAACGACCGGCGGAAGCAGCCACCAGATCGGGGCGGCGCTCCAGGATGGCGTCCAGCTTCTGGCGATACCAGGCGGTGACATTCTTGACGTAGTCGAGCCCCTTGAGGCGCCCCTCGATCTTGAAAGAGCGGATGCCCGCGGCAATGAGCGCCTCCAGGTTCGCGCTCTGATCCATGTCCTTGAGGGACAACAGGTGGCTGTTCTCCACCAGCACCTCCGCCCCTGGGGTTTGCAGGGAGCAGGGCAGCCGGCAGAGCTGGGCGCACTCGCCACGGTTCGCGCTGCGCCCGGTGCGGGCGTGGCTGATGTTGCACTGGCCGCTGTAGGAGACGCACAGGGCCCCGTGGATAAAGAACTCCAGCTGCACCTGGGTCTGCTCGCTGATGGCACGGATCTGCTCGAGGGAGAGTTCGCGGGCCAGCACCACCTGGGAGAAGCCCACGTCCTGCAGAAACTTCACCTTCTCCGGCGTGCGGTTGTCGGTCTGGGTGCTGGCGTGCAGCGCTATGGGAGGGAGGTCGAGCGCCAGCAGCCCCATGTCCTGCACGATCAGCGCATCGGCCCCGGCTTCGTAGATCTGATGGGTCAGGCGCCGGGCCTGCTCCAGCTCGTGGTCGTGCAGCAAGGTGTTGAAGGCGACGAACACCTGGGCGCCGAAGCGGTGGGCGTGGCGCGCCAGCGCTTCGATGTCCTCGATGCTGTTGCCCGCCGCGCTGCGGGCACCGAAGGCGGGGCCGCCCATGTAGACGGCATCGGCGCCATGGTTGATGGCTTCGATGCCATAGGCGAGGTTCCTGGCCGGGGCCAGCAGCTCGAGGCGGTTAGTCTGGGTGTGATGCTGCATGGGTCTGATCTGAAGGCGGACGAGAAATGCCCGTCACTCTAGCGAGACCGGGCGCCCTTCGCCTTGATCCCGCTTAAGATCACCGCAGAATGCAGGATTGACCCGGTACAAGGACAAGCACATCTGGCTGCCCCTCATCCCCAGCCCTTCTCCCGCCAGGGGAGAAGGGGGCAGAGAGGGTGCCGACTACGCTGGCACCCGACGCGGGTCTAGATCACCACCTTGAGCGCCAATCCCAGCAGTACCAGGCCGCTCACCTTGTCGATCACGAAGGATTTGGCCTTGAGCCAGGCCAGCACAGGCCCGCGGGAGAGCACCAGGGCCACCAGCACGTACCAGAGCGCGTCTATGCCGCCGGCGGTCAGCATCATGATGCTCCCCTCGCGCCAGCCGGTATCGGCGTGCACGAACTGGCTGAACAGGGCGATGAAGAAGATGGCGAGCTGGGGGTTCAAGAAGGCCACCATAAAGCCTTCGAACGCCCCCTGACGGCCACGGGCACCGTGCACCGTCTCGTCGGCAGCGTCGCCACTGGCGGGCTTGGCCAGCAACGCCTTGATCCCGAGCCAGGCGAGGAAGGCGGCGCCGCCGTAACGAATAAGATCAAACAGCAGCGGGGTCTGGGTGATCAGCAGCGAGAGACCCAGCGCCGTGATCAGGGCATAGATCCCCACCCCCAGGCCGTGGCCGAGCGCCGTGGCCACCCCGTGGCCCTGCCCCCCCTGCACCGTATTGCGGATGATCAGCGCCAGGCTGGGCCCCGGACTGATGGCCCCCATCACGCAAATGGCGGCGAGCGCCAGCCAACTCGTCATTTCCATACCCTTTCCTTCTCTCTAGTCGAATGTCTCTACCTGGGATCAGGGTAGGAGGCGGCCAGCTATGCCAGAAGTGAAAGTTATGAATAGAGTCCATAGCCAACGGCTATAGGCTGGCATAACAAACTGTCCTAGCGGAGGTGGTCCGTCTTCAGATCCAGCTGCTTGCGGCTCTCCCCCAGGGTGCGCTGCAGGTGATCCCGCAGGAAGGGGTAGGCCAGCTCGCGAAACCAGCGGTGGGCCGGATCCAGGTGGTGGCGCTGGTGCCACAGCAGATGATACTGCTGGACCCGGGTGGCGAAGGGCAGATCGCAAAAACTCAAGGCATGCTCCCGGGAGAGCTGCCAGGCGATGTGGGCCGGGGTGGTCATCAGGCAGTCGGTGCGCAGCAGCACCTCCACCGCCGCCTGGAAGAAGGGTACCCGGGCGAACCAGCGGCGGGAGAGCCCCTGGGGGGCCAGCACCTGCTCCACCGGGCTGTCCTTGTCGCCGCCGCCGCTCACCTGCAGATGAGGCCAGGCGAGGTAGTCATCCAGGCTGGGCGCCGTGCCCGAGAGCGGGTGGTGACGCCCCATCAGCATCACCAGCCTGTCCTCCCCCTGATGCAGGCCGCGGATCTGATCCGGCACCAGCTCGGTGATGGTGGAGACCAGATCCAGCTCGGACTGCCACAGCTGCGGCAGCTGGCGCTTGTCCCACAGGCTGAACTCCAGCGCCGCCAGGGGGGCGGCTCTGGCCAGGGCCGCGCAGATGTCGGGCAGGATATGCTGGGCCACGTAGTCGGAAGAGGCGAGCCGGAACACCCGCTCGCAGCGCTCGGGAGCAAACTCGGGCGCCGCATAGAGCCGCTCCAGGGCACCGAGGGAATCGGCAAGCGCCGCCGCCAGGCTCTCGGCCCGCGGCGTCAGCAGCCAGCGCTGCCCCTCCCGCACCAGCAGCTCGTCACCAAACTCGCTGCGAAGCTGGCCGAGCTGCTTGCTGATGGAGGGCTGGCTCAGATGCAGCAGCTCCGCCGCCCGGCTGATGTTGCGGGTCTCCAGCAGCACCTTGAGGGTGGGCAAGAGGTTGAGATTCGCTTTGTGCACTGACAACACCTCGGGAAGGGAGAGCCTGGGTCGGCTCTCATCTTAAGACAAGGAGAAGCGGGAATTTAAGCAAAATCACCACCTTGTTCCCTCTGCGCCCCCTTGCGCTCCCCTCCCCGCGGGATGACACTGGAAAGCCTGTACGACATAATTGCGCACTTTTCCGCCCGCGGGCGATCCACAACAAGAAGCGATAACAAGATGAAATACGCCAATATCACCGGCTGGGGCAAATGCCTCCCCCCCGCAGTGCTGACCAACGATGATCTCAGCACCATCATGGATACCTCGGATGAGTGGATCTATCCGCGTACCGGCATCAAGGCCCGCCGGGTCTCCCACGTCAGCACCCAGGAACTCGCCACCCTGGCCGCCCGCCGCGCCCTGGCCTGCGCCGGTCTGGACGCCGGTGAACTCGATGGCATCATACTGGCCACCGCCACCCCGGGCACGCTGGTCCCGAACTGTGCCTCTGCCGTGCAGCAGGCCCTTGGCGCCCACAAGGCGGCGGTGTTCGACCTCAATGCCGCCTGTACCGGCTTCGTCTACGCGCTCTCGGTCGCCACCTCCCTGGTGCAGACCGGCATGATGCAGAAGGTGCTGGTGATAGGCGCCGAGCGTCTCATCCAGTTGCTGGACTGGGCCAAGCGCGACACCGCAGTGCTGTTTGGCGACGGCGCCGGCGCCGTGGTGATAGAGGCGAGCGAGCAGAAGAGCGGCCTGATTGCCAGCAAGCTCGGCTGTGACAGCGAGGCGCGGGAGATACTGCACGTGCCGAACTTCGGGACGGATCGGGTGCGTTTCGCCGACATCGACGGTCTGTTCACCTTCAACTTCGAGGGGCAGGAGATCTTCAAGCGCGCTGTGCGCGGCATGGGCGAGGCCACAGGTGCCGTGCTGGCCCAGGCCGGCATAGCCCCCGAGCAGGTCGACCTCATAGTCCCGCACCAGGCCAACGTGCGCATCATTGAGACCCTGGCCAAGCGGATGAACGCCCCCATGGAGAAGGTGATGGTCAATATCGAGCAATACGGCAATACCTCGGCCGCCACCGTGCCCATCGCCCTGTGCGAGGCGCTGGAGCAGGGCCGTGTCAAGCCAGGCAGCCACCTGCTGACCGCCGCCTTCGGAGCCGGCCTGACCTGGGGCGCCGCCCTCATCAAATGGGGCCCTCGCGTCACCCCGCTAGGCCAATGCGACGAGGAGCTGCCCCCCTGCGAGCAGAGCGCCCTCGAGCTCATCGCCCACGCGGTTCAGGGCTGCCAGCAGGCGCGCACCTCAGACGCCTGAGCCTCGCCACAACCCCCCTCTCCCGCATAAAAAAGAGGAGCCCATCGTGGCTCCTCTGTCCATGCTCTCCCTGCCGGCCCCCTCGGACATCGGCATAAAAGTCATTGAGAAGCGTGAATTTTGAGCGAAACATATCAAAAAATAACCAGTTGACACTTTTTTGTCGTCAGAATGCGGCCAAGGGGTTCACAACCTTGCCGGATCTGGTAGTATGCGGCCTCGCACTTGGGGAGGGGTTCCCGAGCGGCCAAAGGGATCAGACTGTAAATCTGACGGCTCTGCCTTCGAAGGTT